>JASHSI010000054.1 GCA_030040915.1 Thermoplasmata archaeon | reverse complement strand
ACGCGGTCTGCTCCGAGAGCACCACCGTCACCTTCACCCACGTCTACTCCGCCGCGGGTTCCTACGACGCGTCGCTGACCGTCTACGACGCGGCGGGCGACTACCGGATCGCGACGGTCCTCATCACGATCAACCCGCCGACGCTGACCGTCAACCCCGTAGCCTCTCCCTCGACGACGTCCATCGACCACTCGATCCTCTTCACGGCGAGCACCTCGACGCTCCCGGCCCAGTACGAGTCCGACACGTTCGCCTACCTGTGGGACTTCGGCGACGGCAACTCGAGCTGGGGGAACTCGGTCGAGCACGCCTACGACCTCGCAGGGAACTACGTCGTCACCGTGACCTCGTTCGACAACCGCACCGGCGCGGTCGGCCGGGGCTACCTCTCCGACATCTCGGTCACCGACCCGGCGCCCCACCCGGTGATCTCGCTCGAGACGCCCTCCTCCCCCGCGGCCACCTACGCCGAGGACACGAACGTCTCCTTCTCCGCCGCGCTCACCACGGACAGCCCGTCCGTCCAGCCGCACCTGCGCTACTGGTGGAACTTCGGGGACGGCGCGCTCGGCGCCGGGATCTCGACGAGCCACAACTACACCACGGCCGGGACCTACACGGTCACGCTGACCGCGATCGACCCCCAGGGCGTCGAGGCGAGCACCACGCTCGCGGTCAAGATCTTCAACCCGCCGCCCACCGCGGAGGTCTCGCCGCCGATTCCGTCGACCACCCACGTCGGAAGCATCGCGACCTTCTCCGGGGCGTCCTCCCACGACGTCCCGTCGGAGCAGCCGCTGCTCAACTACACCTGGAACGCCGGGAGCGCGACCGTCACGGACATGTCGACCTCGTACGGGGTCACGGGCCGGGCCGGCTTCTTCGCCCCGGGGACCGACCCCGTCGGGCTCACCGTCACGGACGACGAGGGGCTCGGGGTCGGCGCGTCGACGAGCGTCCTCGTCTACGGCTCCGCGCCGAACGTCGGGATCACGGCGGTCAACACCCTCGTCAACATCACCGTCACCGTCCTCGGCACCGCCGGGAACACCATCCTCGTCGGCCTCTACTCCGACGCCGAGCTCGTCGACTCGACGACGATCGTCCGTACCTCGGACCCGAGCGGGGACACCGCGACGCTCACCGATGTACCGATCCAGCTCGTCGATCAGAACTCGATCGGGCTCAGCTACGAGGAACCCGGGAACGTCGCGCCGACCGGAACCAACCCGGTCTCGGTCAGCCTCTCGTTCTGGGGCGACCAGTCCCCGAGCTGCACGCCCGCCCCGGTTTGCCTGCCGCAGGTCAAGACCGGGACGATGGTCGCGAGCAGCCTTACCGGCTTCAGCGTCGACGCGAACGCGGCCTCCCTGGGCCAGCTCGTCTTCCTCCATGCCCAGGTGTTCTCCCCGGCCCGCACGAGCCTCACCACGGAGTGGGTCTTCGGCGACGGCACGACCGCCGTCTCGACGACCCCCGCCCCGTCGATCGCCGAGCCGACCATGGCGACGATCACCATGACCCACCGTTGGGCGGCCCATGGGATGTACACCTTCGAGATCGAGACGGTCGACCCGACCGGGCTCTCCCACCTCGCGGTGATGCCGATCGAGGAGCTGATCGACGCGACGGTGACCGATGTCGCGCCGTCGGTCTCGATCACCGGGTCGACGAACGTCGTGCAGTCCACCTCGATCCCGCTCTCGGGGTCCCTCACGAGCGAGGACCTCAAGTCGCGGACGTTCGTGGCGAGCTGGGCGTTCGGGGACGGGGGAACGTTCGCCCAGGCCGTGATCGGCGCCGCGGGCGGGAACTTCACCACCTCACACATCTACCAGTACTCCGCCACGACCTACGCCCTGATCGTGTACGGTTCGGACGGGGCCCTCGGCCTCCAGACGGCGAACTGGACGTTCCTGCACGTCGAGGACCCTGGGCCGGTCCCCGCCTTCACGCTCCCCTCGACCGTCTCCGAGTGGACCGAGCTCGCCCTCAACGCCACCCCGAGCCTCGCCTTCCCCGGCGGCCCGAGCGGGCCGGCCGCGGGCCTCACCTATGCCTGGACGATCGGGGAGGGGACGACGTCCGACTCGCTGCGGGCGGCGGGCGCCGAGACCGCGTTCGAGTTCACCCGGATCGGCACGTTCTCCGTGACGCTCACGGTCACCGATCCGGAGGGGGTCAGCCGCTCGCTTTCGCAGTCGATCACGGTCACCGATCTCCCGATCACCGCCTCCCTCCCCAGCCGGACCGTCCCGGTCGACGAGCTCGAGATCTTCGAGCCAGTCGGGATCGGGGCCTCCCCGACCGACTCGGCCCTCCTCACCGGGTCGTGGAACTGGGGGGACGGGAGCCCCGACTCGACCGGCCTCGAGGCCGGGCACTCCTTCCTCGCCCTCGGGACGTATACCGTGACCCTCGACCTCTCCGCCGCGGGAGGCTCGAGCACGTATGTCCTGACCACGACGGTGACGGTCGTCGACCAGCCGATCCGGGTCGTGCTGCCCTACGACGACTACACGATTTACGGGGAGAACCACACCTCGACGTTCACGGCGACCGTTCTCGGTTCGGCCGCCGACGCCCTCTCCTCGCCGGGGTCCTTCACCTACTACTGGTCGTTCGGCGACGGGTCGGGAACGTTCTCCTCGACCTCGCGGTCGCTCACCTCCACGGTCGGGCACACCTACACGCTCTCGGGGAACCCGGTCCTATCGGTCGAGGTCGAGAGCCCCTCCGGCGCGCTCGCCTGGGCGAACGCGACGCTCATCGCGGTGCCGAACTGGGACGGGAATGGTCTCCCCGACGAATACGCGGCCACGGTGCTCGGCGCGCCGCTCAACGACCCGTCCAGCGGGACGGGCCTCACGAGCTTCGTCGAGTACTATCTGATCGGCGGGATCCAGCCCGACGCCGACACCGACCACGCGGGTCTCACCGACTTCCAGGAGGTGTTCGGCACCGTCACCGGTTACGTCGTGAACCCCCTCGACCCGAACGTCGCCGGCGACGGCATCCTCGACGGGAGCCACGAGTTCACCGACGCGTTCAGCTCGACCGACACGGCGAGCTTCTCGCCCGGGAATGCGGGGGCCGTCTACATCTCCGGGGTCGAGCACCCGGACGACCTGCAGTCCGTCACCTCGATCACCCTCTACTATGAGATCGCCTCGGCGGACCCGGGCGCCCTCTCGATGACGCTCATCAACCTCGAGGACCCGTTCGCGCCGACCTCCTACTCGCTCGGCGCCCCCTCGGGAGCGGTCGGGAACGTGAGCCTGATCACGAACACCCCGGTCGGCGGGCCCGTCTCGGCGGTCAGCGGCCTCACGATCGACCAGTTCCAAGCCTCGACCACCTGGGGTCTCGAGGTCTCCGGTGGGACCGGCACGATCGAGAGCGCCCAGATCCTCGTGAGCTACTACACGAACCCGAACCTCGCCGACCCGTACGGCTCCGGCCTCACCACGGGACAGGAGGTCTCGACCCCCGTGTTCAACTGCTCCGAGCCGCGGGACGCGAACTACACCGACTTCAACGGCGAGACGATGACCTTCACGCCGGTCGATTACTACCCCTACACCCAGCAGTACTACAAGTTGAGCGTCGTCCAGGGGCTCCCGTACTACCCGAGCGAGAACTCGAGCTACGCCCTCGGCGAGGGGTGCGGGGTCGCCAACCCGCACGCCTGGGCGACGTACTACGGGGACCGGCAGTTCCAGATCGCCCCGTGGGACGTCAACGCGGCCGGGGACAGCGGGCTCACGAACGGCGAGAAGGCGTACGGCGCCTCCACCTACGACCTCACCGCGGACCACTACCTCTACCAGAACGCCGTCGCGAGCTACGGGACCTCCTCCCCGGGCGGCGACTACCCGTACGACGGGCTCAGCTACACGGGCCCGCTGAACCCGACGGCGTACAGCACCGGGACGAACGGGGCGGCCGATAGCCAGGCGATCGCTCCGGCGTCGGGACCCGAGGTCCTCGGCTTCACCCTCGACAACGCCGAGACCGGGGAGATCTCGGTCCTCGACTTCGGCGCGGACTCGAACTCGGGCGGGGTCGTGCAGATCCAGGACAACGACGTCTCGGGGTCCCCCTCCCTCTACACCCCGTCGGTCTCGGGCTCGAACAACTACTGCGGCAACCCGGTCAAGACGTGCGGCTACGACATCAACTGGTTCTTCACCTACGACGACTCCTACCAGCTCCCCGTCAACCCGACCGACTCGACGTTCACGATCAGCCTCAACATCTACCTCAACTACGACCTGAGCGCCGGCTCGGAAGGCGGCACGACCATCACCTTCTCGAACGAGCCGGGCGTCGATCAGACGTTCAACCAGGGCGGCTTCAGCGGCGACGCCACCGTGTACACGCTCGACCGGGTGCCGGTCACCCTCCTCAACTCGACCGGCGAGGTCCAGTCGATCCCCGGCTACGGGCTGCGCTGGGAGGGCGACCAGCACTTCTACGCGTTCTACGTCGACATCGACGACTCCGGGTCGGGGACCCCCTTCCAGTCGGGGCAGAACCTCCTCCTCGTGAGCCGCACCGCCTTCGTCAACTCCTCGCTCAACAACACCTTCGCGACGGGGGACACGAACGCCCTCCCGTGCCTCGCGGACGCCGATCCCCAGATCAGCACCCCGCAGTCGAGCTCCACGGCGGACATCATCGGGAGCGTCACCGTCACCCTCGACTCGAGCTGCGCCGCGGCCCTGCTCACGGCGCTCACCCCGCACAACGCGGCCGGGTACGTCATTGGCGCCTACGAGTCGCTGAGCCAGACCCAGTTCGAGCTCCTGGGAATCTCCGGGTCGATCCTCCAGGTGGCGCCGTACTTCCCGCTCGCCGGCTACGACAGCACGATTGGTAGCCCTCCGACGAACTTCTGGCAGGCGCTCGGGAACATCATCACCTCGATCGCCGACGCGATCGTCTCCGTCGTCCTCGCGGTCGTCGACTTCATCGTCAGCGTCGCCGACGAGATTGGCCAGGCGATCATCGGGGCGTGGAACGCCGTGGTGAGCGCCGTGGAGACCGCGATCCAGGCGATCGTCCAGGCGTTCGACTTCATCCTGCAGTGGATCGAGCAGCAGCTCCAGGACGTCTACAACAAGGTGAAGAACGCCCTCGAGACCGCGTTCGGCGAGGGGATCGCCTACGTCGCCCTGCCGTTCCTCTCGGTCCTGCTCGGGGCCGGCTCGATCACGTCGGCCGACTACAACTCCTCGATGCAGAACATCTTCGACACGTTCTCGCTCTCCGGGCCGATCCTGAGCCCCCTCAGCGCCAACGTCTCCGGCCAGGACCTCTCGATCTTCCTCGATACGGCCGCCGGGGTGTTCGGTCTCGTCTTCGCCATCGTGGCCCTCGTGATGTACGTCATCGACATCGTGAGCCTCGGGACCGCGACCGGCGCCACCGAGGGCGCCTCCACCGCGGTGGAGACGACCGTCGCGAGCATCGCCGCCGGAGGGGTCGCCGCGCTCCTCGCGGCCGGTAGCGCGGTCACCTCGCTCACCACGCTCGTGCCGGAGTTCGGCGGGAACGATCCGTTCAGCGGGTTCTTCGACTACCTCGCCTCGGCCGCCGGCTCGGTCGCGTTGAACATCACGAACGCCATCCTGAACTTCCTCACGTTGCTCACGGGCCTCCTGCTGAAGTACCTCACCCAGTCGATCGACGGGAACTTCATCGTCGGGCTCGCGGTCGGCTTCCTCGCGCTCATCTGCGCGGTCCTAGCGCTCGCGATCTCCGACGTGCTCGCGCAACTGGTCCTCTCGTCGATGGCCCTATTGCTCGCGATCATCGGCGTGGTCGTCCAGCTCTACCCGAGCACGATCGCCGCGGACGAGGCCTCCCAGGACAGCATCGCGGACGCCGCCGGGATCGCCCTCGGCCTCGCCGCGGTCGGCATCGCGATCCCGCCGCTGGTCCTCGCGGCCGAGGGCTGCGCGAAGGGCTGTTCGTAGGCGGGGGCCCGCCGGACGCCATCCCCCCGGACCTCCACCGGGTCCCCGAGGGTCATCGGTTGACCCTCCCGGGCGACCCTCGTCCTCCCTACGTCGACCGGGACTCCGGACGCTCCCCGGCGTCGCTCTCGACCTCGGCCGGGGTCGGGAGCCCACGGACCCGGAACTCCCGCGCGAGCTCGTGGCGGAACTCCGGGGCGACCTCCCAGGGGGGGCGGTGCGGGAGCTTCAGGACGGCGGCCATCTCGGCCGGGCCGAGCCGCTCGCGGCACGATTCCCCGTCCGCGTCCTCGTACGGAAGGACGAACCGCCACGCCCACTCGTCGGCGGCCACGTACGGCGGCCCGGTGAGCCGCCACGGGATCTCGAGGTCCGCCTCCCCGGCGAGGAAGAGCGATCCCGGGCTCGAACCGACCTTGGTGAGGGCGAGGGCCCGATCGGAGCGCGCGTCGCGCTCCGCCATCCGGGAGTAGCTGAGGAGCTGGACCACCCCCACCGCGCCGACGACCGCCCCGAGGAGGAGGACGCTGAGAGCGTCGAGGCGGAGGCGGATCAGGACGGCGAACAGCACCACGACCGCGACGGCGAAGCCGTAGAACCCGAACGCAACGAGGGCGTTCTTCTGGGCCCGACGCCGGCGCTCGCTCGCGGTCGGGGGAAGGTCCTCGACCGAGATCCACAACGTCTCGTCCGGCCGCGCGCCGTCCGGGGCCCCGCGGAGCATCAGGGAAGGAGCATCGGCCGTCTACTTGGACCTCCGGGTTGGCCCGCCGTTCCCCCTCCCCCTATTTCTACGCCGGCCCCATCGGGGACCCGCGGCGGTCGGATGCGCGCGGGGAAGAGGCCGGCGGCGCGGGCCCTCCTCGTGGCGAGCCTCGTGGGGACCGTTCTCCTGAGCGCCTCCCTCCCGGGTCCGGCGGGGCCCCGTTCGCTCGCGGACGATCCGAAGACGCTCGACCGGGAAACGGCCCGGTCCGCGGGGGGAATCTCGGACCCCCCGAGCGCCGCGCCGACGGGAGGCGCCGAACCAGGAGGGCGACCGGCCGCGGCTTCGAGCGGGGTGGTCACGGCGACCCTCGCGCTCGCCAACAACACCCGGATCCCGGGAAACTTCCTCGGAGGCCCGTTCCCCGAGCCCGAGTCGGTGGTCTACGACCCGGCCGGCGGGATCCTCTTCGTCGGAACGGCCCCGACCGGCGCGACGCCGGCCCTCCTCGCCATCAACCCCGCCGACGGGTACGTGAACCTCACCGTCCCCCTCTCGACCGGCGCCTCGCCCGGGATGCTCGGCTACGACCCGGGCACCCGGACGATCTGGACCGGGGGCCTCGGGTCCGACCTCGTCAGCGTCCTGAACGGATCGACGGGCCGCCTCGCGATGGAGGTGGTCGCCGGCACCGGGCCGGCCGCGGTGGCGTTCAACACCACGGGGGCGATCGCCTACGTGGCGAACACCTACTCGAGCAACGTGAGCGTCGTGGAGGCGGCCTCGGGGGCCCCCCTCGGCGCCTGGGCCGTCCCGGACCCGACAGGGATCGCGTTCGATCCGGTGAACGGGGAGTTGTTCGTCGCCTCCTCGGACACCGACACCGTCGTGGCGCTCGATCCAGAGGACGGGGAGATCGTCCGCCAGATACCGGTCGGCACCGCGCCCTCGGCCGTCGCGTGGAATCCCGTCGACGGCTCGGTGTACGTCGCGAACACCGGCTCGAACAACCTCTCGGTGATCGACGGGGCGGACGCGTCGGTGACGGCCACGGTCTCGATCCCGGACCCCTCGGCCGTCGCGGTCGATCCGGCGAGCGGCGACGTCTACGTCGCGAGCGCGCCGCCCGCGAACGCGAGCGCGTCCGGGAACGTTTCGGTGCTGAGGGCCGGTGGCCGCTCGTTCGTCGGGATCATCCCCGTCGGGGTTGGCCCGGTCGGGCTCGCGATCGCCCCCCCGCTCGGCGAGCTATTCGTGGCGAACCAGTTCTCCGACAACGTGAGCATCGTCGACGAGGCGACCGGGAGCGCCGTCGGTACCCTCCCGAGGACCGTCGTCCCGTACGGCACGGCCGTCGACCTCGACACGGGCGACGTCTTCGTGGCCGCCGCCGAGACCGGGGCGGTCGGCACGGTGAACCGGACCGGGCTCCTCCTCGAGATCGACCCGGCGACCGACCGCATCGTCGGCGGGCTCTTGGCCCCCGCCCCCCTCTACGGGGTCGCCTTCGACCCCGGCAACGGGCTACTGTACGTGACGAGCCCGCTGCGCGGCACGGTCCTCGCCGTCAACGGGAGCTCGCTCGCGATCGTCGCGACGATCGAGGCCGGGAGCGCGCCGTTCGACGTGGCGATCGACCCGGCCTACGCCGCCGTGTACATCTCGGATCTCGAGTCCGGCGAGGTCACGGTGATCGACCCGACCACCGAGAGCCCCGCGACGGCCGTGGCGGTCGGGCCGATGCCCGAGGGGATCGCCGTCGATCCGGCGGCCGGGATCGTCGCGGTGGCGGTCGAGGGAGCGAACCGGGTCGCGGAGATCGATGAGGCGACCGACCGCGTGGTGGCGAACGAATCGACCGGGAACAGCTCCGCCCCGGCGGCGGTGACGTTCGATCCCCTCGGACCGTACTTCGCGGCGGCGCTGTCGGCCTCCTCCGAGGTCGCCTTCCTGCCGGTCGAAGGGGGGAGTCCCGGGCCGGTCCAGACGGTCGGGCTCTCCCCCGAGGCGGTCGCCTACTCCCCGGCGAACGGGCTCGTCTACTCCGTGGACGTGGGCAGCTCGGAGGTGACGGCCCTGGACGGCGCGACCGGAGCGATCGTCGGGTCGGTCTCAGTCGGTCTCGCCCCCGTCGACCTCGCCGTGGATCCGGAGGACGGCGAGCTGTTCGCGACCGATGAGGGATCGGGTGCGGTTTCGGCCCTCTCGCTGGGAGCGCTCCCCGCCGCCTACCCGATCGTCCTGAGCGAGACCGGGCTTCCGCCGGGCACCCTCTGGGCGGGGACGATCAATGGGTCGCTCGACCGGGCTGAGGCCCCCGAGCTCCTCTTCCTCGAGCCGAACGGCTCCTACTCCTTCGCGGTCGAGGCCGGCCCGGGGTATGAGGCGGATCCGACCTTCGGCACGCTGGTAGTCGATGGCCAGGGGGTCGGCCGGCCTGTCGCGTTCCACGGGCCCGGTCCGGGGCACTACCTCTTGACCTTCCGCGAGGAGGGACTTCCGTCCGGCGCGAACTGGTCGGTGACGTTCGCGGGCGTGCGGGCCGCCGGGACGAACGCGACGATCACCATGTTCTCCGAGAACGGGACGTTCCCCTACGTGGTCGACGGACCCGCCGGGTACGTTCCGACGCCGAACTCCGGGGCGGTCGTGGTCGACGGCGCGACCGTCAACCTGACGATCCGTTGGGCGCCGGCGATCGGCCCCGGGTCCGGGGGGCCGACGACGGTCGACCGTGCGGTCCTTGTCGGCGGCCTCGCGTTGGCCGCCGCGGCGATCGTCGTCGCCCTCCTCTCCCGCCGGCGTTCCCGTCGAACCGGGCGGGTCGGCGGCGCCCCCGGGGGTGCGACGGGGGGAGACGAGTAGTTTTCTAGAACTTCCTCTGTCCTTCCGCCCCTGGGATGCCGGACCGACCTTCGCTCTCCGTGCCGGCCTGGGCCGGCCTCGCCCTACTGCTCGCCGCCGCGCTCGCCCCGCCCGGCACGATGGCCCACCCCCCCGGCCTCGGCGGGCCCCCACCGGGACCGACCTCTCGGACGAGCCTCGCCGGCCCGACCGGGTCCCCACCGGCCGAGGGGACGATCGGGGCCGTCAACGCCACGCTCGGGCTCTACAACGACACGCTGCTCGGGGGGAACGACGTCGCCGGGGACCAGGTGGTGCTCCCCACCGCGTCGGTCTACGATCCACAGAACGGCCAGCTGCTGGTCGGCGCCATGGTCGTCAATGCATCGGGGGGCCTTTCGCCCGTCCTCGCCGCAATCGACCCCTCGGATGGCGGACTCCTCGGCGAGACCGTGCTCACTTCGTATGTGACGAACGTGACCGCCCTCGCCTATGACAGCGCCAACGATGCGGTGTACCTGGATGGGTCCGGGAATTCCTCGATGGGCTCGGTCGTCGAGATCAACAGCTCGACCGATCTCGTGGACGGCAACGTCACGATCCCTGGGGGTCCGGCCGGTCTCGCGTTCGATCCGGCGAACGGCTACCTCTACGTCGGGAACTACCGGGACTCGAACCTTTCCATCGTCGACCCGGTGGCCCTCACCGTCGACCGGACGCTCCGGCTCGCGGGGCCCCCGATCGCGATCGCCTTCGACCCGGTGAACCTCGACCTCTACGTGGCGATCCCGGCCCCGGCCGGCGACGGGAACGTGACGATCGTGCTGGGGAGCTCGAGCACCGTGGGGACGTCGATCCGGGTCGGAGCTGACCCCGACGCGATCGCCTACGACCCCGTGACGGAGCTCGTCCTCGTCGCGAACCGCGCCTCCGACAACGTGACGGGCATCGCCACGTCGTCCAACACGGTGTCGGGGAGCGCTTCGCTCCCGGATCCGACGTCGATTGCGGTCGACCCTTCGAGCGGCCATGCCTTCGTGGCGAGCCCGACCAGCGGGGGCTTGGCCCTCGGCAACCTCACGTCGATCAGCGGGAGCTCGCTGGCGACGCTCGCCCAAGCCCCCGTCGGCCTCGATCCGCTCTCGGCGGTGTTCGACCCATCCGACGCCACGGTCTACGTGGCGAACCTCGACTCGGGGAACCTCTCGGCCGTGAACGCCACGTCGGGCACGCCGGACGCATCGCTCCCCCGGCTCGTCCACCCGACGAGCGTCGTCGATGATCCGCTGCAGAAGGCGATCTTCGTCACCGCGAGCCTCGGCGGTCCGCCGTTCGGCGCGACCGGGGCGCTCGTGGCGATCGACGACCAGTCGAACCGGCTCGCGAACTCGGCGATCGAGGTCCCCAACCCCCTCTCGGGGCTCGCCTACGACGCGTCGAACGACGAGGTGTATGCCGCGAGCCCGGAGAACGACACCGTGCTCGCGGTAGACGCCGCGACCGACGCCGTCGCCCAGTGGATCCCCGTTGCCGGCGAACCGACCGGGGAGGTCGTCGACCCGGCGACGGGGGCGGTGTACGTCTTCGAGTCCGCGACCGGCGAGCTCGCGATCGTCGCGGGCCGGAACAACTCCGTCGTCGGGAACCTCACCGTCGGCCCCGGGCCGGCCGCCGCCGCGTTCGACCCGCGGAACGGCGAGCTCTACGTGGCCCTCCAGGGGAACTCCTCCGTCGCGGTCGTGGACGGGGCGACCGAGTCCGTCGCGGGGTACCTCTCGCTCCCCACGGGCGCCGCCCCCGACGGGGTCGCCTACGACCCGACGACGGGCTACCTGCTCGTGACCCTCGCCGGGGCGAACGAGGTCGCGGTCGTGAACGGGGCGACCGATTCGATCCTCGTCGCGCTGCCGACGGGCGCCGAGCCGACCGCGCCGTTCGACGACTCGAGCAACGGCTACGTCTACGTTCCCGATGCGGGGTCGAACGCCCTTACCGTCGTGGAGCCGGCGGCGGAAGAGGTGCTGGGCACCATCCCCACGGGCGCGGCCCCGATCGCAGGTGCCTACGACCCGAGCGGCGGCCTCACCGCCCCTGGATCCGGCCCCGGCGACCTGTACGTCGCCAACGAGGGGTCCGGTACGGTGTCGGTCGCGCCCTCGACCGCCCCCGCCCCGACCTACCCGATTACCTTCCAGGAGAGCGGACTATCGTACGGATCGGGCTGGGGGGTCGACCTCGCGGGCGAGATCGAGAACGCGACCGGCACCCCGCCATCGACCACGATCACGCTGCGGGAGCCGAACGGGACGTACCCGTTTACCGTCGGCGGCGAACCGGAGTTCTCTCCCGCGCCCGCGACCGGCAACGTCACGGTCGCCGGGGGACCCGCCACGGTCCCCGTCCGCTACGCGCCGTCGCTCGGCCAATCGACGTATCCGGTCGAGTTCATCGAGAGCGGGCTACCGAACGCGACCGCGTGGACCGTCTCGCTCGCCGGCGTCGCCGCGAATACCACCCCCGGCGGGATCGACTTCTCCGAGCCGAACGGGGAGTACGAGTTCGTCGTGGCGAACGTGACCGGGTTCCTCTCGTCGCCCTCGAGCGGGTTGATCCGGGTCGCCGACCACGCGGTGAGCGAGTCGGTCGTCTTCACGGCCATCGTGAAGCCCCGGCCGACCTACTCGGTGACCTTCCGGGAATCCGGATTGCCTGCCGGCACGAACTGGACGGTGACCTTCAACGGGACCCCCCAGACCTCGCGGACCGGCGACCTCTCCCTGCCCCTCGGGGCGTACAACGGGAGCTACGATTACACGGTGAGCGCGCCCGCCGGCTGGGTGGCCACTCCGTCGTCCGGTGTGCTCTCCGTGAACGGGGACCCCGTCGTCCAACCGGTCTACTTCACCCCGCGGACAGCGACCTCCGGCTTCCTCGGCCTCTCGGGGGACGAGGGCTACTTCCTCCTCGGAGGGATCGTCGCGGCCGTGGCGGCCGTGTCTGCCGCCGCCATCCTGTGGAGCCGCCGCAAGGGGCACTGGCCCCCGGGGTTCCACCCGCCAGCCGAGTAGGCGGCATCCGCCGCCCGCTCGGCCAGCCGCCCCTCCGGCTCGGGCCGAGCCGATCTCCCGGAGGAGCCGGTGCTCGAGAACGTACCGCGGGCGAGCTCGTCCCGCGCCTTCAGTAGCCCGTCCCCGCCGGCAGGTAGGCGAGGAGCGCCTGGTCGAGCGAGAGGACGTTCACGTACTCGGTGCCGATGAAGCCCAGGTACGGCTCGACGATGTGGGCGTTCACGAGGCCGCGCAACTCCTCCTCGGAGAGGTGGCCATAGTACGCGACCCGGGGGATCTGGACGAGCGCGGCGGCCGGGGTGATGTCCGGATCGAGGCCGCTCGCCGACGGCGTCACGAGGTCGATGGGGACCGTGGCGTTCTCGAGGCAGTAGAGGGACACGTTCCCGATCGTCTCGTTGCAGTAGTAGCGGACGTAGTAGGCCGTCTCGTTGAGGAGCGCGGGGTCCGTCGGGCCGGGCGGCACCTCGTTCCCTGCGCCGGTCCCGTTCCCCTCGAACGCCTGGTAGTCGATCTCGGAGGGACGGGGCCAGAACAGCGCCGGGTTCGTGATGTTCTGCCCGAGGTCCGAGCTCCCGTACGCCGTCCCGTTGGGGTAGTGGAGGAGCGAGCCCGCGGCCGTCGCCGGAGCGAGCTTCTCGGCGACGAGCGTGATCGCCGTCGGGTAGGCGAGTCCGGCGACGAGCGCGAGCACGAGCAGGAAGGAGAGCGACGCCCGCACGGCCGACGGGGGACGCCCCGCGTCCGCCGCGGGGCGCGGGGCCGGGGCGACGGTCGGCGCGCGCGGGGCTCCGGGGGGGACCGTCACCATCGCCTAGCTCCCCAGGAGGTGGGTGACCGCCTGCAGGATCGGCGCGATCCACGGGCTCGCGATCAGGTACTGGAGGGCGTAGTACAGGAAGAAGATCCCGACGAACGCGCTCGCGAAGCCACCGATCCCGTACACGACGAGGTTGTTTCGCAGCAGCTCGACCGCCGTCCGGGGTCGGAACGGCGCGCCCCGGAGCGCCACCGGGATCATGATCGGGATGATGAGGGCGTTGAACAAGAGCGTCGCGAGCACCGCGAGCGACGGGTCGTGGAGCCCCAGGACGTTGAGGAAGGCGACCCCGCTGATCCCGACGAAGATCGCGGGGAGGATGGCGAAGTACTTCGCCACGTCGTTCGTGACGGAGAAGGTGGTGAGGCCCCCTCGGGTGATCAGGAGCTGCTTCCCCAGCGAGACCACCTCGAGGATCTTCGTCGGGTCGCTGTCGAGGTCGACCATGTTCCCGGCCTCCTTCGCGGCCGAGGTGCCGCTGTTCATCGCGAGCCCCACGTCGGCCCGGGCGAGCGCGGGGGCGTCGTTCGTCCCGTCGCCCGTCATCGCCACGAGCCGGCCGGCGGCCTTCTCGCGATTCACGAGCTCGAGCTTCGTCTCGGGGCGGGCCTCGGCGACGAACTCGTCGACGCCGCTCTCGCGCGCGATCGCCCGCGCGGTGAGCCGGTTGTCGCCGGTGCACATGATCGTGCGGATCCCCATGAGCCGGAGCTCGCGCAGCCGGTCGGGGATCCCCGGCTTCACCACGTCCTTCAGGAGCACGATCCCGAGGGGACGCTGGTCGCGGCAGACCGCGAGCGGGGTCATCCCGCGGAGGGCCGCGTCGCGGGCGGTGCGCTCGAGCTCCGGCCCGAGCGGGCCCGCCACTGCCTCGATCGAAGCGACGGCCCCCTTCAGGATCTCGTGGCCGTCGGCGAGGACGACCCCCGAGACCCGCCGCTCTGGGGTGAACGGGAGCACCTTCGCGACCTCGGGGCGGGCGCCGGTCCGCGCCGCCCCACGCCGCGAGGCGAGCCGAACGATCGACCGGCCCTCCGGGGTCTCATCGTAGGCCGAGGCGAGCTCCGACGCCTCGAGGAGGGTGGCGGTCTCCACCCCGGGAGCGGCGACGAGCTCGACGGCGATCCGGTTCCCCGTGGTGATCGTCCCGGTCTTGTCGAGGATCAGCACGTCGAGGTCGCCGGCGGACTCGACCGCCCGACCGCTCTTCGCGATCACGTTGGCGTAGGAGACGCGGTTCACCGCGGCGATCCCGATCGCGGGGAGGAGCCCCCCGATCGTCGTCGGCATCAGGCAGACGAGGAGCGCGATGAGGGTGCCGAGGCTCACCACCACCGCCCCGGAGGCGTCGAGCATGTAGTCGAATGTGAGGATCGCGACGAGCAGGGCGATCGTGAACGCCGAGAGGAGGAGGGTGAGGGCGAGCTCGTTCGGGCTCTTCTCGCGCGTCGCCCCCTCGACGAGCCGGATCATCCGGTCGAGGAACCCCTCGCCCGGGTCGACCGAGATCCGGACCACGACCTTCCCGCGGAGCACCCGGCTCCCCCCGAGGACGCTCGTCTTGTCGCCGCCGGACTCCCGGATGACCGCCGCCGACTCGCCCGTCATCATCGACTCGTCGATCTCGGCGACGCCGTCGATCACGTCGCCGTCGAGCGGGATGAGTTCCCGGTCCCCGACCCGGACGATGTCCCCCTTTCGGAGCCGGCTCGCCTCGACCTGCTCCTCCTTCCCGTCGGGCCGGACCCGACGGGCCGTGACCCGGGTCTGGACCCCCCGGAGGCTCTCGGCCTGGGCCCTTCCTTGCGCCTCCGCGAGGGACTCGGAGAACGTCGAGAACCAGATCGTGAGGAACAGGATCACCGTGATCGCGAGGAAGTAGGTCCGACTGAATCCGGCCCCCTCGATGTCCGGGAACAACCACGGCGCGATGGTGACGATCGCCGTGAAGATCGTGAAGATGTAGACCACGAACATCACCGGGTTGCGGGCCATCGAGCGGGGCGAGAACCGCGCGAACGACTGGCGAACGGCCGAGCCGAGGCCGATCCGCGGGGCCCGGCGGGCGGCGAGCTCGGGCGCCCCGTCGGCCATCAGAGGCCCCCGACGATCTGGGAGAACGGTCCGAGGGCGAGGACCGGGAGGAAGAGGAGTCCCGTGACGATGATGATGAACACGGTGAGGAAGAACCAGAACGTCACGGAGCGGGTCTTCAGCGTCCCCGAGCCGGGCCGGTGGGGCTCCTGGCTAGAGAGCGAGCCGGCGATCGCGAGCATCGCGGCGACGGGGAAGTAGCGGCCGACGAGCATGACGAGGGCGCCGGCGACGTTGAAGAAGACCGTCCCGTCGTTGATCGGGCTCATCCCGCTCCCGTTGTTCGCCGCCTCGCTCGTGAACTCGTACAAGAGGATCGTGAACCCGTGCGGGGAGTACCCCCCGATCGCCGACTCGAGGACACCGGGGATCACCATCGCGGCGGCGGCCGGGATCAGGATCGCGAACGGGTGGGAGAGGATCGCGGCGGCGGCCCACTTGACCTGGGGCATCCCGATCTTCTTGCCCAGGTACTCGGGGCTGCGGCCGACCATCAGGCCGCCCATGAACACCGCGAGGACCACGTCGATGAGGAGGGTCCCGAACCCGGTCCCGACCCCGCCAGGCGTCGATTGCATGAACATCCCGAAGAGGAGGACCGATTGGGCGCCCGGGGTGAGGGAGGCGAGCGACATGCTCGTCGCCCCTGTGTTCGAGTAGACCGAGGTGAACTGGAAGAGCGCGCTCTCGGTGATCGAGAAGCGGGTCTCGGCGCCGATCAGGTAACCCGCTCCTTGGTTCACGGTGGTCGGCAGGTAGCTGTTCGACCCCTCGAGGAAGAGGAACAGCACGAGCCCGAAGAGGAAGATCGTCAGGACCGTGGCGATGAGGGGAGCGGCTTCCCCAGGCCGCCGCACGAGGCGCGCGAAAGCGAACGGGGTGGCGAGGGGGATGGCGAGCATGAGGAGGATCGCGATGAAGTTGGTCGTCGCCGACGGGTTCTGGAACGGATGGGCCGCGTTCGCCGAGAAGAATCCCCCGCCGTTCGTGCCGAGGAACTCGATCGAGTCCCACGAGGCGACCGGGCCGAGCGGGATCACCTCCCGACCCCCGGTCAGCGGGAAGACGTGGGCCGCCTGGCTCAGGGTCTCGGGCACCCCGAGGAGGACGAACGCGAGCGCCCCGAGCACGGCGAGCGGGACGAGGACCCGGGTGATGGTCCGGACGAGGTCGGAGTAGTAGTTCCCGAGCCGCCCGTCCCGGCGCGCGAACCCCCGCGCGAACCCGACGAACGCGCACAGGCCGGTCGCCGGAGAGGTGTACATCAGGGTCTGGAGCCCGTACAGGGAGACCCATTGGGAGACCTGGGTCTCGGGCACGTAGTGCTGGTAGTCGGTGTTCGTACCGAACGACACGGCGGTGTGGAAGGCCAGCGACCAGCTCATGTCCGGGGCGCCGAGGGCATTTCCCGGGAGGTTCGCCTGATAGAGCAGGATCAGGAAGACCCCGATCATGGCGGCCGCATCGGTGACGAGGAGGCCCCGCAGGTACTCCTTCCAGGTCATCGGCCGGTCCGGGTCGACGCCCATGACCCAGTAGGCGGCCGACTCGATCCGGCCCGCGATCGGGTCCCAGATCGAGCTCCCCCCGGAGTAGACCTGGGCGAGGTAACGCCCGAAGAACGGCGCGATCGCCACCGCGAGGGCGAGGGTCAGGAGGAGCTCGGGCAGCGTCCCGGTGGGGATCATCGACTCCCCTGAGCGCCGTCCGACCGGGCCCGGGAGGCGACCAAGTAGGGGGTCGCCCCGTGGGGCGTCGTTCGGGCGGCCACCCTCGGTCGGTGCGTAGGAGCTCCTAGGGTCGTGTACGATTCAGGCCCGGCCTTTAAGGAGGCGGTCGGGCAAGAACCGCTCCGACGGCTAGCCGATGCAGTCGACGCCGGCCCCGGCACCCGAAAGGGCTTCCGAACTCGCGGCCGGTTCGCTACGTAGACATGCGCATTCCGCCGGGACCGGGATCCCGGGCGCTCAAAGTCTTATATGGTCGTGTCACATCTCCGCACTCAAGCCAACGCACGTCGCCTCTGGGCGTGCGTGGGGCATCGGGGCGAGGGGGGTCCTGGTCCGGGTGAGTCGCGAGCTGAGGTTGCCCGTAGAGCTCGACACCTTCCTCTCCCGGAGGGGCCCGCTCTCGATGGTGGTCCGCGGGGACCCTGGGACCGGTAAGACCACGCTCACCCTCGCGATGCTCGAGGCGTTCTACGGCCGGAAAATCTACATCACCGGCCGGCGATCGAGACGCGGGGTCCTCGACGACTACCCCTGGCTCGGCTCGGTAGAGGGCCACGAGATCGAGATCGTCGACCGGGTGACCGTCGACTCGAACCACACGGCGGCGCTTCCCGACCCCCCGGACGGCTCCCCCCCGATTGACGAGACCGTGCTCGCGGGGGTGATGGATTCGCTCCCCCCGCCCCTTCGGCGGGCGTGGGGCCGCCAAGGCTCCCTCGACGACCTCGCGCGGGAGTTCGCGTGGGTGCCCGTCGGGATGCGGCGGGTTCTCGGGCGGCTCGCCTCCCAAGGGCGCGCGATGATCGTGGTGGACCCGTGGGACGCGTTCGTCGACGAGCTCGTCGACCTCGCGCCCCGGGTCCCGAACGGCCCCGCCGTGCGCGAGCAGCTCGAACGCTCGGCCTTGCGCCTCCTCGCCCGGGGGTCGGCCCACCTCGTGCTCGTCCTAGAGCACCGGGAGCCGAGCCAGCTCGATTACCTCGTCGACGGGATCATCGCCACTCGCTACGTCTCCCGGGACGGGGCGCCGGAGCGTTGGATCTCCACGCCGAAGCTCCGGGGCATTCGGATCGACACCGAGTCCTACCCGTACACGCTGGAGGGGGGGCGGTTCACGTGCATCGCTCCCGAACCGGCCACCTACACCGACGTTCCGATCTTCATCGAGCCGGACCCGGAGCCGGCACCGGAATCGATCTGGCCGGGTTCTCGCGCGTACGCCGAGACCTTCGGGCCCCTGAAGCTCGGGGAGCTCACCATGATCGAGTCCGACTCGAAGACGCCGGACGCGGGGATCCGATCGCTGACCTTCCCGATGATCGGGAGCGTGATGCGCACCGGGGGCCGGGTCGTCTACGAGCCGCCCCCGTCGCAGCGGGTCACCGACCTGTGGGAGGGACTCGCGGGGAGCTTCACGCCCGCGCAGTTCCAGGCCCAGGTGCGGGTCGTTTCCCCGGGGTCGACGCTCCCGGAGGGTCACCCCCTCCTGACGAGCATGGTGCATGTCCCCCGCCCGATGGGGGCCGCCGAGGTCGCGTCGGTCCCCCACTCCCAGACCCCGAAGGGACGGGAATTCCTCGCCGAGCCCCCGCCGGGAACCGCCCCCGGCCTATCCGTCTTCAGCGGGGACGGCCTCCGCGCGATCGGGGACCTTACGGGCCGCCCGTACACCCCCGAAGGGCTCGCGATCGTCGCCAAGTCCTACCTCGTCGGCCGCCCGATCCACATGGTGTTCGTGACGCGGACGGGCGATCCGCTCGCGGAGGGGCTTCGGATGCTCGCCTCCACCCAGCTCACCCTCGAGAATCGACAGGGCCGGACCTTCCTCTATGGGCGCCGGCCCCGTACCCCCGGCTTCGTCCTCACCCACCGCGGGGCCGAGGAGGAGCGGGCGTACAACCTTCTCCGAATCGTGTAAGAGGAGCTTCCACCCGAAGGAATCGTTCCGGGCCGGGGGGTTCGCCCCCGGTCCGGGTCCCCGAAAGGGGGAAGGGGTTGCCTATGGCGCTCGGGTCCGGCCCCGGTCCCTTACGGGATCGACGCGCTGACCGTCCCCGAGTACGACCCGGTCCCGATGACGTTCAGCGTGTTCCCCGCTCCGGCCGCCGAGGTGGTGGTCGTGAGGATCAGCTGGTCGCCGCTCGAGACCTGGCTCGTCGGGGTCAGGGTGGTGCACGCCGCGAGGGTCGACCCCGTGGGAAGGGTCGGGTTGCCCGCCGTCCAGCCGCTCGTGGTCGTGTAGTAGCCGACCACACAACCGCTGACATCGAGCAGGCGGACGTTCGTGTAGGTCATGATAGACCCGCCCGAGCTCAGCAGCTGGAACTTCATGCTGGTCCCGGTCACCCCGCTACTGGCCGACTGCACGCTGAACGTGTAGTTACAGTAGGTCTTGCACGTGCTCTCGGTCGCGGAGCTCGTCGCCAGGGCACTGCCGAGTGGCGTGTTCCCTGGCCCCTTGGTGAGCCCCGAGATCAGGACGTACAGCACCGCGGCGAGCACCACCGTGATCGCCACGAGCAAGATCGTCGCGATGATCGGCGATACCCCGCGCTTGGTCGGCTTGCGCCATCGATTCCCGTTCTTCTGTGTTCCTAGCATTTCCTTTGTTCCTCAGTAGCTCGTTCGATCCTACGGGATTGACGCCGAGACCGACCCAGAGTACGAACCGGTCCCAACGACGTTGAGCGAGTATCCCGAGGCATCGACGTTGGTCGTGGTGGTCAACACCAGCTGGTCCCCGCTTGAGATCTGCGAAGAGGTCGTCAGGCCGAGCGTCGTCGAGCAGATCGCGATGTAGTGGACCGCCGGGGTGGTCGGGACGGTCGTTTGCCAGGCCCCTCCGACGTAGTACGCGACCGCACACCCGCTCACGTCGATCAACGCGACGCTCGAGTAGGCGGTGATCGAACCCCCAGAGTTCACAAGCTGGAACTTGAGGCTGTTCGCGGTGACACCGGAGCTAGCGGACTGGATGGAGATCGTGCCGTTGTACCAGGCCGTAGGCGTGGACCCCGAGGTCTCCGTCGCGCTCGATACCGCGAGCGCGCTTCCGATCGGCGTGTTCCCTGGCCCCTTGGTCAGGCCCGAGATCAGAACGTAGAGCACGGCGGCCAGGACCACCGTGATCGCCACGAGGAGGATCGTCGCGATGATCGGCGACACTCCCCGTTTCTTCTGCTCGCGCCACCGTCTTGCCCTCGTCTCCATTTTCGGTTTTCCTCTCGGGGTTCCCCCCGCAGGCCGACTGTTTGCTTGGACCCAGTACTTAAAACTACAGTTCCCGCGTGTCGGCAATGGACGGTTTAAATATCGTCAATAGTCGATTTACCTGACGGAGTCGGAGGGTCCCGGCATGGTCCGCGAGACGGTCTCCGGCACTCACCGTAGCGCGGGCCGGGAACCCCTTGCCGGGACCGAGGCGCGTCTTCCAGGGGTGTTCCTCTGAACATAGGGGACTGCACCGGGGCCCCGACCGAGCGACTTTCCCGCCAATGGTCCCGGTGGAGGGGGGGGTCGCGGCGCCCCAAGTGGAATGGCGGCGGGCACACCGGGTTCCCGCGCGATCACATCGGCGGTACGTTCTGCCAGACCATCAGGAGGTTCCCCTCGGAGTCCTTGAAGAACGCCGACGCGCCGAACGACTCGAAGTTGATCGGCCCCTCGACGCGCGAGCCGGGGCTCCCCCGCTCGCCCTTCTCGAACTTGACGCCCTGGCGTTTCAGCTCGTCCACCGCCTTGCGGATGTCCGAGACGAGGAACGCCTGGTAGGCGAGCTTCCGCTTCTCCGGCGTCGGTGCGCCGATCAGCCAGAGCACCTCCTTCCCGAGGCGGATCGCGGCCCACGACTCCTTCATCTCCCCGGTGCCCCGGTAGAGGAGCTTGGCGCCCAGCACCTTCGTGTAGAACTTCAGGGCCCGTTTCATGTCCTTGATCGTGATCAACGTCGCCATGTCGGCCTTCGCCCACACCTTCGTCGCCACCTTCCTCGCCTCGCGGGGGACGGAGCGCCCGTCTAGTTAAGGGGTTGGAGGGCGTGTCGGGGGTCCCTACTCCGAGGAGAACGCCCCGGCGGCCCTATACGACGCCGACCGGCTCCACGGCCATGGGCCGGCTCCTCCTCGGGACGAGCGGCTGGGACTACCCCGAGTGGTCCGGCCGGGTCTACCCGGAGCGCGGGGTCTCCGACCGGCTCCGTTTCTACGCCGGGATCTTCCCGATCGTCGAGGTGAACACCACCTTCTACCGGATCCCCCCGCTGTCGCTCGCGGCGTCGTGGGCGCGGCGCACCCCCGCCGGGTTCCGGTTCACCGCGAAGTTCCCCCAATCCATCACCCACGACCGGCGGCTCGTCGGGGCGGAGTCCGAGCTCTCGGAGTTCCTCGAGGCGATCCACCCGCTGCGGGAGGCGGGGAAGTTCTCGGCGGCGCTCCTCCAGCTCCCGCCGTCCCTCCCCTTCGACCCGAAGCCGGTCCGGGCGTTCTACGAGCGCCTCCCCGTCGACCTCCCGGTCGCGGTCGAGTTCCGGGAGCGATCCTGGCTCGCGCCGGCGTCGTTCGACCTCTTGAAGGAGTTCCGCTTCGCCTACGTCGTCGTCGACGAGCCGCTCCTCCCCGTCGAGCTCACCGTGACGGCCCCGTTCGCCTACATCCGCTGGCACGGGCACGGCGCCCCCCTTTGGTACGACTACACCTACTCCGACTCGGAGCTCGACGCCTGGGTCCCCAGGGTCCGCGCGCTCGCCGAGCAGGCGGGGGATGTCCTGGGCTTCTTCAACAACCACTTCCGGGGCGACGCGGCCACCAACGGGCAGCGGCTCTCCGAGAAGCTCGGCCTCGGCCCGCCCCCGGGGAGCCGACGGCTCCCCGCCGGGTGAAACACCGGGCCTTCCCCGGGCGGCCCTCGGACCCAGCGTTTCACGACCCGTTTCCCAGCTTCAAGAGGCCCCCGGCCGCTCCCTCCGTTCCCGGTCGTCCCATGGAAGAGGTGGAGAGCGTCCTCGCGGCCCGGAGCGCGCCGATCGCCCCGGCCCGGCCCCTCGCCGAGACGATCCCGCGCCCCCCGTGGTCCCGGGACCGTTC
>JASHSI010000053.1 GCA_030040915.1 Thermoplasmata archaeon | reverse complement strand
GGCGACCCCCTCGAGCTCACGGCGCCAGGCGAGAAGCTCGGCCCCCCGGCGGGCGAGCCATTCGACGGCGTCCTGCCGTTCGACGATCGGCGCCACCTCGGCGAGCGGATTCTTGAGCCAGAAGGCGAGCGTCCGGCGACCGGCGGCGGTACGGGTCGCGTCCCAGGTGCCAAGGAGGGTCGGACCGCCCGGGTCGTCCGGGTTCATCGGACGGACCACCTCGAGGTGGCGGAGGGTCCTCGCGTCGAGCCCCAACCGCGCCCCTCCTTCCTTCGGGTCGACGACCTCGAGGTACGGGAGCAACCGCGGCTGCGTCGAGCGGACGTACGCGGCGAGGGCCGCGTCGGCGGCCGTGTGCGCGGGATCGAGGTCGGGGTCGAGTCCCTTCGGAAGCGGCGGGTCCGGGGGGATCGGGGGGGACAGCTCGATCCGCGCGCGCGGGAACTCGCGCCGGAGCGCGAGGGCGATCGCCTCCCTCTCGGAGGGGCCGACCGGAGCGCTCAGCAGGAGCTCGCGGGGGGCGAACGGGGCGAGGGCCGTGGTCGCCGCGAACGGGGCCGGGCCCTTCGCCTCCCCTCGGTACCACTCCCCCGTCGTCACGTCGACCACGGCGTAGCGGGCAACGCCGTCCGATCCCGCGCGGACGCTTGCGAGGAAGTTCGAGTCGGCGCCCGGGAGCAGGCGCTCCTCGACGGCGGTCCCCGGAGTGACGACCCGGGTCACCTCCCGTCGCACGAGCCCCTTCGCGAGCCGGGCGTCCTCCACCTGGTCGCATACGGCGACCTTGTAGCCCCGCTCGACGAGGCGCCCGAGGTAGCTCTCGACGGCATGGTGCGGCACGCCGGCCATCGGCGTCCGGACCCCCTGGGCGTCCGCCGAGCGCGCGGTGAGGACCACCTCGAGCTCCCGGGAAAGGAGCCGCGCGTCGTCCCCGAACGTTTCGTAGAAATCCCCGACGCGGAACAGGACCAGGTGGCCGGGGTACCGGGCCTTCACGCCCTCGTACTGCTCCATGAGCGGCGTGCTCGCCGCGGCGTCGGGCATCGGGACCCCGGCGAGCGGTCTCGGCCTATTTAGGAGCGGGCCGACCCCGTGCAACGCCCCCCGGGGGATGGGCCGGCCGGGACGCCGGCGGCGCCCGGACCGTCCAAAGGGCCCGCTGAGGGGGAGATTTGAACTCCCGAGGCGTTGCCGCCACCAGCTTTCAAGGCTGGCGCCTTGCCGGGCTAGGCTACCTCAGCTCGCGGGCGCCCGGAATCCGTTCGCCGGGGCTTAAGGCCGCGCTCGCTCGCGTCGATCGGGCCGGGGGGGAATGCAGGCGCCGGGAGTTCCGCCCTCGGGGGAGGCGCCCCTTCGGGGTTCGAACCCGGGTGGTCAGCTTGGAAGGCTGACATCCTACCGCTAGATTACACCTGCATCCGTCGGGCCTAGCGACGGGCAGCGAGGCGGCCCCGGGACTAAGAGGCTTTGCGAGGGGGGCGCTCGGACCCGTCCGCCTGCGCGGACGGAGCGGTCGGCTCGGACGGTTTCGGGGCGCTCAGCTCGAGCAGGGCGACCCGCTCGAGCACGAGGCCCTCCCAGGCGGCCTCCGGGACGACCGAGCGCTCCTCCTCGGCCACCCCGAGCCGGTCGAGGAGCGTCCTCCCCGGCGGCCGCGGATAGACCGAGGGGTCCTCCTGGAGCCCCCACGCCGCGAGCCAGGCCCCGGGTTCCCCGGGAGGTTCTGTGACCACCACGAACCCCTCGGTATCCTCCTGCACCCCGACCTTCGACAGCGCCCGCGGGAGCTGGTCGTCGCCGGCGACGAACAGGAGGAACTCCGCCCCTCGGTCGCGAAGTCGGCCCTCTCCCCGCTGGCGGGCGCGCCCCAAGTGGGCCCAGGCCGAGAGGAGGTGGCGCTCCCCGGCGACGCCGCGGGCATCGAGGAGCGCGACGAGGGCTCCGTCCGGCTTCGCGGCGGCGCGCACCTGGGCCACGAGCTCCTTGGCGCTCGGCGACCCGGGCCGGATCCGCCGGGCGCCGACCGCCCGGATCGGCCGCTTCTCCCCTGAAGGTAGTGGGCTCACGCGATCACTCCTTCAGGAAGCGGAGGAACTCCTCGCGCGTCCGAGGCTTCAGGGTGTAGTTCTCGCGCTTCTCCCGCCCGATCGTCGAGGTCGGGGTCCGCCCGTAGTTGTGCCCGGGCAGGACGACGAGTCCGTCGTCGAGGGAGATGACCGTCCTGAGGAGGCTATCGTACATCCGCGACGGGTCCCCCCCGGGGAGGTCGGTCCGGCCGCACTCCCCGACGAACAACGTGTCGCCGGTCGCCACGTGGCCCTCGAAGACGTACAGGACCGAGTCGGGGGTGTGGCCCGGGGTGTGCACGACCTGGAAGTGGAGCCGACCGGCCTCGACCCGGTCCCCGTCCTCGACGGAGCGCTCCTGCCCGAGCGGCGCGGAGCGGTGCGCGACGACCTTGGCCCCGGTCTCCTCCTGCACCTCCCGGTTCCCGGCCACGTGGTCCGGATGGCTGTGGGTGTTGAGGACGTAGCGCACCTTCACCCGGTCGTCGTCGATCGCCGCGACGACCGGGGCGAGCCCGTACGACGGATCGATGACGACCCCCTCCCCGCCCTCGGCGTCGGCGACGAGGTAGGTGAAGTTCTGGTACGGGCCGATCTCGAACTGGCGCAGGTGCACGGCGGTCCCCGACGGGGGGCCGATATTTGACCCGGGCGGGGGTCAGCGGTCGGCCGCGTCGGGCTCGGCGAGGTTCGTCCGGGCCCCGGTCACGGCATCGACGACCACCCGACCCTCGGGCCCCTCGATGTACCAGAACGGGGCGTGGACCAGCACCACCGAGCCGATGCGCAGGTCCGCCGCGCCCGGCGGGACCCGACGCCGCTCGATCACGATCGCGCCGCCATGCTGCTCGGTGTGGTCGACGCTCACCGTGTGGCGTCGCTTCAGGGTCTCCCGGGCGAGGCGGTCGGCCGCCTCGGGCGCGAGGGTCGGCTCGAAGCGCTCGTGCGGTTCGGGGAGGTCCGGCGCGATCTCGCGGTCGCCGCGCTCCCAGATCTCGACGCGGCCGCCGAGCGCCTGGACGGCGACCAGGTGCTCCCGCGGGGTCGACGCGCCGCCGTGCGCCGAGGCCTCGCGGACCCGGTACGGCGCGACGTAGAACGGGATCAGCCTGAGGGTGCACCGGTAGCCACGCACGCCGGCGAGGGTGCGCGCCTCCTCTTCCCCGAGGCGCGGGAGGACGACGTGCGCCCCCTCCGGGTACACCGAGGCCGGCGGCTCGAGCTCGCCGCTCTCGTCCGTCGGGGGAACGCCGGGGGCGGTCTCGG
>JASHSI010000052.1 GCA_030040915.1 Thermoplasmata archaeon | reverse complement strand
AGCTTTCGGCCGTCGGTCCGGCCTCCGAGGCGCTGCAGGGGGCCGAGACCTCCTTCCAGGCGAAATCGTGGAGCGCCGCGGGGGAGGCGCTCGAGCGGGCCCAAGGCATCGCGGCCGAGGCGCTCGATCGCGAGATCGTCGCCCGGATCGGGCGAGCGACCTCCCGGTGGGCCGAGCTCGGGACCCCGGACCGAGGGGAGGCCGACCGTCGACAGCGGTGGGAGACGGAGCTCGCGGAGACGCGGGCCACCCGCTCGTACTCGGCGGCGTTCGAGCTCCTCGACCGGGAGGAGCGGCGCGGGCGGGACACCCAACGGTCCGAGCTCGAGCGCCGCGTCGCGGAGCTCAAGGACCGGCTCTGGGTCGGCGAGCGCCTGGGCCTCGACACCACGCCCGCGATGGAGCGTTTCAGCGAGGCGAGGATGGCCCTCGATCGCGGACGCCTCGAGGTGGTCGCTCGGGAGCTCGAGCTCGGGAACGCCTCGCTCGAATCGCTGGTCCGCTCGGGCCTCGCCCGGCGGACGGAGGAGGTCCGGACCGAGTTCCATTTCGCCCGGGACGGGCTCCACGTGCAGCTCGGCGACCTCGACGGACGCCTTGCTTCGATCGACGGGCTCGTGGCCGCCGGCCAGCTCGTCGAGGCCGGCCGCAACCTCCTCGCGGTCGAGGAGGAGCTCGGTCGCCGCAAGTCCTTCCACCGGGAGATCCAGAACCTCCACTACCTCATCGAGGCCGGGCTGCGGCGGGCGGCGGCCAGCCACCTCGACGCCGGCGAGGCCCGGCGCCTGTTCGACGAATCGGTCCGCGAGTCGACGCGGGACTACCCGATCGCCGTGGAGAAGGCGCGGGCGTCGCTGAAGCTCGTGGAGAGCCTCCTCAAGTCGAGCGAACCGTCCACGGCGTTCTGGCCGTTCCGAAGGCCCCTCGACACCGGCCCGGGCGCGCCGCCCTAATAGACGACGGAAGGACCCGACGGGCTCGCCGGAGCGCCCGGGGTCCCGACCGGCATCGCCGGCAGCCCCCGCGGAGCCCCGAGGGGCAGGCGGTCGTACTCGACGGTGTGCTTGACCCCGCGGCGTCGCATCAGGGTGGAGACCTCCTCGGTGAGTTGGACGACCTCCTGGCAGCGCAGCGGCTTCGAGAAGTAGAACTCCGGCCGCTTCGGGTCGCCGAGCGGGAAGATGAGCCGCATGCCGAACGCCTCGGCCCGATTGTAGCCCGCCGGCTTGCGGTTCGCTCGAAGGTCCCGCAGGTTCTCCTCGAGGAGGATCTCGGGGACCATCGGCTCCGCCTCCTTGGCGAACGGCCGGTTCGCCTCGACCACCCGCCGGTGGATCTCCGGATAGACCTTGAGGAGGTCGACGTACCGGCCCTTCGCTTCGAGGAGGATGTGCCCGCTGCGGGCCTTTACCGGTGGGGTCACTTCGGGATCGCACCGGCCGGGGGTATTTTTCGTTAGCGCGGCGCGCACTTCGACCCCGGTAACGCGGTCGAGTCGCTCCCCCGCTTGGCCAATGGGCCGAGGCGGTCGCGTCCGCGCGACGCTCGAGGTCCGGCCCGAGCCGATAGGAGTGCCTGAGGAGCTGCGGGTCGTGCGGGATCGTTCAAGCGGCAAGCCTTTGAAGGGGTGGTGGAATGGCCGCGCCCGGCGCTCCCGTAGTCTAGTGGTCAAGGATAGAGGCCTCTCGAGCCTCTGACGCGGGTTCAAATCCGCCGGACGAACCGTCCGGCGGGGAAACTCCCGCCGGGAGCATCCCACTAATGGTTTAATACCTATATTGCCATCCCTAGATCGTGGCTCGGCAGGGTCGCCCCTCCCTCATGGGCACCGACATCCGCGACTTCCTTTCCCCTCCCAAGATCCGGGCCTGGTACGACAACGTCGGCCGCGGCTCCCGTATCACCTCCGATGTCTACGCCCGCTCCCTCCGACTCTTCTGCTACCTCACCAAGACCACCCCGGGCTCCCTCCTCCACCTCAAGGAGCCGCGCCTCCACGCCCTCCTCCTCGACTTCGTCACAAACGAGGAGAAGCGAGGTCAGGCGGGGAGCTCCACCGCGACCCACCTCAAGGCCGTCAAGTCCTGGCTCCTCTTCAACGGAATCCGCGTCAACCGCCCGGTCAAAGTCCGGCGCGCCCAGGAGACCCCCACCCTCGCGGACGAGCGAACCCCCACGCCCGAGGAACTGCGGCGCATCTTCCTCGCCGCCACTCCTCGGAACCGCCTCTCCTGCGCCCTGATGGCCTTCTCGGGCGTCCGCCCAGAGGTCCTGGGCAACTATCTCGGGGACGACGGGCTCCGGGTCAAGGACCTCCCGGACCTCAGGGTGGACGGCGTGAAGGTCCGGTTCGACCGGACCCCCGCGATGGTCGTCGTCCGCCCCGAGCTTTCGAAGGCGGGGCATCGCTACTTCACCTTCCTCGGCGAGGAAGGCTGCGAGTTCCTGGTGGACGGCCTTCGCCGACGTGTGGACGCCGGAGAGAAGCTGGGTCCCGAGACCGATATCATCCATCCCGAGGCTGCCCAGAACACCCGACGAGGGACCAAGGCGTTCCTCCGGACCACCAAGGTGAGCGACGGGATGCGCGTGGCCATCCGCCGGGCCGGGTTCCCCTGGCGGCCGTACGTCCTCCGCGCCTACTTCGACACCCAGCTCCTTCTCGCGGAGTCGAAGGGGAAGGTCGCCCACGACTACCGGGTGTTCTGGATGGGTCACAAGGGCTCGATGGAGGCGCGGTACACGACGAACAAGGGCCGCCTCCCCCAGAACCTCGTCGACGATATGCGGGAGGCGTACGAGCGGGGCGAGAAGTTCCTGACCGGGAAGGGACCCTCCGAGCGCGATGTTCGGCTGGAGGTCGCCCACGTCCTCTTGGAATCGCTCGGCTATTCGGAGAAGGACTTGGAAGAGGTCGATCTCACGGATGTGGCCCAAGTCCGGGCCTTGACCCAGAAACGGATCGTCGAGTCGCCCAAGCGGCAGGCGTTGGTGACCCTCAACGACCTACCCGGCTACTTGGAGAAGGGTTGGACGTTCGTGGGCAACATCGGAGCGGATCGAGTCCTCCTGAACCCACCGGAGTCGCTTCGGTTCTCCACACAGGTAGCACAAACCGCTCCGATAGGTTCGATCTCCCCCTCACTCCGCTGAGCGCATCCCGGTTCGGACCCCGGGAACGGCCCGGCCTCACCGGGAGCCTGAAGTTGAGCTTCAGTGGTCCGATGGACCATGGGCGTACAGGTTCGTTGGCGCACGGTACGGACCCCGTCGGGAGCAAGGAGACCGTTGAACATTGCCACCCAAACGAGCCGCTAAGGGCCCGCTTATTTGGCCCGAGGCCATATCTCACCTTGCTGGGGTCTTTTTACCGTGACCGACCGTTCCGGACCCTGCCGATCTCCCTTGGAGGAACTCCTTCTCGCTCTCTTGCTCACCGCCTCCTTCCTGGTGATGCCCGCCGTGGTCGGACCCCGCTCGGCTCCAATTCCGGGTTCCCTCGAACTCGCTCCGCATCACGACGTAGACTGGACCGGGGTCCAAGAGCCGCCTTCCGTCGCCGTTTCGGCGGGCTCCGCTGGGGCGCACCCATCCTCTTGGCCACCGTTGGACCGATGGTCGACCATCCCGCTCGGGACGGTGTCGACGAGGGTCGTCGCAGTGTATCCAGGGTACTCCCCTCAGGCCGCGGCGTACGACGCCATGAACGGGTACGTGTACGTGTCGAACGACGATTCGAACAATGTGAGCGTGGTCAACGGGACGACGATTGTCGGGACGGTGAACGTAGGAAATGGTCCATATGTCTCGACCGTCGACACCCTAACCGGCGACGTATACACGCCGAACTATGGATCGAACAACGTCAGCGTGATCCGGAACACGACGCTCGTCGCCACAGTGCATGTGGGGAGCGGGCCGTACTCCGCGGTTTTCGATGGCGGGAACGGGTTCGTCTACGTGATGGACTCCAATTCGAGCAGCGTGACCGTGATCAACGGGACGTCGGTCGTCGGAAACGTGAGCGTCGGGAGTAGCCCTTCCTTCGCGACCGTCGACGCCGGGACCGGGGAGGTGTACGTCACCAACTCCAATTCCAACAACGTGAGCGTGCTCAGCGGCTCGAAGGTCGTGGGATCCCCATCCGTAGGGACCTTCCCGTTCGATCCGGTCTACGACCCCGGGAACGGGTATGTCTACGTGACAAACTTCGGGGAGGGCACCGTGACCGTGCTGAACGGAACGAGCGTCGTCGGGACGGTTCACGTCGGCTCCAACCCGTTCTTCGCGACCTACGACACTGGGAACGGGGACGTTTATGTGGCGAACGATGGCTCGAACAACGTGAGCGTGATCCACGGGACGGCGCTGGTGGCGACGTTGAAGGTCGGGAGCGCTCCGACCTTCGCGGTCTACGACCCAGGGAACGGCGGTGTCTACGTGACGAACTTCGGCTACGACAACGTCAGCGTGATTAGCGGCACGACCGTCGTCGGCAGCTTGACCGCCGGGACGGAGCCCTGCTTCGAGACGTACGACCCCGGGAACGGGTACATCTATGTTCCGGACGCCGGCGAGGGCCAGCTCAGTGTCATCGAGGTCGCCTACCGATGGAACTTCTCTGAGGTGGGATTGCCGTCGGGAACCTCCTGGACCGTGAATGTCACCGGCGGACCGGTGGCGGGGTCGAACAGCTCAGCTCTCTCGTTCGAGGAGTACTACGGTACCTATGCGTACTCGGCCACCTCCGCCGACCCTGACTACATCGCCCTCGGGGGATCATTCACCCTCAACGGAAGCTCGAACCGGGGCACCATCGTCTTCTCGTCGGGGCCCTATTCCGTCTCCTTCACCGAGACAGGGCTCCCGGTGGGGATCGGCTGGTCCGTGACGTTGGGGACGACCTCCCGTTCCTCCACCAGCCCGACAATTTCCTTCACCCTCCCGAACGGAACCTATCCGTATCGCCTCGGGTACGTCCCAGGGTGGACCCCCTCAGGTGTTTCTGGGTCGCTGACGGTGAACGGGAAAGCGGTCTCGGAGGCCATCACGTGGAGCGCAATGACCTACCCTGTGACGATCGTTGAGACCGGACTTCCGAGCGGGACGGGGTGGTGGATCAACGTCACCGGCGGCCCGCACGACCGTTCCATCGCCTCCAACCTTTCCCTCGCGGAGCCCAACGGGACTTACGCCTTCGGGGTGTCTTCGGAGAACCGATCGTGGACGGCCACGGGAGGTACCTTCCAGGTCGCAGGGGGAGCGACCCGGACAGTGGTCGAGTTCTCCGTCGTGCTTCACGCGGTGCAATTCACGGAGGTGGGTCTGGGGGCGGGAACCCGCTGGTCGATATCGCTCGAGGGTCGCGCGAACTCGTCGACGACCGGGCTGGTGGGGTTCACGGAGCCGAACGGCACCTACCCGTTCGCGGCCGGCCCGGTGTCGGGGTACCAGGCGACCCCGGCTAACGGGACGCTGCTCGTTGAGGGGGCCAATACGACCCAGGCCATCACATTCACGCGACTCCCCGCGCCGACCTACTCGCTGGTCTTCGTGGAGACCGGGCTGGCCGCTGGGAAGACTTGGTCGGTCGCCCTTGGCGGCCAATCCCGTTCGGCAACCGGTGCCGTGTCGTTCGATGGGCTCGCCAATGGCACTTACGGGTTCACGGTTGGTCTTGTAGAGGGATATGCCGCATCTCCCACATCGGGGTCGATCGACCTGTCGGGAACCAACAAGACGCAAGCAATCGCGTTCACCCTAGTCGGCCCTGGCGCCTCCTCGCCCACCATTTTCGGCCTGCCGGTGGAGGAGTGGTATGGCGTTCTCGGCGGGATTGGCACCGTCGCAGTCGGCGCCACGGCGGCTGTGCTCTGGAAGCGTCGGACGCCTCCTGCTCCCTGACCCCTCGGCGGACGCCTCGCCGTCCGCCGGGGTCGGGACCGCCGTCGGTCGTCCCATGGGCGATCAAGGGGAATGTTTCGAGTGTCCCTGTCGAAGAAGGTAGACTCTCCGAGACGTCTTGGCCGGGCTCGACCCCCTGTCCTCGCCTCGGAGCACCGACCATGTGGAGGGCAGGTACTGGCCGCCGCAGGGATGGCGCCACCTTGACGTCCCCCGGAGGATTCGGGCTTTACTCCATGGACCTCAGGAATCCTTCAGAGAGCTTTGATATCCGCTATAACGACGCACGTCGCCGCGCCGTCGAGCGTCCACTTTGGATTACAACCTGGGTAGGGATCGCAGCCCTCATAGGTTTCGGGCTCTTCTTTGCCTGGATTGGCCTTCGCGGTGCGACGTGGCCCTTCGTCGGTGCCGGAGGGGCCATGGCTGTCGGGGGGGCCGTATCAGCTCACCTTTGTGACCAACACTGACGGTGGACCAATCGCTGGGTAAGCATACCCAGTTATCGATTGCTTGACCACGTCCAAGAAGCTCAGCCCTCGCTTGCGGCACGTCCGGTAAACGGTCAGCAAGCACTCGAGTGCCCTCGCTCCCTCCCACGATCGTCGTCCCCCGCTCAACTTTCGATAGAGCACC
>JASHSI010000051.1 GCA_030040915.1 Thermoplasmata archaeon | reverse complement strand
GCCCCCCGAGCCCGGTTGGGTGTCGCGACAGCTCGAGCTCGCCGAGGGGCCCGAGGGGGAGATCGCCCTAGCGCTCCACCGGAACGCGGCCGCCGCTGGTCGGAAGGCCGATGAGCTCGCCGCCGAGGCGGCGGCCGAGTTCCCGGCCCCGGAGGGGATCCGGGAGGTCCGCGCGGTCGGGGCGTACCTCAACTTCGCGGTCGACCCCGTCTGGCTCGCCCGCCGTACGTTCGGGCTCCTCGCTCGATCGGGCCGCCGCTATGGGGGATCCGACGGCCCGGCCGAGACGGTCTGTGTCGAGCACACCAGCGCGAACCCGACCGGGCCGCTCCATGTCGGCCGGATCCGCAACAGCATCATCGGCGACACGCTGGCCCGGGTCCTTCGCGCCCGCGGCCACGCGGTGACCACGCAATACTACGTCGACGACGTCGGGCGCCAGGCGGCGATGGTCACCTGGATCTGGGCGCGCCCGCCGAGCGAGTGGCCCGAGGAGATCCGCCGGGCGGTCGAGGGGAGCCGGCTCGACGACGCTTCCGAGCGGGCCGATGTGCGCTACGGGCGCCCGTACCCGGCGGTGAGCGCCTACTTGAAGACCCATCCGGAAGCGGCCGCGGAGGTCGGTGCCATCACCGAGGCGCTCGAGGCGGGCCGGTCCCCTCCCCGACATCGGGAGATCGCCCGGGCGACCCTCGAGGGGATGATGGTCTCCCTCGCGCGCATCGGGGTGACGTTCGACGAGTTCGTCTGGGAGTCCTCCTTCCTCGCCGACGGCAGCGTGGCGCGGGTCCTGGAAGCGCTCCGCTCGGCCCCGCACGCGGTGCGCGAGGAGAACGGGGCCCTCGCCATCGACGCCTCGGGCCGAAACCTCCCGAAGGAGAGCGACCGGATCGTCGTCGCGCGGGCGAACGGTACGAGCCTCTACGTAACCCGGGACGTCGCCTACCACCTCCAGAAGCTCGCCCGGTTCCCCCGCGCGATTGACGTGATGGGCCAGGACCACCTCCTCCACGCGCGGACCCTCGAGGTCCTCCTCGGCGAGGTCGGGGAGACCCGGCGCCCCCAGTTCGTGCTCTACCAGTACCTCACCACCCCCGACGGGGGCGGGATGTCGACCCGGAAGGGGACGGCCGTCCACCTCGACCACCTCCTCGACGAGGCGACCGAGCGGGCCCGGGCGGAGGTCCGGCTCCGCTGGCCGGAGTCGCCCCCCGAGGCCGTCGAGCGGATCAGCCAGGGGGTCGCGAGCGGCGCGGTCCGCTACCACATCGCCCGGGTCGCCCCGGACAAGGCCGTCGCGTTCCGCTGGGAGGACGCGCTCTCCTTCGAGGGCCGGTCCGGCCCGTTCGTCCAGTACGCGTTCGTCCGCGCCACGAGCCTCCTGCGGAAGTCGGGGTCGGGAGGACCGTTCGCCCTCGACGCCGCCCAGCTCGCCGCGCTGGAGGAGCTCGCCCTCGTGCGCGCGATCGCCCGGTGGCCCCGGATCGTCGCCTACGTCGAGCGGACCTACCACGTGCACGCGATCGCCACCTACGCCCACGACCTCGCGGAGGCGTTCAACCGCTTCTACCAGCAGGTCCCGGTCCTCAAGGCCGGGGCCGAGCGGGAGAGCCGCCTCGCGCTCGTCGACGGTGCCCGGACGACGCTCGGCGCCGTCCTCGACCTGCTCGGGGTGCCGACGCTCGAGCGGATGTAGCGGGCCCGGTCCCTACATCGCCCCGACGATTGCGTCCGCCGAGGGCGCGTCCGATCGGCCGGCCCTCCCCCGGAGAAGGGAGGGGATGAGCGCGGCGAAGGAGAGCGCCGCCGAGACGAGGAACACCTCGTGGATCGAGGTGAGGAAGCTCGGGCCGATCGACGCACCGAGGCCGGGGCTCTTCAGGCCGGCGAAGATCGCCTCGATCGCGCTCCGGGGGAGGACCCCGGCCATCAGGGCGAGGTTGATTCCAAGGCTCACCGTCGCCCCGGTGTTGATGAGCGTCGTCCCGACGCCGGAGGCGACCCCCCGCTGCTCCGGAGCCACCGCGTTCATCATCGCGGCCCGGTTCGGCGCGGCGAACAGCCCCATGCCGCTCCCGACGAGGACGAGCGGGAGCGCGAGCTGGAGGAAGGAATCCTCCGCGCCGATCCGAGACAGGAGGAGGAACCCGGAACCGGCGAGGACGAGGCCCGCGGTCAGGAACCACTTTGGGCCGTAGTGGTCGGAGAGCCAACCCGCGATGGGTCCGGCGACGGCGAGCGAGGCGGAGGTCGGGAGGAGGAAGAGCCCCGCCGTGAACGGGTCGAGGTAGCGGGGCGGCCCTTGGAGGTAGAAGACGAGGACGAACGTGAAGGCGCCGCGGGCCAGGGAGGTGAGCAGCATCGCCGACGCCGAGGCGCTGAACTGCCTCAGGCGGAAGATCGCGAGGTCGAGCATCGGCTCCGTGACCTTCGTCTCGACCCACAGGAAGAGGCCCAGGAGCGCGAAGCCGAGGGCCACGAGCCCGAACGCGGCCGGGTCGGAGATCTGGCCGAGCGCGCCGAAGGTGACCCCCACGAGAAGGAGGGCGAGCCCCGAGCCGAACACGACGTTCCCGACGACGTCGATCTTCTGCCGGCGACGTGGGGCCGCGAGCTCGCGCAGATCGGCGCGCGCTCGGATCGTCGCGACGATGCCGATGGGGACGTTGACGAAGAAGATCCACCGCCAGCCGATCGTGGAGGAGATGATCCCTCCGACGACGAGCCCCGCGACCGCGCCGGCGACGATCGACACTTGGTTGATGCCGAGGGCCCGGCCCCGCTCGCGGATCGGGAAGGCGTCGGTGAGGATCGCCGCCGAGTTCGAGAAGAGGAACCCCGCCCCGACCGCCTGGACGAGGCGGAACCCGACGAGCTCCGGGCCGGTCTGCGCGAGCCCGCAGAGGAGGGAGCCGACCGTGAAGACGGCGAAGCCGATCACGTAGAGCCGGACCCGGCCGAAGATGTCGCTCAAGCGCCCGAAGTTGAGGAGGACCACCGCGGTGACGAGCTGGTACCCCAACAGGATCCACAAGAGCACCGTCGGCGAGGTGCCGGGGAGCTCGCGACCGATCGTGGGGAGCGAGATCAGCACGATGTTGGTGTCGATCGCCGCCATGAGCGTGGCGACGGTGGTGTTCGAGAGGGCGAGCCACTTGTAGGCGACCACGGGCGGGGTGGTACTACGGCGGATCGGGCCGCAAGGGTCCGGGGGACGGCCGGGCGAGTGCGCTGCCGGCGGGGCGGGGGGGGTCGTGTCGGTTCATGTCCGGGAGATGGCCGGCTCGGGCTATTACGCCGACGCCGCGTCCGCTCGCCCTTCGGGCCCGGCCCGTCAGGTCTCGTCCGCGGGAGGCTCGGAGCTCGCGTCCTCGATCGTGGGGACCTCGGGCGCCCCCAGTTCGTCCGGCCCCCCGGGCGGCTCCACGACGACCGCCGGCGCCTCGTTGGTAGCGGGAGTTGGGCGCCGCCGACGTCGAACGAGGAGGATCCCCCCGACGACCGCGAGGACCGCGACCACGGCGATCCCGGCGTAGATCGGGAGCGAGGCGGCGAGGGCGCTCGACGAGGAGAGCGTCACCGTCAGGTTCGCGGCCGGCGAGGTGACCGAGTAGTTGTCGGAGTCGCGGACCGATACGCGGATCGGGTACGAGCCCCTTCCCGTCGGAGCGCAATGGATCACGGCGGTCGTGCCGGCGCAGCCGGGCGGCAGGCCCGACCAGACGAAGGCGTAGCCGCCGGAGCCGTCGCTCGGGCTCGCGGTGATGGTCAGCGCGCTCCCCGACGTCACGTCGTCGTTCGATAGCGCCGGGGCGGAGACCGTCGGGTCCGGGTTCACGGACACCGTGAGCGAGGTCGCGGCGGTCGCGCTGCCGCCGTTCCCGTCGAGGACGACCGCGCCGATCACGATCGTCCCCGCGGCGTCCGGGGTGCAGCTCGGATGGGAGGTGTTCGCCTCCTCGCACGGGGTCGGGAGTCCCTGCCACTCGTAGCTATAGTTCCCGAACCCGCCCGAAGCGTTGGTGAAGAAGGAGATCGGCTGGCCGACGTCGACCTGGCTGTGGTCCGCCGTCGGATCGGCGATGATCGGCTGCGGGTAGACATGGAATCGAAGGGCGGAGCTCATCGCCATCCCTCCCACCGCGTCGATCGCGGTGACGGAGACGTTCGCGAACCCGGCCTTCGTGAAGTTGCACTCCGGCGTCGCCCCGGTCGTGCCGGTGCAGGTCGCGTTCTCGAGGCCGCTCCAGGCGAACGTGAACGCCCCGGGGCCCCCCGAGGGGCTCGCGACGAACTTCACCGGTTCGTCGACGTCCGCGCTGCTCCGGTTCGCCGTCGGGGGCCCGACGGACGGCCGGGGGAAGATGTCGAGCGGCGTGGGAAGGCTGTAGGTCGTGGCCGAATTGGTGTCGTTGACCTCCACGTGGATCTCGTAGGTGCCGGGCTGGCGGAACGCGCAGGACGGGTCCATCGTTTCCAGGCCCGTGCAGTTCGCCTCGACGATCCCCATCCATACGTACCCGTCGTAGACCCCCGAACCGCCGGAGGCGTTCGCCACGAACCGCACCGTCTGGTTCACGTCGGCCGAGGCGGTCGATTGGTAGTAACGGGCGTCGATGGTGGGCGGCGGCACGACGAGCGCCGGGTCGACCGGGATGCTGACCTCGCCCCACTGCTTCGCGTGGTCGTTGTCGGTGGTGTTGAGCCAGATCGTGTAGGTCCCTTCGGCGATCGGCGCGCAGTCGACGTAGAGGAAGTCCTCGTCGGAGAGGGGCGTCACGTTCACGCTGCCCGCGCATCCGAGCCCCGGGGCGGGGGCGACGTGTACGCTCGCCTGGAGCCCGAGGGATCCGACCCCCCAGACGATGGCCGTCACGTTGAGCATCTGGCCGACGTCCGTGGCCTCCGTCGAGATCCCGTGGTCGTAGATCGTCGGGGGTCCCTCGCCGAACTCGGTCGAGATCCGGGTGAGGGCCGCTTGGTCCGAGTCGCTCACGTAGACGAGGCCGTTCAGCGGATCGAACGCGGCATTCACGGGGGCGGCCCCCGTCCCGATCGTGCTCCCGAGGATCTTCGTTCCGTTGAACACGCTCACGGTGTTGCCGCCCTCGTTCGTGATGTAGGCGTAGCCGTTCGCCGGGTCGAAGGCGATCCCCATCGGGCCGGCGCCGACGCTGAGGTTGGCGACCGGGGTCGTGTTGTCCACCACGTCGATCGAGGCGGCGGTCGACTCCGAGACGAGGATCCGGTCGGCGACCGGATCGTAGGCGATCCCGGACGGGGCGTTCGGGACGGAGAACACGTCCACCTCGCTCGTGTCGTTGATGACCGTCACGTTGTCGTTGCCGTTGTCGGTCACGTAGACGTCCCCGTTCGCCGAATCGTAGGCGACCCCGCTCGGGCCGGAGGAAGCCCCGACCGGGACCGAGGCGAGGAGGCTGGTCCCGTTCAGGACCGTGACCAACGCGGACCCGGAATCGGCGACGTAGGCGTAGCCGGTCCCGGGATCGACCGCGATCCCCTCCGGACCTAGGCCGACGGTGATCGTATCGATGAGCTTCTCGCCGCGGATCACGGAGACCTCGTTCGATCCCCAGTCGGAGACGTAGACGAGCCCGTTCAGTGGGTCCCACGCCGCGCCGAAGGGGCTGCTCGTCGAACCGAGCGGGACGGACGCGATCGGGCCCGTGTCGTTGATGATCGTCACGGCGCCCGACCCGAACTCCGCGACGTACGCCCACCCGTTCGATCCGTTCACGGCGACCCCGCGCGGATCGTCGCCCACGGTGACCGTCCCGAGGGCCGTCCCGAACTCGGCGACCGGCGAGGAGTTCGTCCCGATGGTCGCGGCCGGCCCGGGGCCGCGTTCGATCGAGGGGTCGGCCGGGGCGGCCCCCCTGGACGCCGGGGCAGGGGGGGATGGGGCCGACCCGGTGGTCGCCGGGCCCGGGGCGAGCGACGCGGTCCCGACCGGCCCGGCGGAGTCACCGGGCCGAGGTCCGACCATCGCCGCGGAGGAGAACGTCGAAACGGTCATGATCGCCGCTAGGAGGACGACGAGCGCCGACGGCGGGGCGAGCGTCGCCCCGAGCCGGCGGGAATCTGCCGGGAGGATCGACCACCGCGGGGAAGACCACCTGCTGCTCGGCCGGAAGCACTGGGGCATCGGATGGCCGATGTCGCTTCGGCTTTTATCCTACGTAACCCGAGTTATTCCTCTCGCCGCGTCGCCCCGCGGGCCCGGCCGTTCGTGCTCGGGCCGCCCTACGACTCGCCAACCGGCTTCGGGACCGACGGCGTGGGCCCCGGGGCCGGGCGTCCCGCGTCGGGCACGGGCGCGGCGACCCGGGCCGAGAGACCCCATCGGGTGAGGGCGAGGATCTCGATCCCCATCGCGGTGATCGTCGCCAGCGCGAACGCCGAGGCCGCGGCGACCGGGGCGGCGAGATTCAGGTACGCGACCTCCCCGAGCGTCATCCCTCCGAACGCCACGCTCACGAGGAAGAGGGTCCTCGCGTAGGTCAGGCCGAGCGGGCCGGCCCGGTGCGACCGGAGGAACCCGACAAGGACCACCGCCATCAGCGCGCCCATCGCGACCCCCCCCGCCAATGCGTCGGTGAGGAGCCAGGGACCCACGAGCGCCGAGAGCGAGAAGGCGAGCAGCGCGACCCGGGAGGAACGGTCGAGCGGGAGCCAGAGGACGAACGCGAGCATGTTCGCGAACATGGCGAAGAAGAACCACATCGATCCCACCGCGGCCGCGCTCGCCGCGGCGAGCCCGGTCCAGCCCGCCGCTTGGAACCCGGCCGGTCCGGTCTGGAGGAGGAGGAACGCTCCGCCCATAAGGAACTCGTTCCCGAGGAAGAGCGCCGTGAAGACCGCGGGCCAGGTCCATCCGCTCGGGTCCGGGAACCGCTTCTCGGCCCGCAGGAACAAGGCGAGCATCCAGCAGCCGACGACCGCCATCATGCTGTTGAGGGCGATGAACACCGAGATCTCCGAGGCGCTCCCCGGGTCGATCGCCGCGTAGACGAGCGAGGCCCACAGGCCGAGGGCCATCAGGAGGAGCCCCAACAGGAAGGTGAAGTCGGCGAGCGTCGCTCGGCTCCCGTTTCGGGGGAAGAGCTTGATGACGATGTAGGTGTTCCCCGCGACCATCAGCGCGAAGATGAGCCCCTCCGGGACGAGGAGGGGTCCAACGGGGGGCCACGGCGACGTCATCGGGTCGCGAGGGTCCCGGGTCGCTCGACGCCCCGACGACTGGTCGTCACCGACCGACCCTGGGCGCTCGCCGGTTTATCTCACCTCGATACGGACCGGGCGAGGCGTGCCGGACGGCGGGTCACGACCACGCCGAGGCGGCTGCGGCCTCGACCCGCCGGCGACCGTCCTCGGCGAGCCGTTGGGCCTCGGCCGCGTCCCGCGCCTCGGCGAAGATGCGGATGAGCGGCTCGGTCCCGGACGGACGGACGAGGATCCAAGCGTCCGGGCCGATCGCCTTCACTCCGTCGAGGGTGACGATCTCGGGCCACTCCGCGCGGAGCTCCGCGGTCAGCCGCTCGAGGACCTGGTCCCGGACGGAGATCGGGCAGTCCACCTTGAGCTTCACCATCGAGTAGCGCGGGAGCCCCTCCACGAGCTGGTCGAGCGGGCGTTCCTCCCGCGCCAAGAGGTCGAGGAGCGCGGCGGCGGTCATCGCCCCGTCCCGGGCGAGCTGGTGCTCCGGGAAGATGAGGCCGCCGTTCTCCTCCCCCCCGAAGACGGCCCCGCTCTCCTGCATCGCGTGCGTGACGGAGGGAGAGCCGACCCGAGTGTACATCACCTTCCCCCCGAACGGCGCGATCGCCTCCTCGACGGCGCGCGAACCGGTCACGGGCGTGACCACGATCCCCGATCCGGCGCGCGCGACCCGGTCGCGGGCGAGGAGGGTGAGGATCTTCTCGCCGGGGACGAACCGCCCGCGCGCGTCGACGAACGCCGCCCGGTCGGCGTCACCGTCGTGGGCGATCCCGAGCTCGGCGCCGACCGACGGGACCGTTCGGAGGAGGTCGGAGAGGTTCGCCTCGGTCGGCTCGGACGGTCGACCCGGGAACGTGCCGTCGATGTGCCCGTTCAGGGAGGCGACCCGGGCCCCGAGCCGGTGGAGGAGCGCCGGGCTCGTGACCACGGATGCGCCGTTCGCGCAGTCGAGCACCAGCCGGAGCTTGCGCCGGGCGACCCGGGCCGCGTCGATCCTCTGGAGGATCCCCGCGAGGTAGCGGTCCACGCCTCCGTCGTCCCGGATCGAACTCCCGAGGCGGTCGTAGGTGGCGGAAGGGGCGCGCGGAGCCTCCATCGCCGATTCGATCCGCTCCTCCACCGTTCGCGGGATCTCGAGGCCGTCCGCGGCGACGCACTTGAACCCGTTGAACTCCGGCGGGTTGTGGGAGGCGGTGACGATCACGCCGAGCTGGGACCCGGTGCGGGGGACCGAGTACTGGATCGCCGGGGTCGGAAGGAGCCCGAGCTCGATGACGCGGTGGCCCCGCAACAGGAGGGTCCCGACCACGACGTGGACGAGGCCCGGGCTCGAGGTCCGCCCATCCCAGCCCACCGCGATCGGCGCGCCGACCGGAAAGACGGCCGACACGGCGGAGGCGAACGCCGTCGCGTACTCGGGGGAGAGGGGGGAGCCGACGATCTCGCGGATCCCGTTCGTCCCGAAGCGGCGCACGCCGCACGACGGGGCGGTGGGAGATTTAAGGGACGCTCACGCGCCGCCCTGGAAAGCCGTATCGAGTTCGGCGCGCTCGTCGGTACGGATGTCGGCCGAGGAGGCGCCCCGCTGGATGGCGGACGAGATGCTCGGCCGGCTCGCGCGGTACCTGCGGTTCTTCGGCCACGACGTCGCCTACGCGCGGGGGCTCGCGGATGGGGAGATCGCCCGGATCGCCGAGCGTGACGGGAGGGAGCTGCTCACCCGGGACCGGGCGCTCGCACGGAGCTTTTCGAGGTCGATCCTCATCGAATCGCCGTTCATCGGCGACCAGCTCCGACAGGTCCGCGCCGCCCGACCCCGCGCGGGCTTCCGTCCCACCTTCGATCGGTGCCCGGAGTGCAACGAGCCGCTCCAACCGTGGTCCCGGGGGAGCCGGGTCTCCGAGCTCGACCTACCGCGCGCCGAGGTGCCGCCCCCGGACGGACCGGTCTTCGTCTGCCGGCGTTGCCCTCGGCGGTACTGGGACGGCAGCCACACCCGGATGATCCGAGCCCGGGTGGAGACTTGGCTCTCGGCGGAGGCTCCCGAATGAGCCCCGGTTTCCTCGTGGAGCTCTCCGGGGAGAACCTGCCGCTCGCCCGGGCCGAGCTCGACGGGGCCGCCGACGCGCTGGGCGGGCGGGCCGTCGACCCTGAGGCGACACCGCCTACCCTCGTCCCGGTCGAGCTTCCCGACCTGGACGCCGCCCGCCGGCTCGCCGATCGGCTGGGGCTCGCCCGCCGGGTGATCGAGCGGGCCCCCGAGCGAGCGGACGAAGCGGAGGATTGGATCGAGGGGCTCGGGCCCGGCTCGGCGTCGTTCCGCCCGGTCGGGACCCCCACGGGGCGCGGCGCGCCCGGCACCGTCGATCGCTGGGTCGCTGCGTGGAAGCGATCGGGCGGCACGGTGGACCTCGCGCGCCCCGCCCGTCGGTTCTACTTCCTGGACGGAGAGGGCGGCGCCCGCCTCCTCGGGGCGGAGGTCGCCGCGGTCGACCGGGCGCGCCTGGAACGACGTCGGATGCCCACCCTCCCGTACCGCCGACCGGTCAGCCTCCTCCCGAAGCTCGCCCGGGCGGCGGTCAACCTTGCCAGGGTCCGGCCGGGGCAGCTCGTCGTCGACCCGTTCGTCGGGACCGGGGCCCTCCTCGCCGAAGCGGCGGCGATCGGCGCGAAGGTCGCGGGGATCGACCGGGACGCGGAGATGGTCCGTGGGGCCGCGCGCAACCTCGAGCATCTCGGCCTGGACGCCGAGCGTCTGCTCACGCGCGACGCCGGGGAGGCGAGCGGAGCATTCGACGAGCACAGCGTCGACGCGATCGTCACGGACCCGCCGTACGGGCGGGCGAGCGCGAGCGGCGGGGAGGTTCCGGCCGAGCTCGTCCGTCGCGTCCTCTCGGCCTGGGCGAACCGGGTCCGTCCGGGCGGACGGATCGTGGTCGTTCTCCCGGGCGGAGCGGACCCCGCCCCGCCCGGCTGGGTCCGGACCGTTTCCCTACCGGACCGGGTGCACCGGTCGCTGACCCGCGAGTTCCGGGTCTACGAGCGTGGGCCAGCCACGGTCCCGGTCAGCTCACGGTGAACCCGGTCGACTTCGAGGCGGGGCTCGACGAGCAGAGCTCGCTCACGGTCACCGAGACCTCGCCGGCGGCCTGCCCCCGGTTGAGATAGAGCACATGGAAGGTCGCCGACCCCCCGGCCGGAATCGAGAACGCCCGGCTCGGGTCCACCGAGAACGACGACGTGCCCGCGAACGTCTCGCTCGTTCCGTTCGGCCAGGTGACGACCCACGTGGAATTGTCGGCGAAGTCGGTGAACTGGTTCCCCGATAATGGCTGGCTCGTCCCGTTGACGAGGCCGAACGCTTCGACGAGGGACCCGGAGACGACGTAGCCGTGGCCCGTCGTGTCGAGGTTGTTGACCCCGAGCGTCAGGTTATCGGCCATGCCGTACCCCGTGGGGGGTCCCGGCATCACCACGGAGCCCGGGTGCAGGGCGAAGTCGCCCGGGGTCGGGGTCGCGAGGGGGATGACCACGAACCCTCCGACGAGAATCGCGAGCGCGAGCCCCCCGACGGCCCACCGCTTGGCGTCGAGCGGGGTGAGGTCGTTGAGCGGGGGCGGGTGGCGCATGCCGAGGAGGAAGACGAGGAGCGCGAAGAGGAGCCAACCGGTGTAGAAGAACCCGAGGGCGACGAGGAGGATCACCGCCGCGTAGCTCACGAACCGCGCCCGGTCCCCGAACAGCGCCCGGAAGACATGGCCCCCGTCGAGTTGGCCGGCGGGAAGGAGGTTGATCGCCGTGACGAGGAGGCCGACCCAGCCCGCGAGGGCGAGCGGGTGGAGGTGGGCCAGCGCGGCGACGGGGACGAACAGGCCGAGGGCCGACCAAAGAAGGGAACTGCCGAAGGTGAGGCCCCCGTAGCTCACCCCGAAGATCGTGGGACCGCAGTAGGTCGCGGGAAGCGAGGGGGCGTGGACCGACAGCGCGAGCCCGGCGAGCGTCACGGGGATGGCCACCGCGAAGCCAGCGAGCGGCCCGGCCGCCCCGATGTCGAGGAGCGCTTTCTTGTCCGGGATCGGCTCGCGCAGGCTGATGAACGCCCCGAACGTCCCGAACAGGAGGAACGGCGGCGGGACGGGGACGAAGAACGGGAGGGAGGCTTCCACCTGGTGGCGGCGGGCCATCACGAAATGCGCGAACTCGTGGAGGCCGAGAATCGCGAGGAGCGGCAGGGCGAAGAATATCCCCCCGTTGACGACGTCGGACGCGGTCAGCCCGTTGCCCCCGCGCCAGTCGACCCACAGGAACGCCCCGGCGGCGACCGTCGTCAGCACGGTCAGCCCGAGCAGGACTAGGTTCGCCCAGGAGCTCCACGGGGTCTGGGGGGGCCTCCGGACGACCTCGATGACGTACTCGCCCTGCTCGCGCCGGAGCTGGGGGACGTAGAACTTCTCCCACATCTCCTTGCGGAGCGCGTCGAACTTCGCCTCGAGCGTCGCGGGGTCGACGTGGACCATGAACAGCACGGACCGGGGAGCGGCCCGGGTCTCGTAGACCGGGAAACGAAGCGTGACGAGCGTCCTCAGGCGGTCGATCTCCGGGCTCGCACCGGGCGGGATCGGGTAGCCGGACACGGAATCCTAGCTTCCGGCCGCCTTCCGCAGACGCTTCGCGCGCTCCTTCGACGAGAACCCGGTCACGTCCTCGAGGAAGCGGTTGTAGCGGGCGATCGTCTCCCGAGCGACCTCCTCGGGGACCTTCGGGTCCATCGTGAGCTCCACGGCAAGGTCCCGCCCCTCCGGCCAGACGACGAGCCGGGAAATCGCCCCGAACTTCGCCGTGGTGCGGTCCCCCTCGCGACCCGCTTCTCCGAAGTGCTCGCGGACCACGGGTTCGAGGCGGTCCAACGCGAGGTTGGGCCGATGGCTCGCGCGGACCGGGTAACGCTGCACCGCGCGCCGCTTACCCGAGGTCCTGATTTAAGATTGGCCGGGTTCGGCCGGCCAATCGGTCCACGCCGGACCCGCAAAGGAGCCCGGACATGGGCTCACTCCCGGTGGATCGCGGGCGTTCTTCTACGGGGCTGGTGCGAGCCCCCAGGTTGTCCGGGCGAAGCCCCGTCGGCCGGCCCCGCGCTCCCCGGACCACTACCTCTGCCACGCCCCAGAGGGTGGCTGGGAGAGGGAGAAGAGATTCCCATCGGGATCGCTGAACGTGGCGGCGATCCCCCACGGGTACTCCTTGGCGGGTTGGACGAACTTCACGCCGCGTGCGGCAAGCTCCTCGCACGTCTTCCGGCAGTCCGCAACCCGGATGACGATCGGCGGGGCCTTGCCCGGGGCCCATTCCCGGGACCAGGCCCGCTGGGACGGATCGACCGGCGCCCCGAGCGGGAAGAGGGCGATCTCGAGCTCCTGGCCCTTGAGACCGACCGTCACCCACCGGTAGCTCCCGGGGGGCGTGACATCGGTCCGCTTCTCGAAGCCGACCTTTTCGGTGTAGAACGCGAGCGCGGCCGCCTGGTCCTTCACGGGGAGCGTCAACTGGGTCACCGTTCCTTCCATCGGTCCACCTTGGGGAATCCCCTCCTTGGTTAACGAGGGCGAAATTTAACGACGAGGAGAGATCGAGACGCACCCGCCCGTTGGAGCCCCGTCGCCGGGAATTCACCGCCCGTCGAGGGGTCCGCCCGGGGCGTTCTCCATGCCCGGCCGGCCTTCAATAGCCGAGGAAACTCCCCATTCTCGTGCTCGGCCCGTTCGACGACGGACCCTCCGAGCGGGCGATGGCGCGAGCCGGTAGGGTCGCCGAATGGTTCCTCGTCGGCGGCCTTGTATTCCAAATCGCCTTGGTCATCGTCACGGAGCTCCTCGCGCTCTACCTAGCTCCCGCCAATCCGGGATTGGATCTCTTCGCGGACGGCGTCGTGACGAGCTCGGCCGCGCTCTTGGCAGGGATCGGCGCGGTCATCGAGCTCGTCTTCGTTCCGCTCGTGCTCGGCCGACTGCGGAGCGGGAGGTTCCGTGGGGCCGAGTCGCTCACAATCGTCCTTGCCGTGGTGGGCACGTTCTTCGGATTCGGGCTCGTTGGCCTCCTCTTCGTTGCGGCCTACGTCAACATCGGTCGGGCGGAGGCCCATCGAGAGGAATCACGGGTGCGCGGCGCCGAGACCCCGCTTGCGCCGAGCATCGCCCCGGCCGGCCCGCCCCGGCTCGCACCAGGAACGGCCCCCCAACCCCCTCCCGTCCCGGTGTTCGCCGCGATGCCCCCGCCACCGGTCGCGTCACCGTTCTGTCCGCGATGCCGCCGTTCGACCGGCTGGGTCCCTCAGTACTCGCGCTACTTCTGCTATGGGTGCAATCAGTACCTCTAGTGGTGGTGGTCGGACGAGCGGCATGCCGTCCCAAACCCGGGGGCGGCGGGCTTGGTCGTCCCGTTCACATCTTCTTTTCGAAGTCCAGCACGGTGGCGAACAGCGCCGAGTAGAGGTGGTTGACCTGGGGGTCGAGGTCGAGCTCCCACACGTCCCGGATCGCGAGGATCTTGTGCCGCACGTGCCCGACCGGCCGGTTGTCCGCGCCCATGATCTGGTACTTCCGGCGGATGATGTTCCCCTTCGTGTGCAGATAGGTCTGGCCGGCCGGGTCCATCCAGACGGCCTTGAGCCCGCCGATCAAGCTCCGCTTCATTCCGATCTTGCCCACCACCGCGTTCGCCATCGGGTCGACGATGCTGAACTCCGCCGTGTAGGCGCCCTTGCCCTTGCGGATCTCGTAGGCGAGGTTCCCGCCGGGGTCCTTGACCGTGTAGGTGTACTCGCGATTGCGCGCGACCATCTTCCCGACGAAGTCGCCGGCGACCGCGGAGATGGCCCCAGCGACGGCCGCCCCGGCCATGTTCTGGGAGGCGTCAAGCCCCACTTGGCAGAGGACCTGCTGGTTCGCGTCCATCACGTCGTAGTTCTTCCCCAGCGAGAGGATCCGCATTTTCATCAGGAGCTTCGTCTGCCCCGATAGCGACTGCAGGATCTGTGCGGCGGCGGGGTTCGCGGTGGCCATGGACGGCCTAGCCGTGTGCCGATATAACGGACCCCATGGCTGTCGAGCACCGGTCGGGGCTCCCCGCGCCCTCCGGCTTAAGTCGGCGCGGGGCTCGGGGACGACCGAATCCGGCCCTTTTGGTCCGGAGCGATGCGATGGCCGACGACGTCGTGGTCGGGAAGGAGGTCTGGAAGATCTTCGGGAGCGGCGAGACGGAGGTGGCCGCGCTACGCGGGGTCGATGTGACGATCGGTCGGGGCGAGATGGTCGCCATCGTCGGACCCTCCGGGTGCGGGAAGACCACCTTCCTCAACTGCTTCTCCGGGCTCGACGACATCACGCGGGGGTCCGTCCATCTCGAGGGGGCGGACCTTGCGGCGATGGACGACCGGAAGCGGAGCGATTATCGCGCGCGCCGCGTCGGGTTCGTGTTCCAGTCCTACAATCTCCTGCCGATCCTAACGGCCGAGGAGAACGTCGCCCTCCCGCTCCTCATCACCGGGGTGGGCGGGGACGAGGCCCGGGAGCGCTCCCGCCAGCTCCTCACCGAGCTCGGGTTGGGCGAGCGCCTCACCCGGCGCCCGTCCGAGCTCTCGGGTGGACAGCAGCAGCGAGTCTCGCTCGCCCGGGCCCTCGTCGGAAAGCCCGCGATCGTCTGGGCGGATGAACCGACGGGGAACCTCGACGAGAAGGGGACCCGGCAGGTCACCGAGCTCCTGCGCCAGTTGAACCGGGACTACCATCAGACCATCGTGGTCGTGACCCATGACCCGACCGTCGCGGCCTCCTGCGACCGGACCCTCCGGATGGAGGACGGCCGGTTCGTCGCCTAGGGGGACCTACCGCCGTGGCCGACTCCCTGATCGCGGGGCTCTTTCTGCTCCTCGCGGTCGTTGCGCTGCTCCTCGCCGTCCTCGCGCTACGGCACCGCGTCGCCTTCCGACTGGGCGTCCGGAACGCGGCCCGGGCGCGCCGTCGAACGGCGATGCTCCTCATGGGGCTCCTGATCGGGACGTCGATCATCGCGGGAAGCCTCGTCGTGGGGGACACGATCGACTCGCTCGCCCTCCACTACACCTACCTCGCGGTCGGCCACAGCGACGAGGCGATCGGCGACCAGTCGGCCTCCGGCAACTGGCAGCCGTTCAACTACTCCGTCTACGGCTCGGTCCAATCGGCGGCGCCCGGGGATCACGAGATCAGCGGCGTGACGCCCGAGATCGTGGGGAGCGTCTCGATCCTCGACCGGACCACGGACATTCCGCAGCCGAGCCTGAACCTGATCGCCGTCAATGGGAACCAGAGCGCGGTGCTCGGCAGCTTCGTCTCCGATACGGGCGCGGTCGTCCAGGGGCCGGCACCGGGCGAGGTGATCCTCGACGACCTCGCCGCTTCCGAGATGAACGCCTCGGCCGGCGACTCGGTCGTCCTGTACGGTCCGAACGCCCAGCCGGTCCCGATGGTCGTCCAGGCGGTCGTCCAGGACAACGAGCGCGGCGCCTTCCCGACCGGCGGGGTGGGGAACTACGGGAGCGCCTTCATCGACCTCTCCGCCGGGCAGTCGCTCGAAGCGATGCCCGGTTCGATCAATTTCCTCGTGATCAGCATCGCCGGCGGAGAGTCCCAGCAGCTCGCGCATTCCGATGCGGTCAGCGCCTTCCTGAACACCACGATCGCCTCCATTCCCGCCGCTCACGGGCTTGCCGTCGACGAGATCCTGAAGAACGCGGTCGCGACGGAGGATACGAAGGGGAGCGGCGCAACGACCCTCTTCCTCGTTCTCGGTCTGTTCTCGATTGCCGCCGGCGCCCTTCTCGTGGTCGGGATCTTCACCCTGCTCGCCGAGGAGCGCAAGGGGGAGATGGGGGTCGAACGGGCGCTCGGGTTGCGCCGGGAGGAGCTCGTCTACTCCTTCCTCTTCGAGGGAACCTTTTACGCCGCGGGCAGCGCGCTCGCCGGGACGGCGCTCGGGGTCGCCGTCGGCTACGGCCTCACCTACGCCTTCGGCGGTCTCATCCGCACGGCGGGGATCAGCGAGGCCGCGCTCCTCCAATCGTTCACGGTGACCCCGGAGGCGCTCGTCCTCTCCTATGTCGCGGGTTTCCTCCTCACGCTCGTAACCGTCGCGGTCGCGAGCCGGAGGGCCTCCCGACTCAACATCGTCCGGGCGATCCGGGACCTGCCGGAACCGGACCCTCCGAGGCGTACGTACACCTACCTCGCCCTCTTCGGCGCGATCGCGTTCGTCCTCGGGGCGCTCCTCTACGCCAAGACCTACCAGGGGACCTCCGCCATCTCCGACCCCGTGATCGGCGGGGCGCTCGTCCTCGCGGGCCTCGCGCTCGTCGCGGCCCGGTTCGTCCGGAACCGCCCGGTGTTCAGCGCGCTCGGGGTCGCCCTCCTCATCTGGGGCGGGTACGAGCCCCTCCGGACCTGGGCGCTCGGTACCTCGCACGGGGGTGGGGTCTACGGGGTATTCGTGGAGGGGATCATGCTCGTGACCGGGGCGGTCCTCATCTACGCCTTCAACGCCGCCACCGTCGCCGCCGCGCTCGTCCGGCTCGCCGGCGGGCGGCGGAAGCGGGCCCCGGTGGCCCTGGTCGGGCTGTCGTTCCCCGGGCGCCGACCCGGGCGGACGACGACCACGCTCGCCATCTTCGCCCTCGTCTCGTTCACGCTCGTCATCATCGCGGCGGTCGGGAGTTCGCTCGATGCGAGCCTCTCGACGCTCGAACGGGAGGAGTCGGGAGGGTATGCGCTCGTCGCGTTCTCCTCCACGTCCGCCCCGCAACTGCCGGCGTACGTGAGCGGCAACGCGACGCTCTCACCGGACTTCGCCCACGTGGTGCCGCTCAGCACGGGCCCCATCAACGTGTCCGTCAACGGTTCGAACCTTGCCCCGTACTCGGATTCGGTCTACTCGGCCCCGACCGGAGAGCCGGCGTTCTCCGACTTCTACTCGTCGAACCAGTACACGTACTCGGCGACCCTCAACGGGATGAGCGCCTCCCAGGTCGACCAGGAGCTCTCGAGCGACCCCGGCGTAGCGATCGTCGACCAGACCTATTCGACGGTCCCCGATAACCTCGCGACGTCGGTACCGGCGGGCCATCCCCAGGTGAACCCCGGGGCAGGGATCGAGCTCACGAACCCCCTCAACGGGAACACGACGTTCGTCACCGTGATCGGGGTGATGACGCAGGACGTGCTCACCGGGGTGTTCGTGAACCCCGCGGCGGCCGCGAAGCTCGGCGTGACGGGCGCGCAGATCTTCCTGATGGGCGTCGCCCCGGGCATCGCGGACGCGACGGCCGCCCTCGCGGCGAAGAAGGCGTTCTTCCCCTACGGGCTCGTCGTGGTGAACCTCGAGAATGCGATCGCGAGCTCGATCGCGACGACCGAGGGGGAGATCGAGCTCCTGCAGATCTTCGTGGGGTTGGGGCTCGTCGTCGGCATCGCGGCCATGGGGATCGTGGCGGCGCGCGCTGTCGCCGAGCGACGCCGGGAGATCGGCATGCTGCGAGCGAACGGCTTCACCCAGGGGATGATCATCCGGGCGTTCCTCCTCGAGTACACCTTCATCACGGTCATCGGCCTCGCGATCGGGACCGCGCTCGGTCTGCTCGCCGTCTGGAACCTCACCCATAGCGCGCAGGCGACCGCGACCGGTGTGACCGACTTCGCGGTCCCCTGGCTCAACCTCGTCATCATCCTCGTCGTCGCCTACGGCCTGTCGATGCTCGCGGTCACGGGCCCGTCCCGCCGCGCCGCGCGGCTTCCCCCGGCGGTCGCGGTCCGCAGCTCGGAGTGAACCGGAAGCGAGCGCCAAATACCCGGACGGGATGCACCCCGGTGGCTGTGGGGTCAGCCGGAGCTCGAAAGGGCTCGAACCGCAGCGCGCTGCCGATGACCCCTGGGAGGCGGGCAGCGTGTCGGATCCAACCGGGGCCAGTCGGCGAAGCGTGGACATCGCGGAACTCATGCCGGACGACCTCCGCCGGCGACTGTCGATCTGGATCGACCTCGATTCGGCCGGAACGGAGGGCTTCTGGCGCTGGCTTTCCGCCGTCCTGCCGCTCCTCCTGCCGGCGGAGGCCCGGGTAGCAGGGCCGCCGGGCGGACGGAGCGGAACCCACCGGCTCTGGGAGCTTGCCCGGGAGCTCGCCGAGTGCGCGGGCGATCGGGCGAGGCTCACGGCCGATTGCGCGCGGTACTATTCGGACAACCAGCTCCTGTCCCGACGCGTGAAAGCCCTCGAGTCCATGCTGCGCACGACGAAGCGGGCCGGGGGCACGGCCGCGTGGACGGAGGACGACGCGGCGGGAGCCGCCACCGGCCGCTACCTGCCCGGGGGCCCCGCGTGATCGGAGGCGACCCGCCCGCGTCGCCCGGCCGGGGACCGCGCCGCCTGGTGGTCGCGTACGACGGATCCGACGCCTCGGTTCGTGCGGCGCGGTTCGCGCTGGGCCTCGTGACCACCCCCCCGATGGAGATCTGGCTCGTCCATGCCCTTCACGCCCCGCCGAGCGTCGCCGAGCCGAGGACCGAGGAGGAGCAGGGTTCGGAGGGCGGAGCCATCGAGCAGAGCTTCCGCGCGATGCAGTCGGAGGCCGCTTCCGCGACCCAGCGGGTCCACGTCCTCGTCCGGGAAGGCCCCGCCGCGGAGGTCGTTCTAGGCGCCGCGGCGGAGGTGGGAGCCGACCTCGTCGTGGTCGGGACCCGGGGGCTCCGGGGCGCGCGGCGCGCCCTGCTGGGCTCCGTGTCGTCGGCCATCCTGGAACGCGCCACCCGACCGGTGGTCGTGGTCCCTTGACTCGGCCGCGAGCGGGCCGGGGAGACGGCGGAGGCGGCCGGCCGGCTACGCCCACGCGACGTAGATGACCACGACGAGCGTCGCCAGCAGGATGTAGACGAGGTACTGGCCGAGCCGACCCGGCATCACCCCGCGTTTCAGCGCCGCCGAGATCGACTCGCCGTATTGGACGAGCCGGTCGTAGAAGATCTTGAAGACGTCGAGCACCTCGAGATCGACGTTGTAAGCGACCGGACTCGCGATGCCCGCCACGGTGACCGGCCCAGATTGGGTGCGGACCTCCCGGGTCCAGAGGATCGACTCCATCATGACCCGGATCCCGGTGCTGTAGCCGAACGCCGTGTACGTCTCGCCGGGCTCGCCCGCCGGGCTCCCGGCCATCCAGGTCGGGACGCGGCGAACCGCCGGACGGCCGCCGAGGAGGTAGTACCCTAGCGCGACGAGCGCTCCTGCAGTGAGGGCAATCGGGACGACCGGGGGCGACAGGATGCCGAACGAGGATCCGGAGACGATCGACCAGCCGATCGGGACGGACAGTAGACCCCCGGTCGGCGCGACGACCGCCGCTCCGAGGAACCCGGAGACCGCCGGCGTCAGGAACCGTAGGACCCACGGGGCGAAGATGCCGAGGCCGAGCACGGCGGCGCCGACGAACGCGATCGGCCGACCGAGCCCGCGGCTCGCCGGCGCGGGGGAAGCCCCCCCGGGCTTCCACAGGAGGGTGAAGCCGACGAACTTCACCATCGCCACGAGGATCAGGCCG
>JASHSI010000007.1 GCA_030040915.1 Thermoplasmata archaeon | reverse complement strand
CCGAGGCCCGTCGAGTCCGCCGCAACCGTTCGAACTCCTCCGCCAGGGTCACGGAGTTTTTTTTGAACGCCTCCAAGACCCGGGTGTTGAGCTCGTGGAGCCACTCCTCGGGGAACCGCCGCTCCGCGCGCCAGAGCGTCATGCGCGAGGGGGCCTCCTCCAGGCCGATCTGGCGTCGGATCTCGGAGGCGACCCAGAGCTCCCCCTCGGCCTGCCGGTAGTCCCATCCCATCGCGTGCATCAGGCCGATCGCCTTCGCCATCGGTTCCCACGGGAAACGCTCGGGACGACCTCGACGGTGAGGCCCGGGACGCCCCACGTAGGGCTGGTGGCTCCAGCCTCGGGGCTTGGTCATCTCGGGGAGAATCTCCTCGAGCAGTCGGGTGACGATCTCCAGCTCATGCCGGCGGACCCGATCGTAGGCTCGGTAGGCGGCGCGGCGGTCTTCGGGCATCTCGAGGAGAGATTCCGGTCATTTAGACCCGACTCCGCTCCACTGGAAGAGGGCACCTCTCCCCGAGAACATCAGCCGTTCACCGAATTATGGGACAGAGCTGCTTCGATGCTCTGTCCAATCCAAGAGGTCTGCCGATTCAATCGGAATTGTCCCCCACCATTGGCCACCTCGCGCAAGACGGGACGGATGTGTAGGAGCGCTATACCTGCTGGGGACACTACGACGGTGCATCGGGTTTGGTCGCAACCCCGGTAGCAGCGGCAGTCTTCACGGTCCCATAGCCCGTCGTCCTCTAGGCAGAAGCTGTCGCTCTATCGGGCAATCTGGCCCCCTTGCCCAGGCTTAGCCGCCCAGACAAGCGTCACGGAGCGCCCTCTCAGCATTCGAATGCCTCTAGTTGGAGTCGGGCGTGGGCGCGCTCGGAGAAGGGAAAGGCTTACCAACAGGCCCATCTCGATCTCGAACCTATCCGGATCTTCAGGATGCGGGTCAGACGAGCCAGTGCACACGGTTGCTAGTGGACGCATGACTTTCCATCCCCTTCCCAACGCGCACATGGCCCGGTGCATCGGCTCGTTCCACAAGTCCTGCGGGATTGTGCGCCGGATACACGGCATACGACGATGCGACCCCCATCCGTCGTTGGACCCAAGAGGCCGGGTGCGAGCCGTTGAGTAGCCGACACAACAGGCGAGGCACTCTTTGCCGTCCGCTCTTGAAAACTCCGGAGATATGAATCCTAAAGCAGTCAATCAACACTGCCATAGGTTCGTCGTTCCCGACCTTGGGAATCCCTGCCACGTAGGAGAGGCCGAAGTCGAGACGCCCACCACCATTCTACAGAGGCGTCGGACTTACACAGGCATCAACCTCATCCACATAACGGATGAGTTGCCGACCTATTGTGGCCGTCGACACCTATTCGTGGCTGCTCGACTAACCCACCCCAATTAGTAAGTAGTGCCTCTCTGAATCCGTATCGAATGTTCCGAGAGCGCAACGAAAGGCATGGAGGATGGGGGAGAACCGCTTGGCAGTATCTCTCGCTCTTCCCTGACTCGATCTCCGACGCCGTCTTCCTATATTATTGTTATTTTCGGGCCGCGGCGGCACGTTTGTCTCCGAGCAGAAGTACTTTGAGAAGCTCTGGCTTCTTCCTCGTCCGACGGATCATAGTGCGGCGGCACGGATTACGATTCATTGTCAGGCCGCGGACGGAAGACCTATCTTTCTTGCTCCCCCTCAGTAAGAAAGCTGTCGCGGATTGGTTCCACCCAAGCCGCGGCGAAGTAGTCATCGACGTCGGGGCCCACACCGGACGCTGGACGCTCGAGTCTGCCAATTTGGGGGCACGCGTAGTCGCGTTCGAACCAAACCCTGAGACGTTCGCTGTGCTTGAGTCGAACGTCGCGAACAACAAGCTCTCGGGTGTAACCCTTTGTCGAGTGGCTCTAGCAAGTTCATGCGGAATGGCACAGCTATACGTTCCAGCGTCCGCACCCACACTATCTTCCCTCTTACCGGGATGGAGTCCGTCAACGTCCGGCGAATCTACCGAGAGTGTGTTGGTCCCTACCTCAGGCCTAGATATTGAGGCCAGCCGAGTCGGCCTGGATAGAATTGACTGGGTTCTCATTGATGTGGAGGGATCCGAATTGGAGGTACTTCGTGGGGGCCCTAATTGCCTGTCTAGAGCGAAGCAAGTCATTATTGAGGTCACACTCGGACCTAACGAAGATTCCTGCCGGATACTCCTCGAAGGCGCGGGACTTCAAATTCGAAAGCGCTGGTTCGATGTGGGCGCACCCAACCAATATTGGTTTTGCGAGCGCGTCAAACAGCCGGCCCTGGACAAACCGATCGAGGATGAGCGGCAGGGATCTGAGGGTGCCCAACGTGGCTTGAGATCTCTAAGAGCTCTCGATGGCCCTAAGACAATTCTTGAAGAGTTACCCTAAGGTATAGCGTGCGGGCAATGTACGGAAAAGTCGACGTGGGTCGGGCGAGAAAAGAATCGAGTCCGTTGAGTTGTCAATCGACTGTCCCGATCCAAAGGAGAACTCACCGTCCCTCTTTCTCTGTCTGGCTGCCTTACTGCGAGGACGCGTAAGCCTTACCCATCATGAGGTCCGCTCGAAAAGGTATGCGTCGCCTTGAGAAAAAAGCAGCGAGAAGGCGCGGCTCCCCAAGAACGGATCCGGTGAGAAGGGCCGGTCGAGTTCGGTGTTCTGCCCAGTGATCGCGATGTACTCCACTGAGAGACTTGACAAGGCGGACGAGCCGGCGGCGTCTAGCGTACCATTCTGGAGCTCCCGCACAAGAACTCCGTACGAAGCATTAACCAATAACCCGTCTACCATGGGAAAAAGGACGATTATGCTTGGAACGTACCCGGGTAGGAATTCCGCAGCGCTGCCTGGCGCTACAAGAACCCTGGCCCTGTAAGGGAGGTGGGCTCCCGCCCAAGATAGCAGAGCGAAATCCCCGGCGGTGAGGTTACCGTACGCACGGTAGAGACCGGACTCATAGCCCGAAAGGCCATCCGCGGTCCAGGCGACTCCGGGCACGACCAAGAGCCCGGCGGCCAACAGCGCTACGGCTGCCAAGTCAACCCTGGTAGGATGTGATCTGTGATATCGACCGGAACGAATGGAGACCATTCGAGTGAGGCGGTTCCAACGTGAAGCAAGCCCCCTTGCCGCGAAGTCAATCAGCACGTAGACAGGAACGGCGGCAACCATAGTGTAGATCGCGAAGAGCAGAATCGATGTCTCCGTTAGGCTCGTCAGGGCGATGAGCCGGCCGAGCCCAGAGGACTCGGCGTGGGCGAGGACCCCGGCCCCAAGAAGGCCAATCCCGGCGGCGACTCCGGCAAGCGCCACTCGCGCGAACTGGCAGAGTTCCGTCAGCTCATCACGGACCGACGAGAGGACGAGAAGGAGGACCCCGATGACGATCAACACCGCGAGCTCGTCCCGAAGGGGCGCCCAGGGCGAGAGCCACACGCTCGTCGCCCGGAAGAGGAACGGGTCTGAGAGCCCGACGAACTGGGCGACCGATAGTCCGGACGCCGGGGCTCCGGCGGCCACCGCACCAGTGGGAATACCAGGGTGGAAGAGCCCTCCGAGGCCGGTTACTTCCTCGGATAGGCTCTGAGCGGCGAACGCCGTCCCGAGGGCCAGCGAACCCACGAATCGACTCAGAGCCAATTTGGCAGGGAAGCTGCGAACGTTCCACTTCAAGAGGAGTACGCCGGCCAGGGTAAGGAAGACCCAGATCGGGCCCGCCGGGTTCAAGGTGACTGCCACTCCGGTGAGGCCCCCGAAGAAGAGAGCGTTCCCCCAAGAGGGGGCTCCTTCCTTCGCCCATTCTCCGATAATGGCGATCAGGATTAACACGAGGGGGAAGGCCAGGACAAAGTCGTTGCTTCCAGAGACGAGGACTCTTGTCCATGAACCAATGAAAGCAAACACCACAGCGAACGTCGCCCCCGCGGCGGGGCGACCGATGAGCCTGTCCCCGACAGTGTACGCGCCGAGTGGGGCCATTCCAAGGAAGAGGGGGGTAGCAAGGAGCGAGGTGCGAGCGGGAGGAAGGCCGAACATCGATTGTATAGAAGCGAGCCACACCGTGGTCCCTTGTGGGTACACCACGGCGAACTGCGTCGAGGGAGCGAAGCTCAGGGGTATGGAGTGCGCTGCTTCGAGGCGGGCGATGTAGAAGGTGAGCAGGCTCGAATCGAACGTGTTTCCGGCCGGGGCGGTACTGGCTGTTGAAAGCTCGATGAGGCCGAGTAGAAGTGCGGCGGCCAATGCGATCAGGACGGGTGCAGACTGGAAGTCGTCGAGGAAGGTACGCCAATCGGCGCTTCGACGATTGGCGACCCGCGACCGGACGAGAACCACACACAGGACCGCAACCCCCCCGGCCAACAGGACCCCGGGAGTGTACGAACGAAAGAGTCCGAGGGGGAGCGCGGCGATCCCGAAGAGAATCGCTCCACCTAGGTAGAGGTCTACGACTATACGCTCAATCGGCCTGAGGGTACGGGCCCAACTGGAGAACTGCGCAATCCCCCGTCTAACGAGCTCCCCTAGCGCGACGAACCCGAGTGTCGCGAGGAGCAGTTCAGCGGCCGAAAGCGCGAGCGACGGCCCCGGGTAAGTCATCGTGGTCTAGACGTCCTCCACTCCCGGCGGCCAACCCCCTCCGGCTCACGGCGCGTTCGGTGGACCACCCGGCGTGACGGCACGGAAGAATGCCCCGGAAACGTACCGAAAACCGATCCGGGGGTGTAATACTCGTTCGTACCGGTATTCTCGCGGGGACGCATTATATACCCTGCGATTCATAGTTTAGGCGAGGAGGCGTACCTTTGACTTCTCGCGCTGTAAGGATAGTCGCGCCCGCCGTGCTGGGCCTAGCCATGCTGGGCGTGATTGTCGCCGCGGTGGTCGCACCCGCCTCCGGCGCCGTTCAGGCGACCTCGAGTTGCCAATACGGGGACTGTCAGACCTCCACCGCGCCGTTCCCTTGGATTTACGTCATCGTACCGGTCGTGGCCATCCTGGTGATCGCCGGCGCCGTGCTCTACCTGCGGATGCGCGGCGGGGGAGGGTCGGCGGGTGGCGGATCGGGCACGGGCGGTGGCGCGCCAGAACCCTCGGCCCTCGACGATCGGGCCGCCTCGACCGACGGCACGAAGGAGGCGCCGCCCGAAGCGGGACCGACCGAGCCGTACGACGAGAGCGCCCCCGAGCCTCCCTCGGGCGGAGCCCCGGCGGCCCCGGCCCCCTCGGATGACATCGACTCGTTGATGGACGAGCTCGACAAGCTGAGCGGCCCGGGAAAGTAGGGCAGCCCCCCCCGCGAACGCTTTCCGTCGGTGGGACCAAACACGGGCCATGGCGAGCTGCGAGACGGCGCACAAGGTGTTCAATCCCCTGGTCGACAAGGGGATTCGGATCGGGCTCCTGCCGGATTGGACGAACGTTCGGGGGCGGGTAGCCTACCGGGTCCTCCTAGGATCGTATGACCAGCTGCCAAATGCCTGGTCGAGGTTTGCTCGCGAGGCTCTGGAAGCCGCCCGCTCGGCGCCGCGCGGACCGCCGGGGGATGTCTACCTCTGCGGGCCGATGGAGCACCCGAAGGATCCCTCTAAGATGCTCACGGTTCTGTACGTGCCAGTGCAGTGACTGGTCTCGGCGGAGTTGACGAGATAGGTAGCTTCTCTCGACGAGGCCCTTGGGGTCACCTACGTCACCCAACCCTCACGGCTGAGGGCTCGAGCCGGGGGCGACGGGCCGTTCGGGAGCCAAGCCGTCCCCTGCAAAGGCTCCGCCGAGCCCGTGGAAATGGCCCGTCGCCTTCGACCGGGTGCTGCATCCCCGCCAGTCGGACCCTTCTCGGCCATTTCTGGATCGATCGTGGCGGACGGCCCCTCAGTTGGTCCACTAGCATCCTAGGGAGCCAATGGGCCGATTCCGTCACCCCGCCAGGGGTAAGCCCCTATCGGAACGTCCGGGCCGCTGCCGCGGCGGCGGATGCCATCTGATCGTACGGGAGCGAGTCGACAAACGATAAGCTGGAGCGAGACATCTCGCGGCCCGAGATGTAGGGAGAGCCCTTGCGTGCCTTCCGAACCACTGTCTGGGGGACCGTCCTCATCCTCGCGATCCTTTGGCTGCCGGCCGGCGCGATCGGTGGACCGGTGGGGCATGCCTTGGCCCCGAGCCCTCGGTCGTCCCCGATTCATCTTCTTCCCCCCTCGGCGGGGAGCACGACCTCGCAGGTCCTCCCGGATCGGATGGGCAGCCAACCTGTGACCACATCCGAGGGAGCTGGACCGACCTCGACCGCATCGCCCTCTAGGGCGTCCCCCGCCGGCACCGACCCTCTGAACCGCTCGATCCCCGTCGGCACCGACCCGGACGCCGTGGCGTACGACAACAGCACGGGCGTCGTCTTCGTCGCCGATTGCGGCTCGGACGACGTGCGGGCGGTCGACCCGTTCACGAGCCAGGTGGTGAGCGAGGGTACGGTCGGGAGCTGCCCGAGCGGACTCACCTACGACTACCAGACGAACGATCTGTTCGTGGCGAACTCCTTCTCCAACACCGTGTCCATCCTGAACGCCTCCACGTTGACCCCGATCCGCACCCTTGCCGTCGGTACGGGGCCCCTAGGGCTCTCGTTCGACCCCGGTCTTGGACTGGTCTTCGTCTCCAACTTCGACAGCGCCAACGCGACGGTGATCAACGGCAACACGGACCGGGTGGTCGGCTCGGTGTCCGTCGGAGCGTATCCGGGGGGGATCGCGTTCGACGCCGAGACCGGCTGGATGTTCGTCGCAGACACCGGCGCCGGCGAGGTGAGCGAGTTCAATGCCTCGAACACGTCGGACGTCGTGGAGGTCGCGGTTGGGTCCGACCCCCAGGGGATCGACTACGACCCCGGGAGCGGGGACATCTTTGTGGGAACAACTTCGGGGCTGACCGCCCTGTACGGGGGGAACGGTTCCGTCCGGGGGGAGCTCGCCTTCGGAAACACCTCGCTCGGCGTCGCGGACGATCCCGTGACGGGGGAGGTGTTCGTGACGGAGGTGTTCCAGGAGAACGTCACCGTGGTCAACGCGACCCGTATGGCGGTCGTGGGCACGATCCCGGGCGGCTCGGGTCCGTACGCCGACGTGTACGATCCATGGAACAACGGCCTCTACGTGGCCGACTCCCTTTCCAACAACCTCCTCGTCCTGCCGGCCTCGCCCACCTACCCGGTCATCCTCGCCGAGTCGAGCCTGTACGCGGGCACGTACTGGGGGATCTACCTGGCCCCGCGGATCGAGTGGACGAACGGAACGTCGGTACTCTTCTACCTACCGAACGGCACGTACACGTTCTTCCTGTTGTCGAATTCGAGCCTGAACATCAACGGCGAAACGTACGGGACCGTCCAGGTCGACGGAACGAACGTATCGGTCGAGCTCGATCTCTGGTTGGTCTTCTGGATCATCGTCCGCGAGGTGGGACTTCCGGCGAACGTCCTGTGGGCGGTCAACTTCGGGATCAACTGGTACATCCTCGATGCGGGGCAGGATTTCCTGTACGAGGAGGCGAACGGCTCGTACCCGTACCGTGCGGAGGCCCTCTCGTGGGGGGTCCCCCATGTCGTGGTGAACCAGACCGGGGTCATCCGGGTCGACGGCGCCAACGGGACCCGGACCGTCACGTTCGAGCGGGCGTTCTGGGTCAACTTCACGGAGGAAGGGCTGCCCCTGGCCGTCGCCTGGGGGGTCAACCTCTCCGGTTCGCTCAACACGACCACGGACGCCTGGCTCACCTTCCTCGAGGCGAACTCCACGGACCTTCCGTTCGAGGTGGAGGCGCCCCCCGGCTACCAGTCGACCCGGCCGACCGGCACGATCGCGGTCCAAGGGGAGGGGGTCAACCTCACGATCCGCTTCTCGCTCGTCTTGCTCCCGGTCTGGATCAACGAGACCGGGCTCACGCCGGGCACCTTCTGGGGACTCGACTGGGGGAACACGGTCACCAGCTCGACGAACTCCTCGATCGAGCTCGCGAGCCCTCCGGGCCCCCTGAGCTACGACCTGTCGCCGGTCCCGGGGTATCGGCCGGATCCCGCCAACGGCACCTTCGACGTGTCTTCGATGAACCGGTCGCTCGCCGTCACCTTCTCCGCCGTCACGTATTCGCTTGCCTTCGAGGAGACCGGCCTCCCGCCGTCGACCCCCTGGACGATCTCCCTTTCGCCCCTCGGACCCAGGGGAGCCACCTCGGGTTCGATCGTCTTCGAGGCGGCGAATGAGAGCTATTCGTTCGCGGTCGAGGGCCCGGCGAACTACACGGCCCATCCGGCCTCGGGGCAGGTGACGGTCAACGGGAGCGACGCTTCCGTGGCGATCCACTTCTCCCCCGTGACGAAACCCGTCGGGCCCCCGGCCTCCACCGCGGCGGGACCGTTCGGGCTCACCCCCCTCGAAGCGCTCGGGATCCTCGGCGCGGCGGCGGCCGCCGGAACGGGCACCGTCATTGCCTGGACCCTCCGTCGCGCTCGACGACCACCGGGCCGCTGACCCGATCCGTTCACAGGGTCCCGTTACGGAGGGGACCACGCCCAGATCCCCCCAGGAGGAACGGTTTCGCGCCGTCGAGCGGGAGCCAACAACAAAGGACCGGCCTCTAGACAAGCCTTCAACGCGGAGGGAGCCACTCCCGAGGCGAGTGGCGCGGGACCGCCCCACCTCGTGACCGGGGAGGTCACGAGATCGGATCCATGGTCGGCCCAGCTGCCTAGTCCTCGGAAAAGTACTCCCCGGTGGACCCAGGACCCGGGGACTCCCGCCGGCGCCGAACGAGTCGACCGATCGGCGCGGGACGGTGGGGAACGCCCGTCAGATGAGCGATCGATCCGACCGGGGCGAGCCAGGCTGGCCAGGGCAGAGGAGACGTCTCCGAGTCGGCTGGATCGACCGACAGCCAAAACGCGCCCGCCGTCGACCGGTCGAGCCAGCGCGGCACCGGGTCGAGTGGCATCCCCGAGGTCGAACGCGAGGTCCGGGTCGCGATCCGCGCCAGTCTCGATCCCTGCTTCCTGAGGCCATCCTTCGATGTTGCGTCCATTTCCACGTCTCCCTCCGAACTCATCCTCGGCCCCTTCCCCCGATCCCGCCCGTCCCCGTGCGACGAGCGACCTTCTCGACCGAGGTGCGGGACCGATCGGCCGGTGAACGCGGAGAGATGGGTCGAGCGGAACGGCCCGGAAATCTCGGACCCGAGATCTCGGGCGAGCGATCGCGTCTCCGCGCGGCCCCGGCGGGGCATCGGGGCCCTCCCGAGCCTAGCGGCCGATCAAGGGGGTCGATGCGGAGCATGTTTCCGACATGCCCCTTGGGGTCCCGTTCTTAAGGAACTGGCTTACCCTGAGTAAGGCAGGTTTGTATAGTACAATTTCGGAGAATTCCCTGTTGCTGAGGGCCTTTTCGGGGTTCCGGTCGAGGGTGGACGATGCGCGCGGGGAAGGGGCAAGGAGGGTTCCGATGAGCCCCTCCCACACCCCCTCCCGGGCCGAGGCTCCGTTGCGCCTCGATCTGTTCGTGGTAACGCGGATCCTGGATTCGCTCGAGGGGTCGCTCAAGCCAATCTGCCCGACCAAGCTGCAACGGGCCTCCGGACTCAACTACACGCGGCTCTCCCGGTATCTGAAGCTCCTCGCCCGCGCGGGCCTCGTCGGGCTCGAGGTCGACGAGCAGGCGGGCGGCCGCGTCTGGATGACCGAGCGGGGGAAGGATGCTCTCGGCATCCTCAGGTCCGGGGTCCGCATCCTCGGGGAGATCCAAGGGGGGGCCACACTCGACGAAACGGCCGACCGGGCGCTCGCCGACCTTGCCGCCGGGCTCGAGGCCCGGGTGGCGACCTCGGCCCTAAGTTGGCCCCGGGCCTAGTCCGGGTTCGAACCGCCCTACCGTCACGTGTCGAGCCCGGGTCGTTCCCGCCCTCAGTACCCCGACCAGACGGGGTTGAACCAGGCGCCGCCGGCGTACCAGTAGCTGTAGCACGACCAGAAGAAGCAGCCCGAGTAGTGCCAGCCGTAGAAGAAAAGGCCGTTCGATCCGCCTGCGTGATCGATGTAATTCAAGCTGTATCCGCCGTACGCGATGGCCATTCCGGCGGCCAACCCCATCGCGGAAGCGGGAGCGCTGAGGATTGTACTGAGGTAGCTCACCACGACTCCAGCAGTGATGAGGCGCGTAGCGAGGACTCCCACCGCGCAATGGTCCAAGCTAACGGCCCAACCACCCCACCCCGAGGAGTAGCTACCGGACGAGGAGCACGAGGTCAGGGATGAGGCGGAATGGACCTGGGCCGCGCCGCTGGCGCTCGAGCCGATCTGTACGGTCTGGACCCCGACGATCGTAGTACCGACGATCGGGTCGTACGTAACGTTCACCGCTGAGAAGCTCCCGGTGCCAGTCGCGTCCACCACATCGACCAAGAGAAGGCTGGTGAGCGTCTGGGTCGCCGGGTCGACCACCTCTACGGTCATTCCGAAGTTCAGCGCGGCAAAACCGGGGCACGATGGGCCTGTGGAGTTCAGAAGCTCCGCAGTCGAGGTGATGTTCGAGGCGTAGTTCGAGGTCGTGGAGGAAGTCGTGTTGGTCAAGCAATAGGTCTGCTCGGCTTGAGCGAGGAGGGTCCAAGGATTTCCCGAACTCGCAATCCGAACTCCGGACGACGCGTTCGGTGACCCTCCGTGGTCCGTGGGCAACCAACCGAGGCCACCAAGAAGAACGGCTAGACTAAGGCCGACGAGTCCGGTCAGCGTAAGAATCGAAGCGAGCCTTCGCTTCGAGCCGCCCAATTCGCTCTTTCGACCCCGACCGGACCACCCCGAAAAGCCCACGGAAGGTGCCATTAGGAGCGTCGTTCGGGGAACCGCTTCTTAATCCTGCCTCCCCATGGGTACATGAGACGACCTCGCATGCAAGCGGTACATGACCTGAACGGCCGTGATGGGCTCCAGGACCCACGAAACACCGCCGGGGGGGCCGCACCCCGCCTAGTGCGGTCATGATCTCGGCGGGTGGGACCCGACTTACGGTGGGTAAGGCAGCCTTCTATACGAAGTCCGAGGAATCGAAACCTGATGGGCGCCGCGATCAAGACTGGTAGACCGAGACTTAGACTCGCCGCCGTCGCTAGCGGACTCGCTCTAGTCGTCCTTGGCCTGGCGAATCTCCTCTTCGCGCTCGCGACGCACCGGCCGGTGGCGCCCTTCCTCGCCACGTCGGTCCCGCTGCTCCTTGTCGGGGGTCTCCTAGGCGGTTGGGGGGCGAGCCGAAGCGCTGTCGGGGACCGGCAACCATCTCCCGGAGGGGCGACATCGAGCCTCCGGACGCTCCTCGCATTCGTTGCGGCGGGGGTCCTACTGGCCCTGGCCACCGTCAACCTTCTCTTTGCCCAATCGCTAGGTGAGATCGGACCGTCGGTGCCGGTCTCGGCCGTATTCTTCGTCGCGGTTGTCATTCTAGTCGTCTGGGGCCGACAACCCGCCGTTCGGCCCGAAACTTCACCGGCGGGGTTTGGTCTCCTGCGCGGCCCAGTTCGTAACGGCCGGGATCCAGTTCCCGGAGGCAACAACGTTGGGGCCCAAGGCCCATATCCCCGTCCGGAGGTCGATGCGCTCCTCGCGAAGATCGCCGCGGATGGACGGGTTGCCTACCGTGCCTCGCTTCGCCTCGGCCGCCGTTACTTCGCCGGCCTATTCCTCCTGCTCACGGCGGGGGCGGTCGGGGTCGCCTCGTGGGTGCTCTTCTTTCCAAGCCAGGCCAGCTGGGAGTGGCCATTGGTCCTCAGCTCCCTCCCGATCCTCATCCTCCTGTGGTGGGCTTGGGATCGCCGATTCCAACGGTTCCGCCAAATCCTGGACGCCGAAGGGATCCCACTCTCCTCCGAGTTCGACCGGTTTCCGCTCATTCCGCTATCGTTGGCCCTGCGATCACCCGGCCGGATCCTACGAGACCACGACTATCGACCCGGGGACAGCTCGGTCGCCAATGCCCTGACCGCGGTCGAATTCGGCCGGCGAATGACCACGCTTAGCCGCCGGTGCGCGGCCGTCGCCGTGGCGACTGTGCTGATCGTCGGAACCCCGCTCGCCCTCCTCGTCTCGAACGTTCTCGCGGTGGTCCTTTCGCACGGTTCCGGCTTTGGGTCGGGACTGGCGTGGGCCCCGACCCTCGGGGCCGGCCTCGCCGTCCTCGCGACGATCTGGGTCGGGTTCCGTCTCCTCCGGCCCATCGACGAGTTCGACGGGGGGATCACCCGGGCCGAGGAGTGGCGGCGTGGGCTGGAACGGGAGTTCTGGAGCGGAGCGCCGTCGTAGGGGATGCCGGAGGAGTTTCCGAACCCGGACCTGGTCGTCGCGGCCCGGATCCTCGAGGCCCTCTGGCGGAACAACGGGCCGATGCGCCCGACCCAGCTCCAGCGCTCGTCGGACGTCAACTACGAGCGCCTGAAGCGCTACCTCGATCTGTTCGTGAGCCGGGGGTGGGTACGGGCGGTTCCAGAGAAGGACGGCGGCACCCTGTACGAGCTGACCCGGGAGGGATACGACATGTTCGCGATGCTCGCGCGCAGCATCGAGCGGTTCTTCGGCCGGGCCGGGTGAGCGCCGGCCCGCTCACACCCTTGGTGGCTCGAGCGACATCTCGACGAGGTCGATGTACCGTCCGCCCCGGAGGACGCCCTTAGGGAGGAGCCCGTACCGCCGGAACCCGAACGACTCGTAGAGGCGCTGCGCCCGCGAGTTCGTCGCGAACACCGAGAGCGTGACGATGTCGAACTTTCCCCGACACTGTCCGAGCGCGCTCGCCAGGAGCGCGTGACCGGCCCCCTGGCCGCGCGCCGAACGGGCGACCAGGATCCCGAGCCCGCCGATGTGCTGGCACTCCGGGACCTTCTTCCGGTCGACCACGCAGACGCCGACGGCCCGGCCGTCCATCTCGGCCACCGCCACGACGGCGTCCCCATCGAGGACCCCCCGGTACCGACCGGCGAACCACTCCACCTCCTCCGCCATCGTCGGACGCTCCTTCGGCAGCGTGATCCCGAGGTCCGGGTCCTCGCGGACCTCCTCATAGAGCGCGTAGTAGTTCTCGACCAGCGCCGGGAAGTCCTCCCAGCGGAGCTCCCGGACCTTCACGACCCGGCCGAGGGGGCGGTCCGGAATAAAGCCTCCGTCGAGTCGGGCCCGGGACTCGATGTCCCGGCGACCCGGATGGACCGGCCCAGGGCCCTCTCCCGAGCGTGGGAATCGTGCCCGGGTGCCATGTCCCCGAACCGGCTCGACGGGCCCATGAAGAACGTCCGCCCGGCGGCCGCATTGTACAGCCTGCTCTTCTTCCTCGGGTTCGGGCTCGCCGTGCTCATGCTCGCCACCGACAAGAACCTGCAGACCGACTTCGGCACGGTCCATTCCGGTTACTTCGTCCACTGGTACGTCATCGCCGCGCTCGCAGCGGCGGAGCTCGTCGGCGGGCTGTTGCTCGTGGCGGCGCGCTCCCGGCTCGCCGTGAAGGCGGGCGTGGTCGGTTCCGGTCTTCTCGCCGCGATCCTCCTCGGGGGGATCCTGACCTACCAGGAGGTCGGGTTCAAGACGGCCACGTTGATGGCCCAGTACCTCTTCGGGATCACCTACTACGGCGGGAACATCCGCTACCTCTTCGACGCCCTCCTCGCCGTGTTGCTCCTCACGATGCTCGTCGGGATCATCATTCTGGCCATGTCGCGCCATAAGGGGCCCGACCCGGCCGAGGCCCGCAAGTCAGAGCCGGTCCCCCCGGCCTCACCGGCGAACGAATAGGGAGGTCTTCGCGGGACCGATGTTCGCTCCGGGGCTCGTTTCGGCGGTCTTCTACCGGCGCCGACCGTCGGCGCTTCAGATCGCCTTGGGCGTCGCCTTCACGATCGTCGTCTCCGGCCTTCTCGGCTACCTCCAGGACGTCGGCACATCGCGGGTCTGGGAGAACGCCGCCCTGGCCATCGTGGGGGGCCTCATCCTCTACGGGGTGATCCTAGCTTACCTCTGGTACGTCTACTTCCCCCGGCGGGAGCGACCCGCCGCGGCCCCCCAATAGGGCCGGCCCTCCTCCGGGGCGAGCTACCCCTCCCAAGGGATTCTCCGGGGCCGTCGGAGAAAGTGGTCGACCAGCATCGAGAACGATCGAACCGCTCATCCCATCGGGGGAACAACCCGGACCTCTCGGCGTATCCGGTGGGGTTGGAGGAGGGCAATAGGATGGGGACCCCCTCGACGGGGTCGGGGGAGGACCCGGGCGCGAACCATCGCTCGAACCCCCGCGCCGAATGCGCGAGGACGTCCCCGCAGAAGCGGGATCGAACGCCCGCGGAATGTCTCGTTACCGATGGGAAGCACCCCATAATTGGTTCACATCCTTACGACGCGCGCCCACGAATCGCTCCGGGCGGCGGAGATGCGAACCCAGAACTGGGCGAGGTTGTGCCATGGGGCGAGCCCGAGTATACGAACCCCATATGTATGCCACAGGCATCATATTGTCGGCCATGGCAGTTACAACAATCCAGGTGACGCCCGAAACACGAGAGCGGCTCGCGCGGCTCAAGGTGCATGCTCGAGAATCCTACGATGAGCTGCTGAACCGGTTGCTGACGCTGGTTCCGGAGGGGGACGAAGAGGGGGCCTACACCGCAGCGTTCCGCGTTGGCCTGGTGGAGGCGCGATTGGATATTCGTCAGGGTCGAGTGGTCGACCACGAGACCGTAAAGAAGAGGCTAGGATTCTAATCGTGTGGTCCCTTCAGTGGACCGAAACGGCCGTCCGGGATCTTCGACGACTGGATCCCCCAGTTGCTCGGAGGATCGGGGCCAAGTTGGAGCAAATCGGGGACCGACCGGAACGGGCCTTCGAGAGACTGAGCGGTTCTCCCGACTACAAACTGCGAGTCGGGGACTACCGGGTTCTCGCAGTCCTTCTCTTCCCGGAGAGATCGATCATCGTACAGCGTGTGGACCGCCGCTCCAGAATCTATGAGAGAAGTCGCTGACGCCCGATGATGGCGCCGTGCGCCTGCCGCCATCCGATTCACGGCCCAAGGAATGGCAGTGCTCCCGGCGGGTAGCCTCCCCGTTCTGGCAGGAGGTTAACCCATCCCTCCCCGGTATCGGGCCGCCCAGAGGGTCACCGACCGGCGGCCGGAGCCCGGGTGTAGGCCCGGACCGAGAGCCCATGACCGAGGCGAGCGAGAGCCCGGTCTCCGCTGACCAAGGTCTCGGTGCGAGCGATTGCCATCCCGACCAGCTGGACATCGATGGTGCCGAGGCTCTTTCCGGTACGGGCAAGTTCGGCCTGGAGGAGACCGGCGGACTTCGCCGCCTCGCCGTCGAACCCGACGGTCTCGTACGCCGAGAGCAGTTCCTCGATTCGGCGACGCTCTCCCTCCCGGCGAACGGTCCGGGCGGCCCCCTGCCACAACTCGTACAGGGCGGGGGCCGGGAGACGCGGCCGGTCCCCCTCCTGATCGAGTTCCGCCGCGAGCCGGACCGCCTCGGGCTGCCCGGCCAGCAGGTCGATCAGGAAGTTCGTGTCGAGCAGCATGCTAGTCGTCCAGATGCCGGCGACGCCGACGGTCCTCTTCGACCGCCGCGCGGAGGGCATCGGCGGTCCCGGGCGAAAGGGCCCCGGCGAACTCCGTGAGTGGCCTCCGGTCCGTCAGCCGAAGTACGACGTCGGTGAAGCTCTCCGAACCCGCCTTGTGGGCGCGCAGCCGACGGTAGGCCTCCTCGGTTACGGTGATGGTTCGAACTGACATGCACGTTTAAACGTAAACGGACTATATGAATTCCACCAGGTCCCCACCTTGGATTGGTGGATGGGGGCCGCCCGAAAGGGCGGGGCCGGACGAAGGGATCATGCTCCCGGCGGGATTCATCTCCCCGGTTCTTCAACCTCTCCGGGCCACTGTGGCTCAGCCGTGTCCGCCGAACGATCGGCCCGAGGCTCCCCGTGAGAAGACTCGGCCCACTCTTTTCGGCGGGGTCGCGATCGGGGAGGGCCGCCGTGTTCCGTGGGGAAGAGTTCCGGATCGCCATCACCTGGCCGAAAAGGATGCGGGATTCCCCGGGGGGACCTACCGCGCAATGAGTTGGGACGATGGGGATTCGCCGGATCAGTGGATGCGGGGGCGAACCGCCGACCAGGTCGAGGAGATGCTGATCGAGCAGGCTCTTCGCTTCGCGAGACCGGGGAGGGTGCTGGAAATCGGCGCCGGCACGGGCCGACTTCTCCCCGTGTTGAGCGGCCGGGCCACGCAGCTGTATGCCGTAGACATGAATCGAAGGTTCCTACTCGGCGCTCGACGTCGGGGTCTTTCGCCGTTCAAGCTGTCGCTGATCTGCGCGGCCGCGGCGCGTCTACCGTTCCCCGATCAGTCCATCTCCACGATCGTTCTCGTTCGAGTCTTCCATCGGCTGACGAACCCTGTCGGAACGGTGCGTGAATTGACGCGGGTGATTTCGCCCGGTGGGGTGGTGGTCTTGTCCCACGTTCCCGATCCCTCTCTGAAGACGTGGTACTACCGGCTTTGGAAGCACCTTCAAGGGAGTCCCGACCCCCGCCCCGGAGCCCTGACTCGGAGGGAGTTCCAGACCGTGATTGAATCCGCCGGTCTCGAGATCGTCGGCGAGTTCGGTTGCGGTTTCGAGGAGCTGCCCATCCTCGAACATGTCCCTGTCCGATGGATGGTTCGCATCGGAGACCGGCTGGGCCGCGCGCCCCTCTTTCCCACCCGGATACTGGTGCTTCGGGCCGGCGCGAAAGGGGCCCAGGCCCCGTAATGAGTCGCGGAATCCTGGCCCGCCTCGATAGCTCTCGCCCGAGATCGCCTTCGCGGAAGGGTCTCTCCGGATCACCCTATCCTCGTGGATCGGCCCACGAGGAAAAGATGTTCCCGGAATTCGTGGCCATCGGATGGCCGATGGACCGGCTCACCGGGAACGCAATGACTTCGCACGTGGCCGAACAGGGGGGCCGACGGCCATGGACGAGGAAGCACCCACGGTGGAGCCGCCAGGCCCGCAAAGGGCGGAGGCGTCCAGATCGAGGGCGAGACGTCTCGCGTCGTCGGGGTCGCCCCGGTCTCGGGTCGCCCGAGGTCCCTCTCGGGGACCGCTTCACCGTGCCGGCGCGGGGGAGGGCAGGACCTGCCCGTGCTCCCGGCGGAGCTCCGCGACGATCGCCCGGATCTCATAATTGAGGTCTTCGACGACGGTGTCCCCCACGGGTCGGCGTTCGAATATGAACCCGCCCCGGTGGAGCAGGAGGAGGTAGGAGGCGCGCACGAGGTCGACGCCGAGGCAGAGACCTTCGTTCGAGACGAGGTACTTGAGCGGCCACCGTTCGGAGAAGACCTTGATGTGGCCCGCGTCGAGTTCCCATCGGCTGAGCTCCCGATCGACTCCCCGGGGACCGGGCCGGGGATGCCCGGCCCCCGCGGAGGCGTCGGACGAGGCAGTGCCGGGACCTTCCAAGCGCCGGGGCGGGGCGTTCATCCCGGACGCCCCGCCCCTTGAGGAGGGGGGGAGGACGGAGCGGCCGACTCGCCGGGCCGATGGGACCGCTCCCCGCCGGCCGGTCGGTGCGTCCTCGCCATGGTCGATCCCCGAGCGCCCCACCGAACCTAACGTTAACCTCCCCGGCACCGCGAAGCGGGCTTCGGTCGCCGACGGCGAATTAAGCCCACGAGGGCGTGGCCCGGCCCGTGGCCGCCCCTTCGTCCGACCTCCGAGCGAACGGTGGCATCGGACCGAGCCCCGGAGCGTCGCCACCCGTCCCCCGAGAGTCGGAGCCGTATCCCGCCGGACCCCCGGGTCCGCCCATCGACGTCCTGGTCGCGACCTACAACTCGGGCCAGACCCTTGCCGAGTCTCTCGCCTCGGCCCGCCGGCACCTGCCCATTCGCCATCTCATCGTCGTCGACCACCAAAGTACCGACGGGACGAAGGCGATCGCCCGGAGCTTCGGCGCCGAGCTCATTGACGAGCAGGCCGGCCTCGGACGCGCTCGCAATGCCGCGCTGGAGGCGGCCGGGACCGAGCCGGTGCTCTTCCTCGACAGCGACGTCGTGATTGTCCGCCCCGACTTCTACCCGAGGGCATGTCAAGAATTCCGCCGCCCCGGTACGGTGGCGGTCGTTGGCATGTCGGTCGGGCACCGCTTTGCCTACGGCCTCCCCCTCGGCCTCACGATGATCGGGCGCGCGTGGTCCTTACGGGCCGGAATTCCGGACGCGGTCCTCAGCCGGGAGACCTACTACCTCCAGCGGGCGGCCCGTGCGGAACGCCTCCGGGTGCGGTACGTTCCCGAGGCGATGCGACATTACGGCACCTACCGGGCCCAATCGAACTGGGCCGAGTTCCAGGGCGCCTGGGTCCGCCTCGTCTCCCGCGGGAGCCCCCGGGAGCTGGCCTACTCCTACCTCGTCATCCTGCTCATCAGCGCGAACGCCGGCACGGCACGCGCCCTCGCCTTCTCACCCTTGTTCGCCCTCCACTTGACGCGGGGTTTCCTCGACCCCCAACGATGGGCCCGCCTCGTGCGAACGGCGGGGGCCCGTTCGCCCGCGGCGCCTAGTGGGTCGGCCCCGGCGGCCCAGCCTCCCCGCCGCGTACGAACGTCATCAGGAAGTGGTCGCCTAGGCCGTTGAACGGCCAGCGGGGCCCGATCCAAGCGTCCAACGCCGCCAACCGATTGAACCGACGGGCGAACCTCTCGGAATATCCTACCAGGTCGGAGGGCGGGAGGAGCACCGGGACCCCCTCGGTCCGCTCCCAGCGGAAATCGCCGCGGAACGCCGACCGGAACTCGGCGGCCGAGTAGGCGTAGACGTCGACGCAGAACCGGGAGGCCCCGACCGGAACGGGGTTCGTCGCCCGTCCCGTCGCCCGGGCGAAACGTCCCGTGAGGGAGTAGCCGAGGATCTCGAACACGCACCACCGGTTGTAGACGCCGGCGACGAACGGGGCGCCGGGGCCGAGCAGTCGGGCGAGCCCCCGCACGATCGGAGCGATGTCGGGCTCGCAGTTGATCGCCCCGTAGGTCGAGTACGCCCCATCGAACGAGCCGGCCCCGAGCCGGTCCACGAGCTGGTCCAGGCCACCGGCCCTTCCCTCCACGGTGGTCAACCGCCCGCCCAGCGCCTCGGCGTCGGCCTTCGCCCGCACCACCCCGAGCATCTTCGGGGAGATGTCGACCGCGACGACCTCGTGCCCGGCCCGGAGGAGGGCGAGGGTCTCGAGCCCGGAGCCGCAGCCGACCTCGAGGAGGCGCCGCCGTCCCGCGAAGCGGGGAGCCAACCAAGCGAGCGAGCGGTCCCGGAGGAGCCGGTTCATCCGGTTCCCGGTGATGTGATGGTCGTACTCCTCGGCGATGTTGTCGAACTCCGCGGTGAGCCAGCGGTAGTAGCAGTCGCGGTCCGGGCCGGCCGCCCCGGGGAGGGCGTCGAGGTCGACCCGGACCACCCGCGCCGGGTGCTCGTACCATCGACGGTACCTCTCCGCGCCGTACCGATCCGCGAACAGACGCAGGACCCGCGCCTTCTCGGCCGGGTCCACGATCATCTCGGCCCGGCCGCGGGCCGGCCCGTCCGGTAGGGCGAGCTCCGCGCGGCCCGCCCGCAAGAGGTCGACCGGCCACTGGGCCGAACGCTCGCGGGCGACGAGGTAGACGGTCGTCCCTTCCTTGGCGAAGCCCAGCGGGACCGCCCCGTGCGGCGTGCGCAACGAGAGCGCCTCGGGGTCCGCCGGGACGCGATGCATGGTCCCCCCCCGAAAGCCCGCTCGGATTAATCCACCCCCGGGGCAGGGGAGGGCGGCCGCCGACCCCCGGTCGGCCTTCCGGAATGCGCCCCCGGAGGTCGGGTTCCTCTCGGGGGTGGGAATCGACCCACGCGGCATATCCGACGCGTCCTGTCAAGGCGCGATGAACGGTCGCGCGATCACGCTCACCGCCGGAGTGCCGGCGTTCCAGGTGGGGGAGCGGCTCGAGGAGGCGGTGGAGTCCCTCGTGTCGCAGACGATGCCGAGGGGGGCCCGGTGGGTCCGGATCGTGATCGTAGTGAGCGGCGAACCGGACCAGACGCTCCGCGTTGCCCAGCGGCTCGCGGCCCGCGACGAGCGGATCGAGCTCGTGCACCAGCCCCGCCGCGAGGGGAAGGCCTCGGCCCTCCGGGCGATCTTCGAGCGGGCCGAGGGCTCCTACCTCCTCCTCCTGAACGGGGACGCCTCCGCCGAGCCCGGGGCGGTCGCCGAGCTCCTCCGCGCGGCGTCCGGCATGCGCGGCGCCTTCGCCGTGATGGCCCGCCCGACGCTCCCGCCGGGACCCGAGCGCGGGTTCCGCGCTGGCCTCGCCGCGCTCTGGGACCTCCATGACCGTGTGCACGAGGAGACCCTCTCGCGCCTCGGGGGGGGGAACCACCTCTCCGACGAGCTCTTGCTCCTCCCGTTGCCCATCCCCGTCCCGCTGCCGGTCGGGGTCGTCAACGACGGCGCTTTCCTCGGGGGATGGCTCCGCTTCCACGGGGGTCGGCTCCTCTTCGCCCGCGGGGCCCGGGTGCGGATCGAGATCCCTCGAACGCCGGCGGAGCATCTGCGTCAGCGGCGCCGGATCGCCTGGGGGAACCGGCAGATCGCCGAGCTGATGGGGACCCCTCCGACGACGTGGCCGTGGCTCGCCCGGCACGACCTGCCGACGGCGGTCCGGACGATGGTCGGCACGGTGCGCGAGCGCCCGGGCGCGATCCCGGCGCTTCCGCTGCTCGCGGCGATCGAGATCGAGGCCGTCCTGCTCGCCGGATGGGACAGGAAGGTCACGGGTCGTGGGCACGTGCTGTGGGAGACCGTTCCCCCCGCCGCCCGGAACGCCACGACCCCGATCGGGCGCTCTGAAGCCCGAGCGTCGTCCGCCCCCGCGAACCCCGAGGGAGGATGAGGGGAGGGTGGTGGGGCCCGCGAGCTCGGACACGCTCCCGGCCCCCGCGAAAGGTATTTTGGAGGGTCCCGTTGGAAGAGCCTACGCCGTGGACGAACCGGTTCAGGGCCCGATCGAACCCCCGGCGCCCCCGCCGCGGGGGAGCCGAGAGACGATCCTCGCCGCCCTCGGGGACCCGCTCTCGCGGGCGATCCTCGTCGGGCTCGCCGACGCCCCCCAGCCCGCGCGCGAGCTGTTGCGCCGCGTCGACGTCCCGCAGAGCACGCTCTACCGGAGGCTCGCCGAGATGAGGGCTGCGGGGCTCATCGACGTCCAGCGAGCCGTCATCAGCGAGGACGGGAAGCGCACGGAGCTGTTCCGGAGCCGCGTGGAGGAGGTCGTCGTCCATCTCCACGGGCCGACGCTGGACGTGAAGGTGCGGCGCCGGGACCTCTCGGCCGCCCGCCTCGCGGAGCTGTGGAACGACGTTCGGAATGACGGGGGACCATGAGCTGGAACGAGTACCAGGCCATGCTGTGGGCGCTCTGGGGCGTCCTCGCGGCGATCGCCGTGGTGGGGGGATGGATCGGCGTCCGGGCGCTGCACGCGTACCGGGACCGCCGGGCGACCCCTCTCCTCCTGCTGGCGGGCGGGGTCTTGGTCCTCTCCGTCGGAATGCCGCTCGTCTGGGTCACGATGTACCTTGGCACCCACGACATCCTCGAGTGCAGCCTTGCCTCGATGATCGGTCTCCTCGCCGGGCTCGGACTCGTGGTCGCCTCGGTCGAGGCCCACGGACCGTGACCGCCGACGCGGGGCCCGGGCTCGCCGTACCGGCCGCCGCCGCGGGGGAGCTCGCCCTCGAGCAGCGGATCTCGGCGATCCTCGGCGTCGCCGCCGGCGCCCGTACGGGGGTCCGGATACGCGAGCTCGCCGAGCTGTTGCCGGAGGACGCTCCGGCCTCTCCCGCGGAGCTCTCGAGCTGGCTCGCCCGGCGGCCCATGCTCGCCGAGCTGCGGCACGAACGGGCGTACGCCCCCGGGATCCCGGTCGAGGACCCGGACCCGGAGCGGGGGCGCCGGGGGGAGCGGTTCTGGCAGACCGCCGTGGCCCTCAAGGGGTCGAGCTTCCGGCCGCTCCTCCCGCTCCTCCTCGCCATCGGCGTCACCGGATCGACGGCGTACGGGGAACCCCAGGAGGACGACGACCTCGACCTGATGCTGATTACGCGGGAGGGATCGCTCTGGATTGTCCTCGCGCTCGCCTACCTCGCGGTCCGCTTCCGTCCTCCGAGCGGCGAGGCGCGGCCAGCCCCCGGGAGGATCTGCCTCAACTTCGTGCGGGAATCCGGCGCCGCCCGGCGGGAGTTCGCCACCCCGCAGGACTTCCTCTTCGCCCGCGAGGCCCTCGCGGCCCGAATGGTCTGGGGGGAGGAGTACTATGCCGAGCTCCTCGCCGGCGCCCCGTGGATCGGCCGGGAGCTGCCGAAGCTCTACGAGGGACGCCGGACCGCCTCGGCCGCGCCATCGGGGCGGGACGTTCGAGCGCCCTGGCCCATCCGACTCGCGAACGCCGTCGTCTTTCCGATCCTCGCGGCGTACCTGCAGGCCCAGGGCTTGCGACGCAACGCGCGCCTCCGCCGCCGTGGGGAGATCGAGCTCCGCTATCGGACCGAGACCCGCCTCGACCGTCTCACCTACGCGTCCGAACGGTTCGAGCGGACCCGGGCCGCCTACCTCGGGAGTTCCGTTCCTCCGCCCACCCCGGCGGCCGTCCGCCGCATGATCCCGGCGCGGGCCGCTCCGCTCGATCCGAGGAGCCGATGAGCGAGGGGGTGCGAGGGCGCCCCCCGAACCCGTGACCCACCGGGGACGAACGAGCTCTCCGGCGTCACGGGCGGGGCGGTCGGCGCGGATCGGACCCGGCCCGACGGGACCGCCCGGCGCGCCCGCCCGAGGCGGTAAGAGCGAGCGGCCCGTGCGGGCGGCGGGGGCCCCGCAATCCGCGTGAACGAGCCCGCCGCTCGCCGGAGCTGGCCGCGCTGGCGCTCCCCGCTCGCCCCGATCGTCCTCGTGGCGCTCGCCGTTCGGGAGGTGTTCTCGTTCTGGACGGGCCACCCGTTCGATTTCGAGATCTGGGTGCGGACCGGCTACGTCGTCGCCCACGGGCACAACCCGTACCTGGGGCTCGAGGGCCCGGTCCCAGGGAGCTTCGCCTACCTGGGGACCCAGCTCCCCCTCGCGGCATACCCGCCGTTCTGGTCCGGACTGGTCGGCGCGATCTACCGGCTGTGGATGGCGATCGGGGGCGGGAACCGGTTCGTCCTGTACTTCCTCCTGAAGCAGCCGCCGATCGCCGGCGACCTCGCGGCCGTCTACCTCCTCTACCGCCTGGCGGAGCGGTGGACGGGGGACCGGGCGCGGGCGCGATGGATCGCCTGGTTCTGGGCCCTGTTCCCCTATTCCATCCTCGTCTCGGCGATCTGGGGCCAGTTCGACGCGATCATCGTGGCGGTGCTGCTCGCGATGCTCTGGGCGCGGTCGGCGGTCGAACGGAACGTCGAGATCGGGTTCGGGGTGTTCGTCAAGTTCGTCACCGCGATCTTCGTCCCGCTCGAGCTGTTCCGCGCCCGGGGGCTCGACCGGGCGAAGGCGCTCATCGGCCCCGCCGTCGCGGCGGGGCTGACGATCGCAGTCTTCCTCGGCGCGGGGTGGGGGTTCCTGACCGGGTTCTCCGCGACGGCGACCTCGCAGGCGTCGAAGGGCCCCGGGGGCATGAACTACGCCCTCTTGTTCAACCTCCAGGCGGTGGAGCGCTCCCTCGCCGCCGTCCCGGGCTTCTTCCCGTACGCCTCCTACTTGTGGGTGATCGGGATCGTCCTCGCCGGGTGGGTCGGCGCCCGCTGGCTCTCCCGGGACGCGCGAACCGCGACGGAGCTCCGGGCGATGTCCCTCGTCCTCGCGGCGTTCCTCCTCCTGCATTGGGGCGTCAACGAGCAGTACATGCTCTACCTGTTCGCCCCGCTCGCGCTCGACCTCGCCCTCTACCATCCCGGCCGCCGGGCGCTGTTCGTCTATCTCGTGGGAATCTGCGCCGCGTTCCTTGTCTTCAACAACGACTTCCTCTACCGGTTCGTGAGCCCGATCGACCCGGCGGTCGTCGGGACGAGCTCCGCGCTCGACGCGAGCGCGGGCTACGGGCTCTTCCGCACCGACGGCCTCTACGTGATCGCCGTGCTGGTGACGATCGCGCTCGCCCAAGTCGTGTACGTCCTCCTCACCGACGAGGACCGCCCCGTGCCGTGGCTGGTCGCCCCGTTCGCGTGGATCTGGCATCGGGCCCGGCCGGCCCCGACATGACGCTCCGCCTCCTCGAGCTCACGCAACGCTACCCCCCGGCGATCGGGGGCGTGGAGCAGCACGTCGAACGGCTCGTCCGCCACGCGCGTGCGTCCGGTTTCCAGGTCGAGGTCAGCACGACCGACCTCGACCGGGACCACCCGCTCCGCCGCCTCCCCAGCGGGGCCCCGGCGCTCCCCGGGGTCCGCCGCCACACCGCCGTGGAGGCGTTCCCGGCCCCGAACGCCCTCGGCGTCGCGGCGCCCGGGATGCTCGCGGACGCGCTACGGACCCGCGCCGACGTGATCCACGCCCACGCGTTCGCCCATTTCCCGACCTGGGCGGGTGCCATGGCGCGACGGCTCCGTGGAACCCCCCTGGTGGTGACCCCGCACTTCGATGCCGGCTCCGGGTCGGAGGCCACCCGGCTGTTCTCGGCGTTCGTCGCCCGCTCGACCCTCGCGCCCGCGGCTCGGGTCGTCTCGCAAAGCCCGACCGAGTCCCGCCTGCTCGCCGCGGCCGGCGTCGATCCGGGCCGGATCGTCGAGATCCCCACCCCGATCGACCTCGCGGAGTTCCCGGGCCCCCTCGAACCGAGACCGGACCGGACCCGGCCGGTGGTCCTGTTCGTCGGCCGGCTCAACGTAGCCCAGAAGGGGCTCGACCTCCTCCTCGAAGCCGTCGCCGGGCTCCCCGAACCCGCCCGGCCGGATCTGCGGATCGTCGGCGAGGACTGGGGGGACGGCGCCGCCCTCCGGGCCCTCGCGCATCGGCTCGGCGTTTCGGAGACGGTCCACTTGACGGGCGCCCTCGCCCGCTCGCAGGTGATCCAAGAGTACGCCCGCGCCGATCTGTTCGTGCTCCCGTCGCGGTTCGACTCCGCGCCGGTGGTGGTCCGCGAGGCGATGGCGATGGGGTTGGCCGTCGTCGCGACGCGCGTCGGGGGAGTTCCGGAGATGCTGCGGGACGGGGAGGAAGGGCTCCTCGTACCGCCCGGAGCGCCCAAGCCGCTGGCCGCGGCGATCCGCGAGCTCCTCGAGGACCCGACGCGCCGGAGCCGACTTGGGGGGAACGGCGCGCTCACCTCCCGGCGCTGCTCCTGGGAGGAGCTCGGCCCGCGCTATGTGGCGATGTTCCAGGAGGTCGCCACGGAACGATGACCGGGGACCCGCCGGCCGGATGAGCCGCCGCGTGGAAGGCGGCCGGTCCACGGCTCGGCCGGACGGGGGAGGGTCCGCCGGGGGACGAACCGAGCGGATCGAGGGGCTGGGCGCCATCGGGGTAAGCTCCGGGGGCCATCGCCCGCTCTCCGAGCTCTCGGGGCTCGCCACCGCGGTCTGGCGAAGGTGCTCCCTCCCGTGGGAACGACCGGTGGGGTTGATGTAGACGGGGAAGTTGCCTCCCGTATGGCCCGGATCAACGACCAAGAAGGGAGCAAGTTCGACGCCCCGCTAGAGATCGTCTGGAAATACCTTCAGAGCCCCGACGCCCATGGGAACGCCCACCAAGGGTCTCGAAACCGGGCCATGAAGCCGCTCACGGACTCGTCGTTCGTCGTCTCCTGGGAGCAGAACGTCAATGGCAACTGGGTGAAGGTCGCGAACCGGATCACGGTGTTCCCCCCGCTCGGGATGGTCGCCGAGGCGATCGAGGGGCCGATGACCGGCTCGAAGATGTTCACCGTATACACTCCGCACGGGCACCAAACCGAGGTCTCGGTCTACGGGGAGATGCAAGCGGCCGGCGTGCCCCCCGCCCAGCTCGAGGCGATGGTCCGGGGCGCGTGGGAGATGGCCTACACCGAGGATTCGGCCGGGATCAAGGCGTTCCACCGGGGCTCGAAGTAGTAGGGCGGCTCGTTCACGGCAGGAAACGGACCCGGGTCAGGCGGCCAACGCCGAGGACCGGACGAGGCCGGAGCCGGCCGCAGCTCCGGTCTTGGACTCCGGTGACGACGGGGGGCGGTTCCCTTGGGAGCTCGGCGCGGCAACGCTCTCCCGCCGCTCAGGCCTTGGCAGGGCCTCCGCCAAGCCCCCGTCTCCGGACGTGCCTCGGCGGTTGAGGGAATCCCGGAATTGCGCTCGAGCTCCGCGCGGGACTCCCAGGGTGGTCGGGTCCACCCGAACCCGGGCCGGTATCCCCGAAACGGCGCTGCCCCCGAACGTTTACCTGGTCCCATCACTGCCCCAACGGATGGCCGGCACGTCCAGCCCGAGCTGTCCCCGCTGCCGACAACCCATGGAAGGGGGGACGCTCGGGACGAACGGGAAGCTCGCCTGGGAGAACGAGGCCGGCCGATGGGGGCTCCAGGGCGAGACCATCGGCCGGACGGTGATCACGACCATCCAGAACTTTCCGGCGTGGCGCTGCCGGGCCTGCCACCTGCTCCTCTTCGAGGAGGACCCACGGGCGTAGCTCCGAACGAACGGGTCGCCGAGGTTCGAGAGAGGGTCCAGCCGCTCCTTGCACGCTGGCCCCGGGGCCTTCGCACTCGTGGGCGATCCACCTCCCGGGGGTGGTCGAACGTGCCATGGCCCAAGGGGTCCACCCCCGCCCTTTATCGAATGAACCGCCTTGCCCGCGCACGAGGACCCATGGCGACCCAAACGATCGTCCACTTCGAGATCCCGGCGAGCGACGTCGCGCGAATGCGCAGCTTCTATTCGGCCTGCTTCGGATGGAAGTTCCAGGACTCCGGCATGCCGGGGATGGAGTACTGGATGATCTCGACCGGCCCGATGGGCAAGAGCCTCGGCGGCGGCATGTACCGGCGGATGGGCCCGGACGACCGGCCGAGGAACTTCGTCGGGGTGGAGGACATCGACTCGGCGATCGAGCGGTTCCTTTCCGCCGGGGGGAGCCAGGTCGTCGGGAAGCAGGAGGTCCCGAAGATGGGATGGAGCTTCATCGGCGCGGACCCCGAGGGGAACGTCCTCGCGCTCTGGCAGCCGTCGGCGCCGATGCGCCCCGCGCGCCGCCCCTCCCCACGCAAAGCGAAGCCCGCCAAGAAGGCGGCCGCGCGCAAGGGTCACGCCCGAAAGGGCCGGCGGTAGGCGAACGCGCTTCCGAGGATCTCCCGTCGGCGTGTCCCCTCCTTGGCGGATCGGCCCGGCGTCGGTACGGTGGCCAGGGGAGCGGCCCGATGGTGAGCACCATCGACCTCATGGAGTTCGTCCACGAGCTCCGCGAGGATTTCTTCGAGCGGACGGCGAAACTCGGCCGGAAGGAGTTCACCCGGAACCGCGAAGTGAGCATGCTTTCCTTCCGGGACATCTTCCTCCACCTCGCCTACGTCGAGGAGCAGCACGTGACCGAGTTCTGCGAAGGTCGCCCGACCCCATGGATGCGGGAGGTCATGCGAATCCCGAAGGACCAGTACACCTCGATCGCGTCGGTCCGCCGACGGCTCAAGGAGGTGCGCGCGATGGGGGAGCGACGGTTCCGCCAGTGGAACAACCCGAGGGAGCTCGCGAAACCCGCGGTGTGGGTCGCCTCGCGAAAGTACCCGCTCCGACTCACCCGCGACTCCGCGCTCGCCCAGTGCGTGACCGAGCACCTTCTCCATCTTGGGGAGGTGGAGGCAATGCTCTGGCAGATGAACGTCGAGCCGCCGACGACGTTCTGGATCGACCGGCGCGTGCTCCACGGACGCTGGCCGCCACCGAAGTCGGCCGTCTACGGGGCCCGGGCCTTGGCCCGCATGCCGAGGCCCCACGAGCGGCCTTCGAACGAATCGAGCGCGTAGCGGGCGCCCTCTCCTCACCGGATCCCATTCGTAGAGCCCAGGGTGCCTCGGCGAGACGATCCGGGGACACTGCGGGAACGCCCTCGATCACGCTAGGAACGACCTTCACTGGCGGTAGCAGACCAACTCCTGGGCCGAACGACCGGCGCACCTCTGACCGTCGCGACGCGGTCGAGGAACGGCCGGGCCAATCCGGTCTAGTAGGTCCCGATCGGATCATCCACGCCCGGCTTCCCACCTAGGTCTCCTTCTCGGCCCACCCTGCCCATTGATGCTCGAGCAGCCTCCCGTCCCACACGACGCCGCGCCGATATCCGCGGCCCCTCGTCCTCGAAAGGAGATCCGATCAGATGCGATGCGCGCGTCAGCGTTATGACGCATCGTGCCTACGTGCCGCACATGCCCGCGTTGGGCGTGCGAGGATGCGGGGGCCGGGGCGTCTTGCCCGTCGGGTCCACGTCGCAGGACTCACGGCCGATGCGCATCGTGGAAAGTGGTCGCTGCCCGTTCCCCGGGGGCCGGGATGGAAGAGATTGAGTCCGCGGTCCAGGCGTGCGCTGAACCAGGATTGCCATCGGGCGCCTTTCCCGTTCAGCCGGATATAGGGACGTCATCCGTCGTTCGCCCCGCGACGGGGGCTCGAACTTTCCGGAACCGGGATGATGGCGACCGAAGCCGTGGGCGGCCGAGCCGCCGGTGAAGGTGGGAAAAATGGAGGGGGTGCGGAAATTGCAGGACAAGGCGGCTTATCACGGGGATGGGGGGCACGATGGCCGGTCGCCCTGAAGCGTCGCGCAAGGCGAACGGCAACGGCCGATGGGCGACCCAGCCAAGGACTCGACCCGACGTTTACGTGGTCAGCCGGATCCTCCACGTCCTCGTCAGTCAGGGCCCGGTGCGGCCGACGCATTTGCAATGCCTCGCACGCCTCAACTATTGGCAGTTCGAGGGATATCTCGAACTTCTCAAGGAACGTCACCTCGTGGATCTGGTCGACGACGAGCGAGGGGGTCACCTGGTGCGGCTTACGGCCGGGGGACAGCATGCGGACCGGCTGGTGAATGCGACCATATCGTGCCTCGATGGCATCCCGGCCCCGCCGTAACTAGCCGGTGCATCGACCGAACTCCTCGGGAAACGATCGCCGGTTCCAACAGCAAATTATTCGTCGCGCCACGGCTGGGCGCATTCGCGGTGACCAGCGCCTGGCGTGAGATCTCGAAAGGGCCCCGTGTCGAACGGCGACTGAGCCAAGCTCCTGAACGCAGATACTGATTGAGCCGGAGGTAGACGGATTATGAACTAAGGGCTACCCGCGGTCATGCAGCAGGCTCGCACTGTTCTGTTGCCAAAGAATGCTACGACCGGTCTCCAAACCGCTCTCACCCGTGGGAAGCTCGGCACCTCGCCCGTCGGAGACCGAACCGTTACGCCCCCGGCCTCCCGAGGGGATGCCTGCGGATCCCACGGGCGTAGGACCTGGGGGACGTTTGGGAGTCGACGTGGGGCCCTGGCCGGTTCGCCGTGGCGCGGGGTCCTATTGTGGGGGATCCTGGCAGCGACCTTGCTCGCGCCCATGTTCGCCTCCCTGGGGCCGCTCGTCGCCTCCCCCCCTCATGGCCCGGCAGTGCGACTCCCTCAGGGGGTTGGGAACCCTCACCTCTCGGTCGCCGGGTCCTCGGCCTCCTTTTCGACGTCGCCGTCGAGTGGGCCATCGGGTACGTCCGTTTCCGCAGCTGGCACCGGTTTCATCCCGAACTCCCCGATTAGCTTCACCGTGGGCGGTGCTTCGGTTTCCTCCAATTGCGCGACGGATGGCACCGGCGCCTTCCCTGGAACGACCGGGAAACCATGCTCGTTCACGATCCCTCCGCTCCCGGGGGGCCCCGTTCAGATTGTCGCGACCGACATGCCGGCCAACTCGCAACTGGCAACCATAACTGTTGGATCTAGCCCGCTCGGTGTCGCCTACGACCCGGGAAAGGGCGAGATTTTCGCCGTGAACCAGGGGTCGAACAGCGTGAGTGTCATCGACGACTCCACAAACGCCGTGACCGCGACCGTAGGGGTCGGCAGCAGCCCGTCCGCCGCGGTCTACGATTCCGGCAAGGGAGAGGTCTTCGTCGCGAACCTGATATCCGACACCGTGAGCGTCATCGACGATGCGACGAACTCCGTGGTGGCAACGGTCACGGTTGGAAGCAATCCCGTGGCGTTGGCCTACGACAGCGGGAAGGGGGAGATCTTCGTCGCCAACAGCAACTCCCACAGCGTGAGCGTGATCAGCGACTCGAGCAACACGGTCGTCGCCACGGTCGCGTTCACCGGGTCGAACCCGAACGGCCTGGCCTACGACTCCGGGGCCAACGAGGTGTTCGTGTCCCTCCTGAGCACGAGCTCGAACCAGGTCAAGGTGATCTCCGACTCGAGCAACACGGTCGTCGCCACGGTGAACGTTGGGGCCAGCCCGGCGGGCCTCGCGTACGACAGCGGGCGCGGTGAAGTCTGGGTAGCGGACTCTGGGACGAGCCTGGTCAGCGTCATTTCCGATTCGAACAACACCGCCTGGGCCTCCATCACCGTGGGTAGCGGACCCGAATCACTGGCGTACGACCCGTCCACCGGCTATCTGTTCGAGCCGAGCACGGGAGCTTCGACGCTCGGAGCTCTGGGCGACTCGGCGCTGGATGAGATCAACGTGATCAACGAGCCCGGGAGCGACGGGGCGCAAGGCGTGGCCTACGATGCCGGAACGAACGAAGTCTTCGTAGCCGACTCCTCGGGAGGGAGCGTTGATGTGTTCCCGGCGGGCAGCGGGCCGTCGACCTCCTTCTCGGTGACCGGCGTGCTCACCCTCCACCCTACGGGCGGAACCGTAGGCACGACCGTAACGGCCGATGGGGTGGGCTTCCTGGCGGGCGGGACCGTCACCGTCACGGTCGGGGGGAATCCGGTCACGACGACCCCGAACCCGTGCAAGGCCTCGAACTCCGGTGTGTTCTCCTGCACGTTCCCGTTCCCCGCCAGCCCCGCGGGCCCGAACACCGTCTCTGCGGCCACCGGCACTTTGAGTGCCTCGGCGAGCTTCACCGTGGGCCCGAGCCTCCTACTCACGCCCACTGGCGGCCCGGTCGCCTCCGTTACGTACGCGAACGGAACCGGGTTCGCTGCCACTTCGGCCATCTCGATCACGTTCGGCTCAGCGGGCGTGAGCACCGCACCTTCGATGTGCCCCACTTCGGCGGTTGGAAGCTTCTCCTGCACGTTCGTCGTTCCGAACCTAGCGATCGGCCCCTACACCGTCACGGCCACCGACGGGACGAACAGTGCCTTCCAACCATACACGATCACATCGAGCGTACCCCCGTACCAGGTGGAGCGGACCGTCAATCCGGCTTCCTACACGTTCGCGGATGTAGGCTCCGAGGGAGTCGGGCAGAATCCCCAAGATGCCGTCTACGACGCGGGGAACGGTTACGTCTACGTCGACAGCATCCCCGCCAACGGGGCTCCCGATAGCGTGACCGTGGTAAACCCGGCCACCCTAAACTCAGGGGGAGTGAATTCGGTGGTGACTACGATCAACGTGGCGAGCCCAACATTGTCGTATCCTCCGGGAAACACGGTCTCTTCATGCATCGAGCCGGTTGGAGAGGCGTACGACTTTGGCACGAACACCATCTGGGTGGTCTGCTATTACACGAACAACGTCGACGTCATAGCCGACAGTGGGCCGTACGCCAATCACGTGATCGATACGATAACCCTCTCCGCGCCGTGCCTCGATCCGTGGGAGGATGCCTACGACAGCGCCGACAGCGAGGTTTACGTCACGATGGCCTCCTCGAACGACGTGTGCGCCCTCTCCGACTCGAACTACGCCGCGACGCCTACGGCCATCAGCGTCGGGCACCCCACGCTCGGCATCGCATATGATTCCTCCAGCCAACAACTCTACATTTCTGCCAACACCGCGAACCTGATCCTCGACCTCGCCCCCTCTTTCTCGAACAGCGTCACACCGTACACCGTTTCGAACCCGTGGGGCGTGGCGTACGACTCGGGTCAAGGGCAGATCTGGGTCACCATTTGCAGCAACTTCCCCACGTGCGTCGGATTTAGTACGGGGACAGTTCAGGTCTACGCTGCGACGACCGCGTTCACGTCCCTCGGTTCGGCCACCGTGGGCGCGGATCCCGAATGGGATTGGTACGACGCGGGCCAAGGACAGGTTGCCGTTACGGGCACCGGCACGTATGTGGACGATCTGACCCTCGTGAACGACACGGCACCCATCACGGGTCTGCCGGCCTTCCATGTTTCGCTCAGCTCTTCGACATCGAGCGGCGCAGAGGGGGTGACCTTCGACACGGCCCTGAACGAGATATGGGTCGCCGACACCAACGGGATCCCCCCGGCACCATCCTCGACGGTCGACGAGGTGACCGCGAACGCGAACCCATCCGGCCTCGGGGCGTTCGGAGCGGCCTACGACCCCGGTTCGTCGATGATCTACGTCACGAACCCGGGGGCCGATACCCTGACGATCTTCTCCGACTCGACGCTCGGCCTCATGGGAGCCGTGTCATCTCTGCCTTCCTCGCCGTACGCGATCGCCGATGGAAACGGCTACCTCGCCGTGTCGTGTCCGGCCTCAGGTACCGTTGAATTGTTCGATGCGACCTCCCCGAGCAGCGCGGTCGCCACCCTCTATACGACCGGAACCCCGCAGAACATCACCTACGATCCCACTACCCAGGACTTCTACGTGGCGGAGTCCGGGGCCAGCCGGATAGGGTGGCTCAGCACCTCCTCGATAGGCACCGTGGGGGAGACGGCGGTCGGTGCCCCTTCCACCTTCGTCGCCTACGATGCGGCGCTCAGCGAGCTCTTCGTCGGAAGCCCCTCGAGCTCGATCATTGAGGTCTACAGCGTGAGTGGCGCCTCGTTGTCGCTGGTCGGCAGTGTCTCCCTCCCGACCGGCGCCTCCCCCGCGGGGATCGCCTACGATGCCGCCTTCGGCGAGATGTTCGTCACGGTGAACAACCAGGCCCTGGTGACCGTCATCGACGACGCAACCCTGACGACCGTGGGTTCGGGCGTGACGGTGGGAACCGGCCCGTCGGGAATCGCGTACGACTCGGCCAAGGGCCTTCTGTTCATGGTCAATACCGACCCGAATTTCGTTGGATCCGCCGGGTCGGTGAGCGTCATCGACGAGCGATCGGACACGGTCATCGCGACCGTCTCGGTCGGCTACGGTCCGTTCATGCTCGCCTACGACAGCGGTCTCGGGGAGATGTTCGTGGTGAACGCCTACGCCGGCACGATGAGCGTCCTCGCCGCGTGAGGCCGCGAGGCGGAAACCACGCGGCCCTCCCGGGGGAGAATCGGTCGGGAGGGCGCCGGATCGCTGGGGTTCGGGAGGGGTTCGCCGATCGCCTTCGCTCGAAAGGACCCGTAGAGCGAGCGATCGAGACAGCCCCTCAGGCGATGAGGGCCGTGACCTGCCCCGCGAAGGCGTGCTGGCCCAAGATGACGAACAGATCCCCGTCCAGCGGGACGGAGCTCGTCAGGCTGAGCGAGTCGTCGCTCGAGAGCATCACGCTCGTCGGGTTCGAGGAGAGCCCGGACTGCCAGCTCATCGTGACGAAAGAATACGTGGCGAGGACGCCGGGGGCTGTCCCCACGATCGCCACGCTACCGCCGGCCATCGAGACGATCGCTCCGGAGGCGCCATGGACCTGGAAGCCCAGGTCCCCGACCTCCACCGAGGAGCCGACGTACGTGAGGGTGAAGTTGTAGACGTAGCCGCCCGAGCTCGAAGCCGATGTGCCTCCGGGCGTCGCGGTGGCCGCAAGCTCGGAGCCGATCGGCGGGGAGGCCGGCGAGCGGACGAGGCCCGTGACGACGACGACCAGGACGGCCGCGAGCGTGACGGTGAAACCAATCACGAGGAGCTCGCCGATGATGTCCGAGATGGCCCTTCGGCTCGGCGCGCGGCGGCGTGGGCGTCCTCGGTTCATCCGCTTCCCCGGTGGCCGACGAATCGACGGCCGGGTCAGGGCATCGACCTATTTCAACCGACCCGGTCAGGGCGGGCCCGCGCTCCGAGCGTCCTGGGCCCGCGAGCTCTACTACGGGATCTGGCCGCGGGGCGATCCGACCGCGCCGTGGCCGAATGGTCGGTGGGGAACTCGCGGCGTGAACCGGCGGGCGACCCGGACCCGAACCCCGGACCCTCCCAGTCGACCTTGCGTCCGGCCCCTCGCCGGAATCGGCCTCGGAGAGCTCGCCCTCGGGCTCGGCTCGTTCGTTCGGGGGCGTTCCCGTCGCGTCCGCCGAGATTCTCCGGGCGACCGTTGAACGTGGCCGTCCTCTCGCCC
>JASHSI010000006.1 GCA_030040915.1 Thermoplasmata archaeon | reverse complement strand
GGCGAGGGCGGCGCCGCTGGTCGCGATCCGCTGGGCGTGCTCGCCGACCCGCTCGAGCAGCTTCGCGATGAGGCGGTGTCCGTGGATCGACGGGCCGGAGCCGTTCTCCCCCTGGCCCGCGTGCGCGAGATGGTACTGCTTCGCCACCATCCAATAGAGGCGGTTGACGTCCTGGCTGCGGAGCCCGACGTCGTGCGCGAGCGTCTCGTTGCCGCTCTTGAGCGCGTTGAAGGCGTCCTCCAGCATCGCCCGGACGGTGAGGTGCATCCGGCGGAGGCACTTTTCCGAACTGAGCTCAGTGGTATCGGACAGGTCCTGGATCGTGATCCCGCCCTTCGTCTCCTCAATCACCTCCGACCCGATCACGAGGCGGCAGAACTCGCGGGCGGTCCGCCGAACGAACGGCCCGCGGTCGGCCGGGAAGTGCACCTCGATCAGGCCGAAGCCCGAGACATACGCTCCGATCAGCTTTCGAAGCAGGTGATCCCGCGCTTCGTCCCCCGCGACCTGAAAGACCTTCCGGCGGGTCTTCGGACGCTCCGAGCCGCGGTGGCGGACCGTGACGGAGCCGTCCCCCTCTCGCTCGACGAAGAGGGTGTCCCCGGCCTTCAGGCCGGCATCGAGGACCCAGCGCTTCGGTAACGAAACGAGGAAAGTGGAACGACCAGCGAGCTGTAGCTTACGACCTTCGATGGGCAAAGAATCACCGTGCGGCGGTGACGTACTACGGACGTTTAATCCCTTGTCGATACCAAGTAAAGATTCTACATAGACGCATGTACGTGGACGAAGTTTTCGTAGACACTCTCCCAGTGTGCCTCCGCTGCAATTCACGGGCCTACCGGGCCAACCCACCAGTCGCCTGTCGATTGACCGTCCGCGGTGGGTCGAGAACGAGACGCCCGGATGGCGCATTCCTTATACCGGTCCGCCTCGTCGAGAGGAGAAGGCGAGCTCCAGTAGCTCCGACAGCTCATGGCCGAGGAGTTCGCAAGGGACGCGCACCGATCCCGGATAGCGGCATCCGACGCGCGCGGACGGTGCGACGATGCGGCCGCGGCTAGGGCCCAACCTAGCGCGGTGAAGGCGTGAGGCCGGTGACCGACGACCGCGACCTCGAGATCTTAGTGCGGATCGCCTACGCCGTGCACGGCACGGTGCGCCGGATCAGCCGCTCCCCACGAAGGGGCGAGATCGTCGGGATTGGCGCCTCGGGGAGCCCGACCGAGGAGCTCGACCGCGTTGCCGAGGCGCAGGTCCTCTCCTCCCTGGAGGCCGAAGGGGTGGACTGGGACCTCCTCAGCGAAGAAGCCGGGCACATCAAGCGTGGGGGGGACCGCATTCTCGTCCTCGATCCCGTCGACGGGAGCCACAATCTGTTGCGGGGGCTTCCGTTCGCGACCGTTTCCCTCGCCCTCGGGGCGCGCGACCTGTCCGGGATCGAGGTCGGCGTGGTGCACGACCTCAACCTCGGCACGACCTACTGGGCCCAGCGGGGCGGAGGGGCGTTCCGCGACGGACTCCCGATCCGGCCGCGGTCCTGGGAACCTCGCCGGGAGATGTTCTTCCTGAACCTGGGGCGCCACGCCACCCCGCGCTCGGTCGCCTGGGCCGGGAAGGGCCGGCGGACCCGCTCCCTGGGGAGCGCATCGCTCGAGATGACGCTCGTCGCCGAAGGGGTGGCGGACGCCTACTTCTTTGAGAACGACGACCCGACTCGGAACCTCCGGGTCACCGACATCGCGGCGGCTTACCGGATCCTCGTCGAAGCCGGCGGTCGCGTCACGGATGCGGACGGGAGACCGATTGGAGGCCTGCCGCTCGGCGTGGAGCAGAGGTCGAGCGTGTTCGCCTTCGGCGACCCGGCGTTCGATGGTGCCGCCCGGAAGGAAGGGTATCTGTGAGGATCGGGATCAGCGCGAACCCGAACAAAGTGCGGGCGGTGGAGTTCGCGAAGCGGGCGATCGCCCTCATCGGGCCGCGCGCCGAGGTGGTCCTGACGGAGGAGACCAAGGGCGCGCTCGGGGCGGATGGCCCGTCCGCGACCCTCGAAAAGCTCACGGCCGACGCGCTCATCGTCCTCGGGGGCGACGGGACCATCCTCTACACCCTCGCCCGGACCCAGGTCCCGATCCTTCCGATCAACGCGGGGACGGTCGGATTTCTCGCCGAAATCGACGGGAACCCGGGTCCGTCTTTCGAAGGGGCGATCGAGCGGCTGCTGAGGGGCTCCTATCACGTGGAGGAGCGGATGAAGCTCGCGGTCTCGGTCGGCGACCGTGCGATACCGGACGCGACGAACGAGGTCGTGGTCCATTCCGGGCACGTGGCCAAGATGCGCCTGTTCGAGGTGCTCGTCGACCGGCGGCCGGTCGGGACCCTCCGGGCCGACGGGGTGATCGTGGCGACCCCGACCGGTTCCACGTCGTACGCCCTCTCCGTGCACGGCCCGATCGTGGATCCCTGGATCGAGGGAATCATCGTGGCTGCCCTCGCCCCGTTCCCCGCGAGCGGGCGGACGGTCCTCATCAACCCGTTGCGAACCGTGGGCATCCGACTGGCCGAGGGCC
>JASHSI010000050.1 GCA_030040915.1 Thermoplasmata archaeon | reverse complement strand
CGTGAGCGTGGTCGGGAACGTCTCGAGCCCGTGGTACGTCACGTTCGACGAGAGCGGGCTCCCGGCCGGCGCGGCCTGGGGGGTCTCGGTCGAGGCGACGGACCTCCTGTCGAACACCACCAGCGTCGCCGCGTTCGAGCCGAATGGGACGTACACCTTCTCCGTCCCCCCGATCTCCGGCTACTCCTCCTCCGGAGGATCGTTCCGCATCGCGAGCGACGACCCGGTCGTGGACATCGACTTCCGCGCGGACTATCCGGTCTACTTCAACGAGACCGGGCTCCCGAGCGGCACCTTCTGGACGGTGGAGCTCGCGGGGGTCTCCGAGAGCGCCACGGTCCCATCGATCGCGTTCTCCGAGCCGAGCGCCACCTACCACTACTCGATCACCCCGGTCCCGGGATTTTCGGCGACGTGGACCGGCCTCGTGACCGTGGCGGGGGGCCCCGCGACCGTCCTCGTGACGTTCGTGCTCGTCCAGTACAACGTCACGTTCGAGTCGTACGGTCTCCCGTCGGGCAACCTTTGGACCGTCACCTTCCGCTCGACGAGCCAATCGGCGACCACGAACGTCGCCTCCTTCATCTCGCCGAACGGTACGTTCGACTACGGCGTGACCCCGCCGCCGGACTACGGGGTGAACCGGACCGGCGTGGTGCAGGTGAACGGCACCTCCGTCCTCGTGGCGGTGGATTTCACCCTCGTCCAGTACACGGTGACCTTCCGGGAGTCCGGCCTCCCGGCCCACACCAACTGGTCGGTCACCTTCGGTGGCGTCGCGTACGTGACGAACTCGACGGCCGTGGTGCTCCACGAGCCGAACGGAACCTACCGCTACACGGTAGGGAGCGTGCCCGGCTTCTCGGTCGGCTCATCGGGAACGACGACCCTCGACGGGCGGAACGTCACCACGGACGTCCGGTACTCGGCCATCGTCGTGGTCCCCACCTACGCGGTCCAGTTCACCGAACGTGGGTTGCCGGATGGCTGGATCTGGGGGGTGACGATCTGGGGGTCCGGCGGATCCTCCCCGATCGGCGACTCGGGCCCTCGATCGAACGGTACCGAGCTCGCGCTCCAGCTACCGAACGGCACCTACGAGGTCGTGGTCGTTCCGCCTGCCGGCTATCGGGCGGAGGGCCCATCGGGCCTCACGGTCGCCGGGGAGCCGGCTACCGTGGCCATCAACTTCGTGCCGTTCGATTTCGAGATCGAGTTCGAGGAATCGGGGCTTCCCTCGGGGGCGGTGTGGACGGTGGTCCTCTCCGGCCCGAACGGGAGCATCGGCCTCGGGCCGCACGGGAGCGTGCCGATCGTGAACCTCACGGCGTACTCGAGCTCCTCGACCCTCGATGTGCCGGAGCCGAACGGCACCTACGCCCTCCGGGCGATCGGTCCGAACGGATACTCCGTCGCGACCGGCGAGGAGATCGTCGTCAACGGATCGGACCCGGCCCCGATCGCGCTCGTCTTCGCGAGCACGTCGCCGTCGGGACTATCGGCTTCCCTGGTCACCCTGGCAGGGGGGGCCGCCGGAGCCGCCTTCGTGGTCGCGGCGCTCGCGGTGGTGCTCCGCCGGCGCCCGGGCCGGGGCCCCTCCGGGGAGCCGCCATCGGAGGAGGCCCCGACCGAGGAAGGGGGAGAACCGTTCGACCGCGCCGATCTGGATAGTTCGACCGTGCTTTCCGAGGGGGATGCCCCGCCGGGGCCGCCCCTGGAGTGACCGCCCTCGGCGAGCGGCTCAGCTCGCGGGCTCGACGGGTCCCGCCTCGACCCCCGCACGGGGCGGGGGTCGACGTCGGCCGACCGCCACGCTCCCGAGGAGGAGCGCGACCGCCACCACCGCGCCGCCCGTGGCGAGCCACACACCGAGCGGGATGGAGGCGATCCCCTCCGCCTTCGTCGCATGGATCGCGGTCGGGGTGAAGTCAATCGTCACCGTTACGCCGAAGCCGTGGACCCACACGGTGCCGGCGTCCGGGTTCGGCGAGAACCCCGGGACCTCCGTCACCCCATAGCCCCAGGTCCCGTTCGGCGCCGAGTACACGATGGAGAGCCCGTCCGTGCCCACGGTCCCGTTCGCGTCGGAGAGCGACACCGACCAATTCGCCCCGTCCGGCAGGCCGTCCTCCACGAAGGTCACGGGATAGACCGCCGGCGGGTTGCCGAAGAAATCGACCACGATGGTGAGACCGGAACCGTTCACCACGATCTCGGCGTACCCCGGCAACGGGGTCGAGACCACGTAGCCCGCCGGACCGGAGGCCGAATACCCGTACGAGCCGTTCGCGACGGGGATGGTGATGTTGGTCGCGTTCCCGCGCGTGGCGGTGAGGCCGAGCATGACCGACCAGGTGGACCCGAGGGGCAGGCCGTGCTCCTCGAAGACCACGGGATACGTCGTCAGTGGGATGGGGGTGAACGAGACGGTTTCGACCGGTGGGGCCGCGCCGGAGATGCCGATCGTCCCACCGGACGGGGTGGGCAGGAACCCCGACGCGTTGGTCGTGAACGAGTACGAACCGTTCGCCTCGGGGAGCACGATGGAACTCTCGTCGGAGGTCGTCGAAGAGGGCCCGATCGTCACGGTCCAGTTCGATCCCGACGGAAGCCCGCTCTCACGGAACGTCACGGGGAACAGCTCGGTGAACTCGAACGATATCATGACGCCGGCCCCGTCGACCGGGAACGCCCCGGTGGCCGGGCTCCCGGCATAACCGGAGGGGCCGCCCAAGGCGAAGCCGTAGGAGCCGTTCGTCAGGTCAACGGAGAGGACCGGCCCCGAGCCGACGACCCGCTCGCCCGCGATCGAGACGTTCCAGGGGATGCTCCCCGCGAGGCCGGTCTCCTGGAAGCGGACCGGGTAGGTCGGGAGCACGAGGAGCGAGACCTCGTCCGAGTCGGCGTCGGTCACGTAGATATCGGCGCTCGCCGGATCGACAACGGCGGTCTGGGGGACGTCCCCGACCGCGATCGTGCCCTGGAGGGCGTCGTCCGAACCGTTGGCGACACTTACCGTGTCGGTCCCCTGGTTCGGGATGTACAGGTTGCCGTCCCGGGAGTCGTACGCCACGAAGTTCGGAGAGCTTCCCGCGACGATCCGCCCGACCACGGCCGTCCCGTTGAGCACGCTGACCGTGTTCGAGTTCTCGTTCACCACGAAGATGCGCTCGCTGTAGTTGTCGTAGGCGACCCAGATCGGATCGCTGCCTACGGTGAGCGTCTTCGCCACCGACCTCCCGTGGAGGACGCTCAGGTTGTTCGACGCCGTGTTCGCCACGTACACGTCACCGTCCTCCGCATCGAACGCGGCCGCGCTCGGACCGCTGCCGACCCCCACCGTCCCGATCACCGAGGTCCCGTTGAGGATGGTGACGCTCCCGGAGACCGCGTTCAGGACGTAGATCTCCCAGGTGGAAGGATCGTACAGGGCGAACGACGGACCCTTCTGCGCGGCGAGCGTCTTCACGAGGACGCTGCCGGCAAGGACGCTCACGTTCCCGGAACCCGAGTTCGGGACGTACACGTCCCCGTCCGCGGGGTCGTACGCCGGCTCCCCCGGAGAGCTTCCGACCGAGACCGTCGCCACGACCGTCGTTCCGTCCAGCACGCTGACCGCGTCCGCGGCGACGTCGGCCACGTACACTTCGCCCGTCCGGTCGTCGGACACGGCGTAGGTCGGACCGGCCGCGACGGGGACCGTGGCGACCGCGGTCGACCCAGAGAGCACGGAGACGGTGGCCGAGCCGCTGTTCGGAACGTAGACGTACGCGTTCGCGGGGTCCCACGCCGAGAGGTATGGGGCGATCCCGACCGGAATGCCGACGACCGTCGTGGCGGGACTGGAGGTCGAGGCCCGGGTCCCGGATCCATCCGCCCCCAGGATCACGGCGGGAGCCATCGTCAGCCCTCGGCCCGGGGGATCCGATCCGGAAGGATCTCCGGAAAGCCACGGAGAGAGGACCAGTACGGCCACCAAGCCGACCGCCAGGGCCGCCGGTCGTGCCCAGTGGCGACGGCGCATGCTCTCCCACCGGCCCGCGCGATATACGGTTGCTACCCGGCGGGCGAACGTGGGAGAAAACCGGACGGGGGCCCGGGCGATTCTCCCGGGGGACCAGGCCCGCTCGGCGGCGTCGGGTTGAACGGAACGTTCAAATAGCGTATCCAAAAATGGCTCCGCCAGAGCGTATGACGCTCGTCCGACAAACGGAGAAGAGAACCGGTCCATGAAGTCGATCATTCAGGAAGCGATCGCGAAGCACCAGGAGAACCAGTCCCTCACCACCGACGAGAAGAAGCCGACCGGGGCCCCGTACACCAGCGTCGACGACGCGGAGCTCGCGAAGCTCGCGGAGACGCTGAAGGTCAACATCCGGATCGTCGGCTGCGGCGGGGGCGGATCGAACACGATCAACCGCTGCGTCGAGGAAGGGATCCAGGGCGCCGAGATGTGCGCCATCAACACCGACGCGAAGCACCTCCTCACCGTCCACGCGCCGCGCAAGATCCTCATCGGCCGCCGGGCCACGAAGGGCCTCGGCGCCGGCGCCCGCCCCGAGATCGGGGAGGAGGCGGCCCGGGAGAACGAGGAGGAGCTCCGGGCGTTCCTCAACGGCGCCCACATCGTCTTCGTCACGGCCGGCATGGGCGGCGGGACCGGGACCGGTTCGGCCCACCTCGTCGGTCGCCTCGCCAAGGAGTCCGGCGCCCTCACGATGGGCGTCGTCACCCTCCCGTTCGCCGGCGAGGGCGCGGCGCGCATGGAGCAGGCCCGCGACGGGCTCGAGCGCCTGCGCCGGGTCTGCGACACGACCATCGTCATCCAGAACGACAAGCTCCTCGAACTCGTCCCCCGGATGCCCCTCGATGCCGCGTTCAAGCTCGCCGACGCGGTCCTGATGACGGCGATCAAGGGGATCACCGAGATCGTCACGCGGCCGGGGCTCGTCAACCTCGACTACGCCGACATCATGACCGTCATGAAGGACGGCGGGGTCGCGCTCATCGGCCTCGGCGAGAGCGAGAGCGCGACGGACCGCGTCACCGAGGCCGTCACCGAGGCGCTCACCTCCCCGCTCCTGGGCTCCGTGGAGCTCAAGGATGCGACGGGGGCCCTCGTCCGGGTCATCGGCGGACCGACGATGACCGTCTCCGAGGCCGAGAAGGCCGCGGCGCTCGTCGGCGGCAAGATCTCCAAGCGCGCCCGGATCATCTGGGGGTGCTCGGTCGAGAACAGCCCGGAGATGGAGAACACCATCAAGGTGCTCCTCATCATCACCGGCGTCCGCGCGACGAGCCTTCTCGGACAGAAGGGAGGCTACGCCGCCGGTGAGTCCGAGGAAGTCATCGACCTCGTCCGCTGAGCCGACCTACCGCGCCCGCTACCTCGGCGTCGAGGTGGCGGGCGTCCCGTTCGTCCCGCGGCCCTGGCTCGAGCGCACGCTCACGCAGGCGCTTCCCGACCCCGCGGGCCGACGCCCTCGGATCGTCCGGCTCGAGCGTTCCCGCGCGCTCGTCGAGGTCGGGCACGCCTGGGCCCGCGCCGCGCGCACCGCCTGGAACGCGACGGTTCCCGGCCCCGCCGGGGGCGGCCCGGTGACGATCGCCACCCGCCGGACCTGGGGGACGCTCCGGAAGGGGAAGCTCTGGCTCCGCTCGGAGCGGGCCGACCGGCCACCCACGTAGCCGCGGGCCGCCGATCGGCTGCGTCCTCGCCCCCTCGCAACGGATACAAGCCCCAGGAGGGTCCACGGCGAAGTGCCCGTCAACGAGCAGCGATTCAAGATCGGGCTCATCCTCATCCTCCTGGGGCTCGGCGCCGACCTGATCGCGAGCCAGTACTATCCGAACCTCAAGGCCTGCGCCACGGTGACCTGCAACGTGGCGGAGACCGTCGGCTCGGCCTCGCTCCTCATCCTCATCCTCGGCATCCTCGTCCAGGCGTTCTCCTTGACCCGGGCCGCCGCTCCGGGGTCGCCCGCCGGCCCAACCGCTGGACCGGTCCTGCCGGGATTCCCTCCCGCTCCCCCGGCGGGGCTACCGCCACCCAACCCTCCGGCCCCCGTTCCCTCCCGCCCGCCGTTCGGGGCGCCCCCGGCGTCGAGCGCCCCGGTCCGGTGCCCGCGCTGCCAGGCGGCGTATCCGGTCGGCCAGTTCGCCTACTGCCCGGCGTGCGGGTCCCCGCTTCCGTTCACCTCCTCGTAAGCGCCCCGGCCCATCCGGCCGTCCCGCCGCGCCCCAGACACCCTTATGGCTCTCCCATCCTCCCTCGTTAGGGTACGGGACGTGGGGGCCGGGCGGGAACCCTATGCCGCGGTTCGCCGGGCGCTCCTTTCCGTCTCCGACCCTGCCGGGCTCCCCGAACTCGCCCGGGACCTCTCGGCGAAGGGTTGTGAGCTCGTCGCGACCCGCGGGACCGGGTCGCACCTCGACCGGGAGCGGATCCCGTACCGGCACGCCGAGGAACTGACCGGGATCGGGGACTGGTTCCAGGGCCGGATCAAGACCCTGCATCCCGGTCTCCTCGGGGGAATTCTTGCCCCGCGCGACCCCGAAGGGGTCGCGGAGCTCGCCCGCCGTCATCTCCTGCCGATCGACCTCGTCGCGGTCAACCTCTACCCGTACGAGCGCCACCTCGCCGAGCATCCGACCGCCTCCGACCGGGAGGAGTTCATCGACATCGGGGGAGTGACCCTCCTGAGGGCCGCGGCGAAGAACCACGCCTTCGTCGCCGTCGCCTCGGATCCGGTCGACTACCCGGAGATACGGGCCGAGCTCGCCGAGCACGGGGGACTCTCCGCGGCGCTCCGCCTCGAGCTCGCCCGTCGGGCGTTCGAACGGACGACCGATTACGACGCGGCGATCGCCCGGACTCTCGGCGCGCCCGTTTCCCCGGGGTTCCCGCCACGGCTCGCCTTCGCGACCGAGCCGATGCGGCTCCGCTACGGCGAGAACCCCCACCAGGCGGCCTCGGTCTACGCCCCGGCCGGCGCCTCGGCCGCCTCGATCCCGCGCGTCCCGCTCGAGCTCCGCAAGGGCGAGTCGCTCTCCTACACGAACTTGGTCGACCTCGACACCGCTTGGGCGATCGTCCAGGAGTTCCCGACGCCGACGGCGGTCCTGGTGAAGCACGCGACCCCCTGCGGCGTGGCGTCGGGGCCCACCCTCGCGGAGGCGCTGGCCCGGGCCGTGGCCACGGACCCGGTCGCCCGCTACGGCTGCGTGGTCGCCGTGAACCGGACCCTCGGGGAGACCGACCCCGACGCGCTCAAGGGGGTCTTCGTCGACCTCCTCGCCGCGCCTTCGTTCGAGGGCGCGGTGCTATCGACGCTCGGCCACCGCCCGAAGCTCAAGGTCGTCGAGGTGGGAGCGACCCCGCCGGTCCCGAACCGGTGGGAGGCCCGGACGGCCCTCGGTCGCCTCCTGGTCCAGGAGGTCGACCGGCGCGAGCTCGCGCCGACGGACTTCCGGCCGGTCACCACGGCGCGCGCGACCCCCCCGGAGGCGTGCGCCCTCGACTTCGCTTGGCGGGTCGTCCGGCACGCCCGCTCGAACGCCATCGTCCTCGCCGACGGGTCGAAGACGGTCGGCATCGGTTCGGGCCAACCGACCCGCGTGAAGGCGGTGGAGCTCGCGGTCGAGGTCGCGGGGGACCGCGCGAAGGGCTCCGTGCTCGCCTCGGACGCCTTCTTCCCGTTCCCGGACGGCATCGAGGTCGCGGGGGCCGCCGGGGTGAAGGCGATCATCCAGCCCGGCGGGAGCCTCCGGGACCCCGAGGTGATCGAGGCGGCCGAGCGCCACGGGATCGCGATGTACTTTACGGGCTGGCGGGTCTTCCGCCACTAGCGGCTCCGAACCGCCGGCGGGCCCTCTCGGGTCACGCGAACGAGAAGTGCCGCTTCAGGATCGAGCGGAACTCGGTCGGACCGACCGCGCCGACCTCCCGGCCCTTCTCCCGACCGTGGTCGACGAAGACGTAGGTCGGGATCGAATGGATCCCGTAGGACCGGACCGTCTCGCCGGAGTCGTCGACGTTGATCTTGGCGAACTTCACCTTCCCGGCGAGGCTCCTCGAGAGCTCGAGGAGGACCGGCTCGGCGCCCTGGCACGGGGCGCACCAGTCGGCGTAGAAGTCGACGACCACGGGGAGCGGCGAGCGGATCACCTCGTGCTCGAACGTGTCGTCCGTGACGAGGAGCAGGCCCGTACCCGTCGGCATCGTTGACCCCGGCGCGCGTTTCAACTCCCGGGGGATTTTAATCCCTTGCTCGAATCGGTACGGGAATGCGCCCGGAGAGGCGGCCCGCCGCCGGACCGGACGGACCCCAGTTCCCGGCGGCCGCCCTGCTGCAGTGGTACGAGCGCCACCGGCGGCCGCTGCCGTGGAGGTCGGACCTTGACCCGTACCGACGTTGGGTCGCCGAGGCGATCCTCCAGCAGACGCGGGTCGCTCAGGGGGCGGTCCACTTCACCGCCTTCCTCGCCCGTTTTCCCTCGCTCGACGCGCTCGGCCGCGCCCGGCTCCCGGACGTTCTGAAGGCTTGGGAGGGGGCGGGCTACTACGCCCGCGCCCGCCACCTCCACGCCGCGGCTCGGCTCCTCCTCCGCCGGGGGCCGAACCCCTGGCCCACGACCAGCGCCGGGTGGAGCGAGCTTCCCGGCGTCGGGCCCTACATCGCCGCCGCCCTCGCGAGCCGGCTCTCTGGCGAGGAGGTCGTCGCCCTCGAGGCGAACGGCCTACGGGTCGCGGCCCGATGGAGCCTCGACGACGCCCCCGCCGGGTCGGCGGCCTCCCGCCGCGCGCTCGCTTCGCTGCTCGCCCGGGCGATGCCGAGTGGCCGGTCGGGAGACTTCAACGAGGGGCTCATGGAGCTCGGCGAGACGGTCTGCCGGCCGGTCCGTCCGGACTGCCCGGTCTGCCCGTTGCGCGCCTCCTGCCGCGCGTACCGAGAGCTCGACGACCCGGGAGCGCTCCCGAGGCGACCGGCGCGGCGGGCGAAGCCGCATGTCCGGGCCGCCATCGCGGCCGTCGTACGTGGCGATCGGTGGCTCGTCCACCGCCGTCCGGACTCGGGGCTCCTCGGCGGGCTCTGGGAGCTCCCCGGCGGGAAAATCGAGCCCGGGGAGACCGAAGAGGCCGCGATCCGCCGAGAGGTCCTCGAGGAGACCGGGCTGCGCCTCGGCACGCTGCGGCGAGCCGGGACCGTCCGACACGCCTACTCCCATTTCACCGTCGAGCTCGCCGTGTTCGAAGGTCGGGCGCTCGGCCGCCGGCCAGCGGACCGACGGCGCCCGGACCTTCGATGGGTCACCCCGTCCGAGCTCGACCAACTGCCCCGACCGAAGGCGACGATCCGGGCCCTCCGGCTCCTCTCGCCCCCCGTCCGGGTCGCCAAGGGCCCGTCGAACGGGGCCATCCCCCACCCCCCGGCGGGTCCCCAAGCTATATAGACTGGCAAGCATTTACATTACTCGGCCTCGGGCACCGTTAGGAAGCGCTTGGGCGGCACCGTCCAAGGGCCCACGCTTCCCAGCGGTGCCTTCCCGATTCCCCTGAATCGACAGCTTGATAGCGGGAAGCCGGCCCAGCTTCCCGGCGATGGCCTTCCTGTTCGGCCCGTCGCTCGAGGAACGCGCCCACCTGGTCCAGACGCTCCGGGCCCTCGGCCCGACCACGGTCGACGGGCTCGCGGCCGCGCTCGGTTGGTCCCTGCGCCGCACCGAGCGGATGGTGGTGGCGCTCCAGCGACGCGGCGAGGGCGGCCTCTACTACGATCTCTCCACGCGCCGGATCCAGGTGGGACGGCCCGCCGACCCACTCCCCCAAGCCGTTCCGGCCCCCGCACCCGAGCCCGCCGTCTCCGCGTCGCCGCCGCTGCCGGGCCACCCCGCGACCCCGTCGCCGGCCTCGACGACCGCGACGGCCGCGGCCCCCCCCGAGCGGACGCTCTGCCCGACGTGCCGGAAGAAGATGGTGCCGACGGTTACCGGAGAGGCGATCGTCTGCCCGCAATGCGGACGGCTCTCCCTGGCCCCTAGCCCGCCCTCGTCGACCTCTCGGCCTGCGGCCGAGACGAACCACTTTTCGTCGGACCGCCGGGCCCAGGAGATGTTCGCCTCGTACGTCACCTCCGGCCCGATCCTCTGTCCCCGCTGCCGATCCCCGCTGCGTCACGCCGGCGTCGCCTCGTTCCGGTGCCCCGCGTGCGGCGAGTCCGTCCGGATCGACCCGCCTGCCTCCGAGCGCCCCCCCCTTCCGACGCTCTCCGCGACCGGACCCCGCCCGTAGGGTGGGCCCGGGCGGACGCGGACCGGACGCCGGTCCCGGCCGCTCACACGAGCTTGAGGAGGTCGGACTTCGTGACGATCCCCTGGACCTGCCCCCGTACCGTCGCGAGGACCGCCCCGTAGTGCTGCAGGAGGGCGGCCGCCAGGTAGACCGGCGAGCGCTCGTCGAGCGTCGGGAACGGCGGCTCCATCACTTCCCCTACCCGGATGCGGGAGAACTCCGAAGGCCGTCGGCCGGCGAGGATGAGGTTGGTCACGGTCCGTTCGGACAGGCTGCCGACCGGGTTCCGACCATCGATCACCGGCAACTGGGAGAACTTGTGCTGGCGCATCTCGGCGACGGCGACCTCGAGCGGCAGGCGGGGTCCGACGGATACCACCCGTCGGGAACGGACGTCCGCGACGCTGGCGACCTGCTCCTTCTCGGCCCGCTCCGCGTTCAGGCACGCGAAGAGCCGTCGCACCACGTCGTAGGAGGGGCTCGTCGTCCCGCGCTCGATCTTCGCCACCGCGCTCTGGCTCACTCCGGCGCGCTTCGCGAGCTCGGCCTGGGTGAGCCCCAGAGCACGGCGCGTTCGCGGAATCTCCTCGATCCCCGGGAGCATGGGGTCGCGCAGGCCGGGGAGGAGCATATTCCTATGGGAATCGGGCGCCCATTGCTACGGCGCGAGGGGCTCCGTGATGGGACCACTGCTCGGCGCCACGATCCCGTCGAGGATCACCCCGGGGGAGACGCCCGTAGGGTATGCCCACGATCGGCTCCCGGGCCCACTCTCGATGACCGTAGCCGCCGCGCCTCCGAACGGGTCTTCGAGGGACAGCTCGATCCCGAGCCGGGCGGCGATCCGGACCGCCTCGACGTGAATCGGGCGGATCGGGTCCTCGAGCCGAGGGAGAAGATCCGACGCAAGGACCCGCGGGAGCGCTCGGCCGTCAATCCGGATCCCCCCGCCCCGCTTCCACAATCGGACGGAGGTCGAACCGAGTGCCGCGGCCACGAGCACGGCGCTGATGTCCCCTCCCCCTCGGGGGAGGAGCCGGATCCCGCCATCGTCCTCCCGGAGGTAGAAGCCCGGAACGAGGGCGTTCCGCTCAGGGGGAAGTGACGAGCTCGACCCGAGCTCGACGATCGGCACGGCTCGCCCCGATCGGCCCAAACGGGACTTCAGGACCTCGGCGCTCGCCCGCTCCCCCCAGGCGAGCCGCCGAGGGAGAGCGCCCGGATCCCCCGTCGATACCCGAGCAAGGAGCCCCTCCCGAAGCTCCGCAGGGAATGGGCCGTCGTTCCACGCTTCGTGTCGATCGAGGAGCTCCCCGAGTTCGGAGCTCGGCGATCCGGCGTTCAGGCTCCGCTCGAGGCGGTCCGTGACCCCGGCCCCAGCCGAAACGACGATCCAGGTGGGACCTCTCGCGATCTCCGAGAAGATTGCGCGGGCCACGTCCGCGTACGCCGCCGCATCGCGCAGCACCGAACCGCCGACCTTGATGACCGAGACCGGCGCGGGGGTCACGGTCGGATCCCCCCGGCCGCCCGTTCGACCGGATCCCCGAGTTCGAGGATGTCCCCGAGGAGCGCCCCCGCCGTTAGCTCGGGGCCAGCGCCGGGCCCCACGAGCGCCGCCTCGGACCCGTCCCGGAGCTTGGCGCGGACCGCCACCGGGGCCGGACCCAGGGCCCAACCGGCCCCCGCGGGGAATGCCCCGAGGGCGACCTCGACCCTACGCGGGGTCACCGACGTGATGGCCCGGGCGGGTCTCCCTTCCGTGGCCACCTCGCGGATGCGCCGCTCCTCGAGCCGCAGCCGGGGTCGGGACCCGTCGAGGTCCAGTGGCCGCTCCCCCGGGAAGAGGAGATTGTGAAGGATGACCCCCTTCGCGTAGCTGTCCGTCCCATCGAGGTCGAGCGCGGGGTCGGGCTCCGAGAGTCCCGTCCGGACCGCGTTCGCCACGGCATGCTCGATCGTGACGCCCTCGGCCACGCGGTCGCACACGTAGCCGAGCGTCCCGTTCAGCGAGGCGTCCACCCGGGTGAGGCCCTGGGAGCGCTGGAGCCTGGAGAGCGCGAGCAGGATCGGGGTCCCCCCGCCGACGGCCGCCGAGCAGGAGATGGTGGACCCGCCGCGTCGGGCGGCCGCGAGCAGCCGTGTCCACCCGATGGTGAGCGGCGCCTTGTTGCAGGTGACAACGGGCGTCCCCCGCTCGAGGACGCGCTCGAGGCGGCCGAGCCAGGCGTCGGCCTCCTCGCCCTCGTACCGAGGGGGGGTCGCGTCGACGAAGATGCGGGGCGAGGAGGAGGCGGCGGGAACCCGGAGCCCCTCCGGCCCCCACACGCCGGCGTTCCCGATCCCGTGCTCGGCGAGGCGCTCGAGGAGCGCGCGGCCGACCCGGCCCGGGCCATGCAGCTCGACGGCCCACCTCGACGGCGCGCCCGATTCGCTCACGCCGCCTCCAGCGGGACCGGGAGGAGGGCGTCGAGGCCGCCCCGCAGGTCGGCCTCGAGGTCTTCCGGATCCTCGACGCCCAGGCTCAATCGGACCAGGCCGTCCGCGATCCCGTCGGACCGGCGCCGTTCTGCGGTCAGGTCGGAGTGGGTCATCGAGGCGGGGTGCGTGGCGAGGGACTCCGTCGGGCCGAGGTTCTCGGCGATCGTGAACACCCTAAGGCGGGAGACGAAAGCTCGTGCGGCGCCGTAGCTCCCGAGATCGAGCGCCACCAGCCCGCCGTCCCCGACCGCTTGCCGGCGGTGCACCTCGTGGCCCGGATGGTCGGAGAGACCTGGGAAATGGACGGCAACGACCGCCGGATGTCCGTGGGCGACCTCGGCGAGACGCCGGGCGGCCTCCCACTGCGCTCGCGTACGCAGATGGAGCGTCTTCAGTCCCTGCAGGGTGAGCCACGCCTCGAACGGCGCCAACGTCGTGCCGGTCGCCTTGCGCACGAACCGAAGTCGCTCGGCCCAGGGACCGTCGCGCGGGACGCCGCCGACCGGGCGTCCCGGGCCCACGACCACCGCGCCGCCGAGCGTCGCGTTGTGCCCGTCGAGGTACTTCGTCGTGCTGTGGACCACGAGATCGGCGCCCAGATCGATCGGGCGCTGGAACAGTGGGGTCAGGAGGGTGTTGTCCACCGCGAGCGCACCGCCCGCAGCGTGCGCCCACTTCGCCGCGGCCCGAAGGTCCGTGATCCGAAGCGTCGGGTTCGACGGCGTCTCCACGAGCACGAGCGAGGCCGGCCGTTCGAGACTCGTTCGGAGCTGGTCGGGATCAGTCGAATCGACGAGGTCGACCACGAGCCGGCCCCCGGTGAATCGATCGAGGAGCCGGGTCGTCCCACCATAGAGGTGCCGTCCCGCCACGACCCGGCCCCCGGCCGGCAGGCAGCGCAACAGCCCGTCCAAGGCGGCGAGACCGCTCGCAAAGCACACCGCGTCGCCCCCGCCCTCGAGGGTGGCGAGCGCGCGCTCGAGCCGCTCGACGGTCGGATTCCCGCTCCGGGCGTAGCTGATCGACGGCGGGTGATCGAGGTCCGGCCAGCCGTAGGTCGTCGACTGGACGAGCGGCGGGACGAGCGGGGCCGGCCGCCCCTCGAGCTCCCGGCCGGCGTGGACGCACGCGGTGCCGAACCGCGGCGCGGGTTCGCGGCTCATGCCCGGACCTCCTCGTGGAGACCTTCGAGGCCGTGGGTCTCGCACCATGCCGGGTCGAGAAACTTCGACAGGTAGTTGCGCCCGGTGTCCGACAGGATCGTGGCCACCACCGCGCCCTTGGGAAGGTCGCGCGCAATCTCGGCGGCGGCCGCGAGATGGCAGCCGCTCGAGCCCCCGACGAGGAGGCCCTCGGTGCGAGCCGCGAGGAGCGCGAACCGGAAGCTGTCCCGGTCCGATACCGAGACCGACCCGTCGACGAGGCCCGGGGTCAGCAGGGGGGGGATCGAGTCGTCCCCAATCCCCTCCACCCGGTACGACCGGAAGGCGCCGCCGTGAGCGAGGACCGAGCCCTCGGGGTCGGCGAGCACGATGCGGGTCGCAGGACTCGCGCGCCGGAGGAACCGGGCGATCCCGACCAGCGTCCCGCCGGTGCCGACCCCGCAGACGAACGCGTCGAGCCGGCCCCCGAGCTCGAGCGCCTGATGGAGCAGCTCCGGGCCCGTCGACTCCTCATGGACCTTCACGTTCGCCAGGGAGCGGAACTGGTCGAGGTAGACCGCCCCGGGGATCTCCTCCGCCCGGCGGCGCGCGACCTCAAGATAGTGGGATGGGTCCCCATGGGGGACGTCCGGCGTGAGCGTCACGTGGGCGCCGAGCACCTCGAGGAGACGGATCTTCTCCGAGGAGACCTTCCGGCTCGCGACGACCTCGAGGCGGTAGCCGCGGACCGCCGCGGCAATCGCGAGGGAGATCCCCGTGTTCCCGCTCGTGGCCTCGACCACCGTGCCTCCGGGCCGAAGCCCCCGCGCCTCGGCCTCCGCGAACAGGGCCTGGGCGAGCCGATCCTTCACGCTCCCTCCCGGGTTCAGCTGTTCGGCCTTTCCGAGGAGGCGGGTGGTGGAGGGCAGGCCCGCGCGGGCCGCGAGCCGACCCAGATCGAGGAGGGGCGTCCGACCGATGGACCCCAGCACGTTCGGACCCACGGCCGCCGGCGGGGCGGGCACGTCCGGCGAGCGGTTCGATTCCGTGGGGGCAGGCCGGGCCGCGAGGGGGAGCGAGCTCGTCATCGCGGCGACCCAGCCGCCTCGGCGGTAAGAACCCGGTTGACACAGATATTCTGATAGGAATCGGGTTCCCCGAGAACCGCGTTCGCTGTGCGAAAGCACGGCAGGGAGGTTCCCACGGACGCGGGGCTCGCGCGCCCGATGAAAAGCGACGGGGCCGGGCGGCCTCGCTAGAAGGGGACCTCGGAGCGGACCTTGGCGAGCAGCATCCCGTCCTCGAGCCGGGCCCTAACCGCCTCGATGTCCGGGGCCGGGCTGCGGTCCTCGGCCCACGGGCGCACGTAGCTCCGCAGGGCCCGAAGCGCCGCCTCGCTGCCGCGGCCGCCGCTCCTCGGCCGTCTCAGCTCGAGCGCCTGGCCGGCGACCGCCCACTCGATGGCGAGGGTCGTGCGGGTGTTCTCGACGATCCGGCGGAGCTTCGCGCCGGCCCACGGGCCCATGCTGACGAAGTCCTCCTGGTCGGCCGACGTCGGGAGACTCGCGGTGCTCGCCGGGTGCGCGAGCGTGAGGTTCTCGTTCACCAGGGCCGCGGCGAGGTACTGGCCGAGCATCCATCCGCTCGTCCGTCCCGGGTCCGGAGCGAGGAACGCCGGAAGCCCTCGGTTGAGCTTCGGGTTCAGGAGGCGTGCGGTCCTCCGCTCGGAGAACGAAGCGAGGTACTGGATCCCGATCGCCAGGGCGTCGAGCGCGAGCGCGAGGTTCTGGCCATGGAAGTTCCCGCCGCTGACGAACTCGTCCCCCTCGAAGACCACCGGATTGTCCGAGACGGCGTTGAGTTCCGAAGCGACCACCCGCTCGGCGAACCCGAGGGCGAGCTCGACCGCGGCGAGCACCTGCGGTAGGCAGCGGAGGGTGTACGGGTCCTGCCCCTCCCCCTCCGCGCGGGGCCGGGCGAGCCCGCTCCCTTCGAGGAGCTTGCGGAGCCGCGCCGCGATGGCGCGCTGCTCGGGGAGGTTGCGGATCTCCCCCAGACGGTCGTCGAGGGCGCCCGGATCGCCCGTCAGGGCGTCGAACGCCATCGCGGCCGCCACGAGCGCCGCGTCCCGCAGCGCCTGTCCGTCCGCGACGGCGAGCGCGAGGTAGCTCGCCATGAGCGAGGTCCCGTTCACGAGCGCGACCCCCTCCTTCTCGACGAGCTCGATCGGCGCGAGGCCCTGGGCGCGCAGCGCCGGGCCGGCGGGCTCGGGCCGGCCGTCGCGGTCGAGGAGCTGACCCTCGCCGACCAGGGCGAGCGCGAGGTGGGCGAGCGGAGCGAGGTCTCCGGAGGCGCCGACCGAGCCCTGGCGGGGCACCCACGGCACGATCCGGCGGTTCAGCAACTCGACGAGGCGATCGACGAGCTCCGGGCGGACCCCGGAACGCCCGGCGGCCAGGGAGTTCGCGCGCAGGAGCATCATCCCGCGGACGACCTCGGGCTCGAGCGGTTCCCCCGCCCCGGCCGCGTGGCTCCGCACGAGGTCGCGCTGCAGCGATCTCGACGCTTCGGGAGGGATCCGGTGGTCGGAGAGGGCCCCGAAGCCGGTCGTCACCCCGTAGATCGAGCGGCCCCGCTCCACGGCCCGCTCCACCGCCCGGCGGCTCGCGGCCATCGCGGCCCGGGATTCCGGGGCGACCGAGACGGCGCAGCCCCCGCGGACGACAGCGAGGAACTGATCGAGGGTGAGCGAGCGGCCGTCGATCGGCAGGGACTCGGTCACGGCCCGGCCGCGCCCGGTCCTCCGGCCCGCCCCAACCCCGTTCGCTCGGCCCAGTGGCCAGCGCGCCTACGCGCCGACCGGGTAGACGATCTCCCCGCCGGACTTCTGCAGCGACGGCTGGCGCTTGGTCTTCGCGCCCTTGCTCTGCCAGAACAGCTCGGAGAACTCCTGGACGAGCTTGACGAGCTCCTGGGCGTCCGCGATCGCGGTCCCCTGGCGGGCCTTCGACGCCTGTTTCAGGATCTTCCAGACGAGGTCGTGGACCTGAGGGAAGTTCTTCGCATGGTCCGGGGTGAAGTAGTCCCCCCAGATGACGCGGACCTCCGCCTTGACCCGCTCGGAGTGGGCCTCCTTCACGGCCGTGTACCGGGCGAGCTTGGAGGCATACGCCGCGCGCTCCTCGGGCTTCGCGTCCATCGCCGGCATCGGAAGCTCCCCGATCAGCTGGTCCATCCGAAGCACCGTGAGCGCGCCAATCTGCGCCTCGTGGGGGTCGTAGATCCCGCACGGGATGTCGCAGTGCGCGTGGACGGGGCGGGGTCGGAAGACAGCGTCTAGGAAGCGGTTCGCGACCGAGGTCGACGGGGTCGAGGCGTACATGAGCCCGCGAGGTTGGACCCTCGGATAAGGATGCCGAGCGACACCGGGGCCGATGGATCGACGGACCCGTTCGGTCCCGCCCCCGCGCCGCCATGGTGGCGGAGGGGACGGGTCGAGGTCCACGACCAAAGCATGGAGCCCACGCTGCGCCCGGGGGACCGCCTCTGGATCGACCGGGCGGCCCTCCGGGTGGGGGGCCCCCGAGCGGGGGATCTCGTGGTCCTCGTGGACCCGGACGCGCCGCGCCGCTGGCTCGTCAAGCGCGTCGCGGGGGTCGGCCCGGGCCGGTTCTGGTTAAACCGACACGGGCTCGGCGGGCCCGCCCCGCCGGACGAGGATACGCCGCCTCCTCCGGACTCCGTCGAGGCGGTCGACCTGCCGGCCGGATCGGTCTTCGTCGTCGGCGACGCCCCGGAGCGCTCCCGCGACAGCCGGAAGTTCGGGCCGGTGCCCCTGGAACGCCTCGTCGGGCGGGTCGTCGCGTGCTACGACCCCCCCGGGCGTCGGCGCTCGTTCTAGGCGGGCCCGCGGCGGAGGCCGCAACCCTTTAACCGATGTGTTAATCGCCCACATCGATGGTGGCGAAGGCAGTGCTCGTCGTGCTCGTGATCGTGGTGGCCGCGGTGGCGGGGGCCGCGGGGTTCGTCGGAGGGTACGAGTACAAGACGAGCCCGGCGGCGCAACCGGCCGCCGCGGAGAACTCGACGTTGAGCGTCCTCGCCGCCGGATCCCTCAACGGGCTCTTCCCGGAGGTCGCGAGCGACCTCGTGAACGAGACCAGCGGGATCTCGGCCCCGTCCGCGGCCCAGACCTACGAGGGCTCGCTCGACATCACCACCGCGATCACCTCCCTGAGTGCGAAGGCCGACGTGGCCGCGCTGGCCGATTTCCGCCTGGCCCCCGAGCTCCTCGAGCCGAAGTTCGCGACCACCGAGATCGTCTTCGGGAGCTCGCCGGAGGTGCTCTGCTACAACCCCTCGATCGCCGCCTTCAGCGGGATCAACGAATCGAACTGGGGCGCGGACCTCGTCACCGACGTGACGACCCACGGGAACGCGCCGTTCGCGGTCTGGAACGCCTCGACCGACCCGAACGGCTACAACGAGATCTTCAGCCTCGAGCTCCAGGGGCTCCTCTACGACGGGGGCAATACGAACGCCTACTACTCGGTCCTGTACGGGGGCACGGCGGGCCAGCCCGCGGTCCCGAGCTCCGCCACGACGCTCCCCGAGCACGAGTCGGATGCAGCCTCGCTCCTCAACACGGGCGTCGTCTCGGCGCTCATCACCTACCGATCGTACGCGGTGGTGAACCACCTGAGCTTCGTCTCGATGAACCCGATCGTCGGCCTCGCCTCGAACAACTCAACCGCGCTCGCGGACTACGCAAAGCTCTCCACGACGATCGTCGCCTCCTCGGGGGGCCTCGCCTCGGTCGTGCCGGCGCCGGTCCTCTTCGCGGTCACGATCCCGTCGAACGCGCCGAACCCGACTCTCGGCGCCGAGTTCATCCACCTCCTGCTCTCCCCGCAGGGGGACGCGATCCTCGCCCAGGGCGGGGCGATCACCCCGATCTTCCCCGGATGGTCCGACCATCCGAGTGAAGTGCCGTCGGTGCTGGCCCCCGACGTGGTGGCCCTGCCGGCATGGGCGAGCGCGTTCCTGAGCTAGTCCCCGGGACCCCGCGGAGACGGGGACGGCCCGGGCGTTTCCCTGCCGGGCGCGCCTGGCTCGCCCTCGAGATCGTGCTCTCGGGATCGCTCGCCCTCCTCTTCCTGCTCCCGATCGTCGCCCTGTTCACCTACGCCCCGGCCCACGACCTCTGGCAGGCCGCCGAGAGCGCGAGCGTGCGCCAGGCGATCGGGCTCACGCTGCTCGCCTCGGGGATCGCCGTCCTCGTCAGCGTCGTGTTCGCCATCCCCATGGGCTACCTCCTCGCCCGCCGCAGCTTCCCAGGTCGCTCCGTCGTCGAGTCGTTCGTGACCCTCCCGGTGGTCGTCCCTCACCTCCTCGTCGGGCTCGGCCTCTTCTTCCTCCTCGTCCCCGGCGCGCCGCTCTACCGGTTCACCGAGGCGATTGGTTTCCCCGTCTACGACACGATCTGGGGGGTGGTGCTCGTGATGGTGTTCGTGAGCGCCCCGTACACCGTCCTCGCGAGCGAGCTCTCCTTCCGCGCGGTCGACGCGGGGGTCCTCGAGTCGGCCCGCTCCCTGGGCGCCGGGCCGGCGACGGCGTTCCTCACCGTCACCCTTCCGCTCGCCGCGCGGGGGATCGTCGCCGGTCTCCTCCTCTCCTGGGCCCGGGCGGTGAGCGAGATCGGTGGCCTCCTGATCCTCGCCTACGCCGTGTATCCGGCCGGCCCGTACACGGGCCCGGTCTCCTCGACGATCTCGGTGTACATCTACAACCTCTTCCAGAACGGCAACCTCGCCGGCGCCGCCGCGGTCAGCTCCTTCTTTCTCATCATCGCCTTCGCGCTGTTCCTCCTCGTGCGGATCGGCGAACGGTCCGGCTGGCTCCCGTGGGGGCGGGGGGACCTCGTCCCGTGAGCTCGGAGTGGACCGTCGAGGGCCTCGAGTCATCGCTCGGGGGGTTCCACCTGGGCCCGGTCGACCTCTCGGTCGGGGCGGGGGAGGCGGTCGCCGTCCTCGGGCGCTCCGGGGCTGGCAAGACCACCCTCCTAAGGACCTTGGCAGGCTTCCTCCCTGCCCAGGGGGGCCGCGTCTTGGCCGGGGGGAGCGACATCACCGCGTGGGCGCCGGAGCACCGGGGCTTGGGCTACGTGCCGCAGGGGCTCGGGCTCCTCCCTCACCGGACGGTCCGGGCGAACATCGTCTACCCGCTGGAGCTGCGGGACCGCCCGGATCCGAAGCGACGCGTCGGTGAGCTCCTCGAGGAGTTCGACCTCCTGGCCCTCGCGGACCGTCGCCCCGCCGCGCTGAGCGGCGGGGAGCGCCAGCGGGTCGCGATCGCCCGCGCCCTCGCCGCCGATCCCACCCTCATCGTCTGGGACGAGCCGTGGCAGGGCCTCGATGTGTTGGCCCGGGACGAGCTCGGCCGGACCCTCCAGCGCCTGCGCCAACGCGAGCGGATCCCCGTGGTCATCGTGACCCACGACCCCGCCCTCGCCTTCTCCGTCGCCGACACCTTCCTCCTCCTGGAGGCGGGTCGGGTGCGGACCCGCGGGGACCCGGCCCGGTGGATCTCCGCTCCGGTCGACGCGTTCGCGGCCCGCTTCGCCGGGTACGAGAACGTGTTCGACCGAACCGAGCTCGCCCAGGAGCCGGCCGGCTCCCTCGGGGCCTGGCTCGCCGGTCGCTCGGGACCGGAGGGGGTGGCGTTCGCGAGCCCGGAGGCCGGGGTCCCGGGCGCGGCCTGGGAGGGGAGCGTCGAGGCGGTCCGGCCGAGCCCGGACGGTACTCGGATCGAGGTCCGGTCAGGGGGCCTTCCGGTTCAGCTGCGCCTCGACCGGGCGGCCCCCGCCCGGCTCCCCACCGCCGGGGAGCGGATCCGGTTCGGGGTCGAACCGGGGGCGGTCCGACGGCTCGGCGACGAGCCGGACGCTCGAGCGGGGGGGCAGCGATGCGTCCGAGCGTCGTGACGGAGACCGACGTCGCCCTCCTGAGGGCGATCGGGGAGGAGCGGGGGGTGGTGGCGGCGTCCCGGCGGATCGGCCTCAGCCGGGACCGGGCGGTGTATCGCCTCCACCGCCTCGCGCGGGCGTTCGGCGGACCGGTCGTCGCCGCGGTCCGGGGCGGTCCCCTCCACGGCGCGACCCGGCTGACCCCGCTCGGCGACCGGATCGCCCGGGGTGGGTTCGAGGCGCTCGAGCTCCTCGGGGCTCGGCCGCTCGCGGCGGCCCCGAGGCCGAACCGGTTCGAAGGTACGTTCCACGTGGAGCCCGTCCCCCGGGTCGAGCTCCGGGGGGGTCCCGTGCTCCGGGTCGCGTTCCGGGCCGAGGAGGGGGAGCGGGTGAGCCTCCTCCTCGACCCCGAGTCCATCATCATCGCCCGTCAGCGGTTCCCCTCGAGCGCCCGGAACGTCCTGGCGGCCCGGGTCGAGTCGGTGGGCCGGTCCCGCCCGGAGGGACCGAGGCTGCTCACGGCTCGGGTCGGCGCGGCTCTCTGGCGGATCGCCGTGACGGACGAGCCGGTGCGGGAGCTCCACCTCGCTCCCGGGGCCCGTGTCTGGCTCTACGTGAAGGCGGCGGCCCTTCGGCGCGTCGCCGGGGCGGGGCCCGCGCCTACTCGCGGATCCCGTCGGCCGTGAGGGAGAAGACCGCCTCCCCCTCGGGGAGGTTCGGCGAGTCGATCAGGCGGGCGATCCGCTTCGGGGGCTTCGACTTCCGCAGGTAGACCCGGTAGGTCGCCGCGTGGGCGACGATGTTCCCGCCGATCGGGCGGGTCGGGTCGCCGAAGAGGATGTCCGGACGGGACGAGACCTGGTTCGTGACGAGGATCGCCGCGTTGTAGGTGTCGCCGAACTTCAGGAGCTCGTGGAGATGCTTGTTGAGGAGCTGCTGGCGGGGAGCGAGCTCGCCGCGGCCCATGTACTCGCTGCGGAAGTGGGCGGTCAACGAGTCGACGACGATGAGGCGGATGGGGCGCGTGCGCGCGAGCTCCTGCGCCTTCTGGACGAGGAGCATCTGGTGGTTCGAGTTGTACGCGCGGGCGATGTGGATCTTCTCGAGGGCCGGGCCGGGTTCGAGGCCGGTGGCCTTCGCCATGTCGACGACCCGCTCGGGGCGGAACGTGCTCTCGGTGTCGATGTAGACCGTCTCCCCGGCGAGCCCGCCCTGGCCCACGGGAAGCTGGACGTTCACCGCGACCTGGTGGGCGATCTGGGTCTTGCCGGTCCCGAACTCGCCGGCGAACTCCGTGATCGCCATCGTCTCGATCCCGCCCCCCAGAAGCTCGTCGAGGGCGCTCGAGCTCGCGCTGATCCGGCCGAGCTTCTTGCGCCGCTCCAGAAGGACCGTGCCGTTCTCGAAGCTCCCGACATCGGCGAGCCGGCGCGCCTCGGCGATGATCTTCTGGGCGGCCGCCGCGCCGATCTCCGCCGCCTCCGCGACGTCGCCCGGGGAGGCGGTCGCGAGCTCCATGAGGTCGGTGTAGCCGGCCTCGCGGAGCTTGTCGGCGGTCGTGGCGCCGACCCCCGCGAGGTCCTCGAGGGCGACCTCGTGCTTCGGGGGCTCCTCGGCCGGCGCGGGGGGGGATGCTCGGGTGGCGCTCTTCTGGACCACGGCCGCCGACCGACGGTCGGAGAGATAAAGGGAGGGGAGGCCCGAGAAACGCCGGAGGATGGGCGGAGGCCGGGGCGGCCTACTTGACCCCGGCCGAGGTCCCGTCGGTCGAGCGGAACGGCTCCCCGGTGAGCCGCTGGAATACCGTCGTGTAGAGCCGGCTCACCTCGTCGATCACGAGTGGGGGGAGCGGCGGGATCGCCGGCTCGGCCGCGCCGCCCTCGCGCGCCTGCATCAGCGCGTCGTAGTAGCCGCTCGTCCGGTAGTGCTGGCGGACGAACTCCTTCGAGAACTCCACCTGCCGGCCCCGCTCGTACGCCCCCTTGTCCCAGAATCGGTCCTCGTCGGCCGTGCCGAACGTGTCGACGACCATGACCCGGCCGTCCGAATCGACCCCGAACTCCTTCTTGCCGTCGACATGGAGGAGCCCCCTCGGCTCGATCTCCTTCGACATCGCCGCGTCGATCTTGCGGATCATCTCCTCGATCTCGCGGAGGCGCGCCTTGTCGATCGCGGCGAGGGAGAGCGCCTCGGCGGTCGTCACCGGCCGGTCGACCGCCTCGAGCTTCGTCGTCATCTCGAAGAACGGCTCGGGGAGCGCCTCGCCGTAGCGGAGCGGCTGGCCGCCGTTGAACCCGAGCTCCTCGGGCTTGACCTTGCCGGCCTTCACCCGGTCCCACATCGAGCCGGCGAGGTAGTAGCGCATGATGAACTCGAGCGGCACGAGGTAGTCCTTCGGGTTCGGCCCGAGCGTGGCGGGCTTCGGCACGATCCGGACCCGGCGCACCCGCATCGCCCGGGGCCCATTGAGGCGCAGGTAGTGGTGCGGGACCTTGAGGCGGCCGCAGAGCTCGAACCAGTGGGCGGCGGTCTGCGCGAGCGCCTCCCCCTTGTGGGGGATCTCGCTCGGGATGTGCTTGTCGAAGACGGAGATGTCGTTCGTGAAGCGGAACTCGAGCTCGGTGGGGGAGATCTCGTAGACCTCCTTGACCTTCCCCCGCCGCAGGTACTTCGGCTCGGCGGGGGCGCTCTCGGCGGTCGCGCGCGCGGGCATCGCCCGGCGACCAAGCCGCCCGGACTATAGCTTCGCCCTCCGGAGAAGGCGGGGATCGGGCCGGCCGAGCGCCCGGCCACGGGAGCCGGGCCCCCGTCGGGCCCGGGGGCGGGCGGCTACAGCGAGCGGGCGTGGAGGGAGGTGATGGACCGGAACCCCCGCTTCTGGTAGAATCGGACCGCGATCTCGTTCTGCGTCGGGAACTCGGCGGTGACGACGCCGGCGCCGAGCGACTTCAACCGGGCGGTCGTCTCCTTGAGGAGGAACTCCCCGACCCCCCGGCGACGGTAGAGCGGGAGGAGGTAGATGTCGAGGATCACGCCCTCATTCTCGGGGAAGTAGAACTTCCGCTCCCGGACCTGGGCGCGCACCACGCCGACGATCCGGTCCTTGTCGGGGCCGACCCCCTCGGCCGCCAGCACCACGGCCTTCGGGTTCGCGATGTCGGCGGCGAGCACCTCGGCGGCCCGCTCCGCGGCGTCCTCGCGGACCTTGAGGAGCGGGTCGAACTCCTCGTTGAGCCGCTTCAGGCGGACGAGGAGCGGCACGAGCGACGGGATGTCCTTCGTTGTCGCCGGTCGAAGGTGGATCGCCGGGGGCGCTTCCGGGGTCTGGTTCTCGGTCATGCGGTACGCTTCCGACGGCCCTTCTCGTCCGGCATCGGATCGGTGAGGCCCCCCTTCGCGAGGGTCCGGACGAGGCGGGCCGCGCGGCCCATCCGCTCGACGGCCCGAGCGTAGTACTCCTCCCGCGTCAGGCGGTGCCGGGCGAGCCCGAGCTCCACCGCCTTCTCCGCGACGGCCGCTGCGACATGGGGGAAGACGGACCGTTCGTCCATCGTCGGCAGCAAGTGGTCGGCGGAGAGCCCGGCGTCCCGCCCGTGCCTCGCGAGCTCCCGGGCCGCCGTGAGGACGAGATCGTCGGGGATCGAGCGGGCCCGGGCGTCGAGAACGCCCCGGAAGACGGCCGGGAAGACGAGAGAGTTGTTGACCTGGTTCGGGAAGTCGGAGCGGCCGGTCGCCACCACCGCCGCGCCCGCCGCCGTCGCCTCGGCCGGCCAGATCTCGGGGAGAGGGTTCGCGAGCGCGAAGACGATCGGTCGGGCGGCCATCGTGCGGACGTGCTCCGGGGTCACGGTCCCCGGTACGGGCGTCGACGCCGCGAGGAGGACGTCCGCTCCCTCGAGGGCCGAGTCGAGGTCGCCGGTCCGGCCGCCCCCGTGGGTCTGCAGCGCGAGCCGGTACTTCCAGCGGTTGTGGAGCATGATCTCGTCGATGTCGTCGCGCTCCCCGTGGAGGATCCCCCGGTGGTCGACGAGCGTGATCCGGCGCGGGTCGTGCCCGAGCGCGATCAGGAGGCGGGCCGTGGCGATGTTCGCGGCCCCGGCCCCGAGGAGCACGGTCCGGGTCGACCCGATCGACCGGTCGGTGAGGTGGAGCGCGTTCAGGAGCCCCGCCACCGTGGCTGCGGCGGTCCCGAGCTGGTCGTCGTGCCAGACCGGGATCGGCAGGCGCTTCTGGAGCTCCTCGAGCACCTCGAAGCACTTCGGCGAGGCGATGTCCTCGAGATTGATCCCGCCGAACGCGGGGGCGAGGCGCAGGACGGTCTCGACGAGCTCCGGCGCCGTCCTCGTGTCGACCGGAACGGGGATCGCGTCGACCCCGCCCAGGAACTTGAACAGGAGCGCCTTCCCCTCCATCACGGGGAGGGCGGCCCGGGGGCCGATGTCCCCGAGGCCGAGCACCCGACTGCCGTCGGTGACCACCGCGATCGTGTTCCAGCGGCCGGTGAGCTCGAACGCCCGGTCCGGCTCCGCGGCGATCTGGCGGGAGACCTCCGCGATGCCGGGGGTGTACCAGAGCGAGAAGTCGGCGAGGCTGCGGACCGGCACCTTCGGGACGGTCTCGATCTTCCCCTGGTAGAAGCGCGCGAGCTTCAGCGACCGCTCGCTGATCGCCTCGGTCCGGCCGGCCTCGCGCGCCGCCGTGCGGCCCTTCCGACGGGTCGGAGGCTCCGCTCCGACCTCGGGTTCGGCCGCCTGCGCCATCGGCCCATTCCGGACGCGAAGGTCGAAAGATAACCCTTTGGTTGGACGTTCGTGCCGTTCGACGGACGTCGATTCCCTCGACGGGAGAGCTCTCCGCGGACGGCGCACTTTTCTCGCCGCGCAAGGCGGTTTCGCCTTCCGGCTCCCGCCACCGTTAAACCGAGCGCCCGGCTCGCCCGCGAACTCCGATGACCGTCCACACGACGCTGACCGGACCGTTCCCGAGGTCGGAAGCCCTCGTCGCCGCGACCCGCGACCTCGACCGCGGCCGGACGAGCCCGGCCGAGGTCTCGGCGCTGTACCGGGAGACGGAGGGCGCGATCGCCGCGCTCGAGGGACGCCTTGGGCTCGACCCGCCCGCCGGCGGGTACCTCGAGTGGGCCGACCTCTTCCGCCCGTTCGCCGAGGCGTGGCCGGGGTTCACCGTCGGGCCGGTGACCCGGTGGTTCGAGACGAACACCTTCTACCGCCAGCCGATCCTTCGGGCGCCCCCGGAGCGCCGCGCCGGCGCGATCGCGCCCCGGCTCCCACGCGCCGGCGAGGTCCCCCCGGCCGGCCGGAAGGTCACGCTCCCCGGCCCCTACACCTTCGCGGGGCTACTCGACAACCGCTCGGGGGAGACGCGGGAAGCGCTCACGCACCGGTTCGGCCGGCTCCTCGCCGAGGAGGTCGGCGAGCTCGCGGGGCTGGGCTACGGCGCCTTCCAGTTCCAGGAGCCGCTCCTCGTGGTGGAGCCACCGAAGGGCCCGCTCGCCGAGGCGACGATCGCGGCGTACCGCTCGATCGCGGCCGCGGCCGGCTCCCGACCCACGATCGTCTGGACGTTCTTCGCCCCGCCGAACGGGGGGACGGAGGTCCTCCCCCGGCTCCCGGTCGGGGCCGTCGGGTTCGACCTGTCCGAGACCGACCCCGGCGAGATCCCCACCTCCTTCCGGGGAAAGTCCCTCGGACTCGGGATCCTCGACCCCCGGACCACCCTCGCCGAGGACCCGGGCGAGATCGCCCGGATCGTCCGGGAGGTCGAGGGGCGACTCGCCCCCCCGACGGTGTGGCTCGGGGCCGGGGCCCCGCTCGACCTCCTCCCGTACGAGGCGGCGGTCCGCAAACTCGAGCTCCTTCCGAACGCGCGTCGCCTCCTGTCGCCGGGGGGGTCCGGCCGATGAGCGCGCCCCCCCTCTTCCGGACCCAGGAGATCGGAAGCCTCGCGAAGCCCCGTTGGCAGCTCCAGGGGCAGCACGGGAGGCCGATCGACGCGAGGGCCCGCGAGGAGCTCGACCGCTGGAACGCCCGGCTCGCGTTCGCCGAGGGCGCCGGGCCCCAGGCCGAGCGCTGGCTCGCCGGGGCGCCGGACGGCGCGGCCGACGAGGCCGTGCGCGATCTGGGGGCCCTCTTCGCGCTCCGCTTCTTCGAGAAGGTCGGACTCGACCGGGTCTACGACGGCGAGGCCCGGCGGATCGAGATGTACGAGTACCCGATCCGCCAGATGGGCGGCTTCGAGTTCCTGGGGCACGTCCGCTCGTTCGACAACAAGTACTACCGGAAGGCGGCGGCGACCGGGCCGGTCCGACTGGAACGCCCCTACCACCTCGAGGAGTTCGACTTCGTCCGCTCCCATGCGCGGGGGCTCCCGAAGATCCCCGTGACCGGGGCCTACACCCTCGCCGAATGGTCGTACGACGAGCACTACCTCGCCCGTCAGGCCGGCTGGAAGGGCCGGCAGGCCCGTCGCACGGCCCGCGCCGAGTTCGTGATCGACATCGCGCGGCAGGCGCTTCGCCCGACGCTCCGAGCGCTCGTCGACCGAGGCGCGCGGCTCATCCAGATCGACGAGCCGGCGGCCGGGACGCACCCGGACGAGGCCGACCTCGTCGCCGAGGGGTTCAACGCGGCGACCGAGGGGCTCGATGCGGAGTTCTCCATGCACATCTGCTTCTCCGACTACAGGAGCCTCTTTCCCGCGATCCTCGGGGCGAAGCGCTGCCGCCAGTGGGCGTGGGAGTTCGCGAACCGGGACACCGCCCGCCACGACGGCTACGAGATCCTGAAGCTGTTCCGCGAGTACGGCGACGACCGCGAGATCGGCCTCGGCGTCCTCGACGTGCACCGCGACGAGGTGGAGACCCCGGCGCTCGTCGCCGACCGGATCGAGCGGGCGGCGAAGCACCTCGGGGACCCCGCCCGGATCTGGGTGAACCCGGACTGCGGGCTAAGGACCCGATCGCTCGACGTCGCCTGGCAGAAGCTCGGCGCGATGGTCGAGGGCGCCAAGACCGCCCGCGCGAAGCTCGAGGGCCGCGCCGGGTAGCGCTCGAGCTACGCTTCGACGGCCGGGACCGGGGGGGCGGCCGGCGGCGCCGGTACCGTGGCGGACCCTCCGGTGGGCACGCGGCGGCCGTCGGGGAGGATCCGGAAGTTCCGGATCGGCAGGGAGAGGAGGAAGCTCACCGCGCCGAGCGCGGCGATGAGGGCGAAGATGAGCTCGAACGCCGAGTTGCCCGGGGCCTGGTAGCTCAGCGTGAGCGTGACGCCGGGACCGATCGAGAGGGTCTTGGAGTAGGTCGTCAGCACGCTCGCGAGGATCGTCGACCCCGCGACCGGGCCGATCGCCGTGCCGAGGTTGCGGAAGGTGAGGTTCATCCCCGTCTGGACGCCGGTCTCCGCCGGCCGGGACGAGACGACGACGAGGTTGATCATCGCGATGAAGATCACGATGATCCCGGTCATCACCGGGATCGTGAACAGGACGAGGTAGAGGACCTGGTCGTTCCACCCGGTGAAGAGGAGCCCGCCGGCGACCACGAGGAGGCCCCCGAGCATCATCGGGTACTTCGGCCCGGAGCGTCCGACCCACCGCCCGACGAACGGCGCGACGATCATGTTCGTCACCGTCGTGGGAAGGCTGTAGAAGCCGAAGTCGAGGGGGGTCTTGCCGAGGCCGGTCGGGCTCGGCGCCTCGGCCCGCGCGACGACGCCGACGAACAATAGGAACATCGCGATCCCGGCGAAGAGGCCGATGAGGTTCGACAGGAGGATGTTCCGCTCGGCCAGCTTGCGGAAGTCGACGACGGGCAGGGCGGCCCGCTTCTCCCAGACGAGGAAGAGGACGAAGGTGACGGCGGAGAGGACGAACAGCTCCGGGGTCCCGAAGGCGACCCCGGCGATCCGGGTCCCCGACCAGTTCGCCCATCCCCACGTCGGCCCCTCGGTGAGCCCGAGGAGGAACAGGGCGAGCGTGGTGCCGAGGAGGATCGAGCCCGGCACGTCGATCGCCTGCTTGAGGCGCACCCGCGATTCCTGGAGGTAGACGATCGTGAGGACGAGGACGACCGCGGCGAGCGGGATCACGGTGTGGTAGGTGAGCTGCCAGCCGAACGTCTGCGTGATCCACGCGCCGCCGAAGAGGCCGATCGAGGCACCGGCGCTGAACATCGCCGAGACGATCCCCTGGGCCTGGGCGACCTCGGACTTCGGGAACTCCTCGCCGATCAGGGCGAAGGCGAGCGGGAACATCGCCATCCCGACCCCCTGGACCCCGCGAATCCCGATCAACACGTAGAGCTGGTTCGCGCGGTCGAGCCCGAACGCCGCCCCGAGGTTCGGGCTGAACCCCGCGAGGCTCACGGCCACGAGGTAGACCGCGAGGATCCAGACGAGGACCCGCTTCTTCCCGTAGATGTCGCCGAGCTTCCCGGCGATCGGGGTGAACGCGACCCCGACCAACAGGTAGGCCGAGAGAATCCACGTGACGCTCGAGTACGGGGCGTTGCCGAAGAACGTCTGGAAGCGGACGAGGCCGGGGATGATCATCGTCTCCACGTAGGTGACCATCAGGGCGGCCGCCGAGAGGATCATCAGGACGGCCCGGGTCCGGCTCCGGTCGAGCGCCGGGGGGGCCGGCAGCGGGACCGAGTTCGGCGACTCCGCCATCGGCCCCCCGCCGGCGGCCTAGGCCTTCAATATTGCGATGGGAGTAACCCCGAGGTGAGGGTCGGGCGACCCTGCCGCCGCCCGGTCGGCGGGACGGCCCCTCCCCGTCAGCGGGTCAGTACCTCGCCGCCGGAGCTCCCCACGAGGACCGTGTGCTCCTCCTGCGCGACGAGGCCCCCGCCCTGCTCGACGAAGACGGCGTAGGTCTGCAGGTGCCGTCGGACCTTGCCGAACTCCTTCTGCTCCGACGGAGGGACCCACCGGAGCGTGAACGGGAGGGTCTTGAACCGCCGGTACCAACCGCCGGCGACGGGCCCGGCGTCGTCGGGCTCCCGACGGAACCGCACGATGTTGCCGAACGGGCCGTTCTCGATCATGCCCGCCCCGTTCGTGGCGAACGGCTCGATGGCGACGATCTCCCCTTCCTCGAGCCGGTCCGCGCTCAGGCCGGCGGCGTTCGGGATCGCCTTCCCGGCGTGCAACAGGTAGCGCTCGATCGTGTGGCCGGTCAGGTTGCGGATCGGCTTGAGGCCGTGCGCGTGGATCGCCCGCTCGATCGCCCGGGAGATGTCGTCGACCCGGACCCCCGCCCGGACCTCGCCGATCCCGGCCTCCACCGCATCGTGGACGGCATCGCGAAGGTGCCGGTGGCGCTGGCCCCCGCCGACCTCCACCGTCACGGCGGTATCGGCGATCGCCCCGTCGAGGTGCGCGCCGACGTCGACCTTGAGGAGGTCACCGGCCTCGAGGAGCGCGTCGTCCCCGGGGGACGGGGTGTAGTGGGCCGCTTCGTGGTTCCGGGAGAGGTTCGCCGGGAAGGCGGGCTCGGCCCCGGCGGAGCGGATCACCGATTCGATCGCCTCCGCGACGTCGCGGCGCCGGGCGCCCGGCACGGCCGCCCGGGCCCCGGCGCGGCGGGCCTCGGCGCTGATGCGGGCCGCTTCGCGCCACCGTCCCAGCTCCTCGGGCTTCGGTCCCATCGACTAGCTCCGGCGGGTGACCCGGCGCCGGGCGCCGGCAAGGTCGACGATCTCGGAGGGACGGCCGCTCGGCGGGGGCACGGCGGGGAGGTACGCCGCCACCTCGCGACCGAAGGCGGCGCGGGCTTCGGCGATCGAACGGGATGGGGGGACGCCGTGCCGGTTCGCCGACGTGGAAACGACCGGGCCGACGCGGCGGGCGAGCTCCCGGGCCACCGGATGGTCCGGGATCCGGACCCCGACCTTCCCCTCGGCGGAGACGAGCCCCGGGGCCAGCGACCGACGCGCCGCCGCGCTCGCCGGCAGGAGCAGGGTGTACGGACCGGGAAGCCGGTGGCGTATCTCGGTCCGGGACGCCGCGTCGAGCTCGGCCCACGGCTCGACCTCCTCGTAGGAGGAGACCGCGAAGGAGAGCGGGACCCGGGCCGAGCGCGCCTTGGCGCGGAGAAGGCGGTCGACCGCGCCCGGATCGAGGGCCCGGGCGCCCAGCCCGAGCAGCGTGTCGGTCGGGTAGACCACCAGTCGGCCGGCCCGGAGGGCCCGCTCGGCGCGGTCGATCGGCCCGGCGGCGATCACACGAGCTCTTCGTCGGTCCGCCGGTAGGCGACGTAGTCGCCCGCGGCGAAGTAGAGGGCGAGCTCGCGCTCGGCCGAGGCCGGCGCGTCGGAGGCATGGATGAGGTTCGGGGTGACGGCGAGCGCGAGGTCCCCCCGGATCGAGCCGGGGGCGGCGGTCTGCGGGTTCGTCGCCCCGACGAGCAGGCGGACGACCGAGATCGCGGAGCGACCCTCGACGGCGAGGGCGAGGACGGGTCCGCTCGTGATGTGCTGGAGGAGCCCCGGGTAGAACGGCTTCCCGGCGTGCTCCGCGTAGTGCTTCTCCGCGATCTCGGGTCGGACCTGGAGGAGCTTCGCGGCGACGAGCTTGAGGCCCTTGCGCTCGATCCGCCCGACGATCTCCCCGGCGAGGCCCCGCTTCAGGCCGTCCGGCTTCACGAGGACGAGCGTCCGCTCGACCGTGCCCTCTCCCGGCATCCTCCTCGCCCGAGCCGGCTCCCGCCAAAAGATTTTGGGCCCCGGCCGCTCGACCGGCAATGGTCCGAGCGACCCGCCCCCGATCGACGGTCCACCCGGCGGTCCAGGCGTTCGGCCGGGTGGCCGAGGTCTACGAGCGGAGCCGCCCCGACTACCCCGCCGAGGCGATCGCCCGCCTGGTCGAGGAGCTCGAGCTCGCACCGGGCGCCGACGTGATCGAGCTCGGCGCGGGGACCGGCAAGCTCACCCGGGCGCTCCTCCCGTCGGAATCCCGGATCCGGGCGGTCGAGCCGATGCTCGGGATGCGGAGGGTCTTTCGCCGCGAGCTGCCCGGGGTCCGGGTGCTTCGGGGGACGGCCGAGCGGATCCCGCGGCCGGCGGCGTCCGCCGATGCCGTCGTCGCCGGCCAGGCGTTCCACTGGTTCCGCCCCGAACCGACGCTCTCCGAGCTCCACCGAGTGCTCCGGCCCGGCGGCCGGGTCGGCCTCGTGTGGAACCGCCGGGACGAATCCATCCGGTGGGTCGCCGGGTTCGGACGGATCCTCGAGCAGTTCCGGGGCGACACCCCGAGGACGTCCGGCGGCGCCTGGAGGAGCGCCTTCCGCCCCGGCGTCGGGTTCGCTCCGCTCGTCCGGGAGGAGTTCCGCTTCGTGCACCGCCTGACCCGGGAGCAGGTCGCCGAACGCGCCCTCTCCGTCAGCTTCATCGGCCTCCTCCCCGAGGAGCGACGCCTCGGGGTCCGGCGCGCCGTGGAGGAACTCCTCGACTCCTCGGCGGAGACCCGCGGGCGGGGGGCCGTCGACTTCCCCTACGTCTGCGAGGTCTTCCTCTCGCACCGCGTCTAGGCCGCTCGGTCGATCCGCGCGTCGCAGCCGGCCGCCCATCGGCAGCGGGCGCACTTTCCGGCGGTCGGGGTGGCCCGCCCGTCGTAGGGCCGTCGCACTTCCCGGAGGAGCCGGAGGACCTCCTCCCGCGTGCTCCCGTCCCAGGGGATCCGGTACTCGGCCCCGTCCGAGTAGCGCAGCACCCCGAACGGCGGGGCGCGGCCGCTCGCCTCCTCGACGAGCAGGCAGTAGGCGAGGACCTGCGCGCGGTGGGACGGATGGGGACCCCGCGGCGGGCCGGCCGTGCTCTTCCATTCCACGGGCACCCGACGCCCGTCGGGGAGGCGACGGAGCTCATCGGGCCGTCCCGAGAGGCGGTAGCGGGGGGCGCGAAGGGCGCGGTCGATCCGGTCGCCGGTGTCGGCGTACTCGAGCGTGCCGTAGTGCCGGCCGACGAGCCAGTTCCTCAAGCTCCACGCGCCGGCCGCGACGAGGGCGAGCCCGAGGAGCGCGAGGAGGAGATCGACCTCCGAGGGGAGCGCGATCACACGGCTCCCGACAGCAGGAGGGCGACGAGGAGGAGGAGCCCGAGGAGGAGGAGCGCCAAGGGAAGGGCCGGCCCGATCGACTCGCGGCGTTGGACGGCGGAGAGGGCGCGGGCGTGGTAGCGCGCCCCCCGCTCGGCCGAGCGTTCCGCCGCGCCGGACGCCGGGAAGTCCGGCGGATGGTGCCGGTACCAGAGGGCCCTAGGACAGTAGACCTGCTCGGCGAGGTCGCTCGCGGAGACCCACGGGACGTCCGACGGGGCGGAGGGCGGGGGCATGCCTCCTCCGCAGCGGCCCGCCGGCTTTCAAGCTCGGCGATGGAGTGGAAGCGGACCCCCGCGGGTCGCCGACCTACGGCTTTCCGGACGGGGCGTCGGCCTTCGCGTCGTCCTTGGCGGCCTTGGTCTCGTCCGACTTCTTCGCGGGGCGGCGCTTCGCCGCGGGCTTCTCCTCGCCCTCGGCGGCGGGCTTCTTCTCTGCGGACTTCTTCGCGGGCGCGTCGGAGGTCTCCTTCCCCTCGCCGGAAGGGGCGGTGGACTTCGCCGATGGAGCGGGCTTCGACTCCGCCTTGGGGGCGGGCTTCGGGCGGGGGGTAGCGGGCGCCTCCTTCTTCTCGGTCACGGGGGCCGCGGGGGCCGGGGCCAAGGGCGGGGAGATCGCGGGGGGCGCCGATGGGGTCGCACCCTCGGGCTTAGGGGTCGCCGGCGCCGCCGCGGGGGCCGGTGCCTTGGGGGCCCCCGACCGCGCCGTCCCGGACGGCTTCCCGGCGGCCGAGGAAGGGGCGGCGGCCCGGCCTCGGGCGATGGCGGCGCTGTGCTCGGCCGCGCGCTTCTGGCTGTACGCCTGCGTCCATTTCCGTCGGTGGCCGACCCGGCCCAGATGGAGCTGCTGCTTCCGACAGGAGGAGGAGCAGAACTGGAAGACCGTGCCGTCGCGCTTGACGAAGAGCGTCCCGGTCCCGGGCTCGATCTCGCCGGCGCAGAACGAGCACTGGCGCTTGACGACCATCTTCCCGGGCCCCCTACCGGACCGAGAGCTTGCGTGCTTCCCGGGCCGTCTCGCGGAGGATCAGCACGTCGCCCAGGCGGATCGGCCCGGCGACGTTGCGGGTGATGATCTTGCCGCGGTCCCGGCCCGCGAGCACGCGGACCTTGACCTGGGTCGCCTCGCCGGCCATGCCGGTCCGGCCGATGAGCTCGACGACCTCGGCCGGCGAGCCCTTCTCCTCGACCATGCGGACCCCGCGCCCTTCCCGCCCCGCGCTCCTACTTCTTCAGGCCGGCGGCGCCCTGGGCGATCTCCTCGAGGAGGCCCTTCCCTTCACCGGCCTCGACGATGGCGACGCTCGCGGCCGACTTCGTGAGCCCGGCCGACTGGCCGAGCCGCTGCTTCTTGGGGACGTACAGGTAGGGGATGCGCTTCTCCTCGCAGAGCATCGGGACATGGATGAGGATCTCGACCGGGTCGACGTCCTCGGCCATGACGACGAGCTTCGCCTCGGCGCGCTCGCTCGACTTCGTCACCTCGTTGGTGCCGACGCGGAGCTTTCCGGTCTCGCTCGCGATCTGCACGAGCTGCAGGGCCTTGTCGGCCAGGTCGGCGGGCGTCTCGAACCGTACGTAGATTGGTCGCGCCATCCGGTCACCTCGCGTCAGCGGAACCCCGCGTGGGGGGTCCTCGGCTCACGGGTAGCGGCCCGCTAGGGGAGGGGGTATTTAGCCTCGAGGGCGCGGCGGGCGCCGGGCCCGGTCTCCGCCCG
>JASHSI010000049.1 GCA_030040915.1 Thermoplasmata archaeon | reverse complement strand
CGAGCCCGCACGCGGCGATCCCGATGCGTCCCTCGGCGAGGGCCGCGAGCGCGAGGGCGAGCCCCTTCCCTTCCGGCCCGAGGAGCGCCCCGGGCGGGAGACGGACGCCGTCGAATTGGAGGCCGTTCGTCTCGCTCCCGTGGAGTCCCAGCTTGTCGAGCCGCAGCGGGGCGGTGAATCCCGGCGTACCCCGGCGGAGAAGGAAGGCGGAGATCCGACCCGCCGACGGCCCGTCCCGGGCGCGGGCGAACGTCAGGAGCAGGTCGGCCCGCGCGCCGTTCGTGATGAACATCTTCGAACCGTTCAGCACGAATCCGCCGTCCTCCCGGACGTAGCTCGTGGCGAGATTGCCGGCGTCGGAGCCGGCCCCCGGCTCGGTCAGCGCGAAGGCCCCGAGCCACCGGCCCTCGGCGAGCGGGAGGAGGTAGTCGGCCTTCTGGGCCTCGTTGCCCCAGCGCTCGATCGGCTGGGCGCACACGGCGAGGTGGACCGAGACGAGCGTCGCCGCCGCCGCGCTCGCCCGCGCGAGCTCCTCGATGACCGCGGCCGTGCATCGGGCGTCCCCGCCCTGGCCTCCCCGATCGCGGGGCAGGCCCACGCCCAGGAACCCCTCGCGGGCCAGCCGGTCCTTCAGGTCGGACGGCGCCTCATCGCGGAGGTCCATGGACGCCGCGATCGGGAGGAGCTCCCGCTCGGCGAACGAACGCGCCTTGGCCCGCCACGCCGCTTCCGCCGAGACCGCCGCCGGGTCCATCCCGCGGGCGAATCGGGGAAGAGGTTAAGCCGTACTCCCGTCGAACCGGGCCCGGGAGGAGGGGGCGATGGCCGAACCGAGCCCGGGACCGCTGAAGGACCGGTTCACGGCCCTCGACACGCGGGCCCTGGTTCGCGAGATCCGCTCCCTGTCGCGCGCCCGCGTCGACAAGGTGTTCGACCACCCGGGGCCAGGTTGGTCGATCGCGCTGCGGGTCCCGGGCGAAGGCCGACGGGACCTCGTGATCGTGCCCGGCCGCTTCGCCGCGCTCGTCGGACGGACCGAGGCGACCGAGGGCCTCTCGCCCATGGCGCGGGAATTGCGGCGGCTCCTCGTCGGCACCCGTCTCGACCGGGCCACCGAACCCGGGGGCGAACGCTACCTCGAGGTCGAGTTCGTGGCCGCCGCGGACGCCTCGTGCCTCCTCGCGGTGGAGCTGTTCGGCCAGGGGAACCTCGTGGTCGCGCGCGGCGGCAAGATCGTCGCGGCCCTCCGCAGCAAGACCTGGGCGCACCGGTCGGTCCGGGTGGGCGCGGAGTACGCCCCTCCCCCCGGGCGCGCCGACCCGTGGCAGGCGAGCGCCGCGGAGATCCAGGCCGCCCTCGAATCGTCCCGGACCGACCGGGCGACCACCCTCGCGGCCCGGTTGACGTTCGGGGGACCGGTCGCGGAGGAGATCCTCGCGCGAACCGGCCTGTCGGGCAATTCGCCCGCCACCGAAGACCCGGAACGCTCCGCCGAGGCGATCCACGGCTGCGTGCGCGAGATCGTCGCCGAGGTCGGCGACCGCCCCCGGGGTCACCTCTACCGTCGAGGCGAACTGTTGGTCGACGTCGAACCGTTCCCGTCGCGACGGCTCGCCGGCGACCCGACGATCGCCGAACAGGCGTTCGACTCGTTCTCCGAGGCGGCGCTCCTCTACTTCCGCGGACTGCCGGCCGTCGCCTCGGCCCGCCCGGCCCGCTCGGAACCCGGCGGGGTCGCCGAGCTGCTTCGACAGAGGGCCCAGCAACTGGCCGCGGTCGACGCGCTGTCGAACGAGGCGGACCGGAAGCGCTCGGAGGCCGAGACCATCCTCGCGCGGTTCCCGGAGGTGGAGCGGCTGGTCGCGGACGCCGAGGCGGACGAGCGGGACCGCACCGTCGAGGTCACCCTCGATGGCCGGCGCTTGACCATCCTCCGGGGGCCGCCGCTGCGCGCCTCGGCCCAGGCGTTGTTCGAGGAGGCGCGGGTCCTCCGCGCCAAGCTCGACGGCGCCCGAACCGCGCTCGCGGAGACCGATGCGCGGCTCGCCGAGGGTCGCCTCCCGACCCCCGGGAGCACCCCGGCGTCGCCGACGGAAGGGGGCCGTCGTTCGACCCCCCGGTGGTTCGAGAAGCACCGATGGTTCCTCACCTCGGAGCGGGTCCTCGTGATCGGCGGCCGCGATGCCGCCTCGAACGACCTACTGGTCCGACGGTACCTGAAACCGGACGACCGCTACGTCCACGCGGACATCCACGGCGCGCCGAGCGTGATCGTCAAGCACCCGCCGCCCGGCTCCCCCCCGGTCGGCGAGTCGACGATGCTCGAGGCCTGCCAGTGGGGGGTCTGCTTCTCGAAGGCGTGGCGGGCGGGGCTTGCGAGCGCCTCCGCGTTCTGGGTATCGGCCGACCAGGTGTCGAAGGCGGGGGCGAGCGGCGAGTTCGTGCCGCGGGGTGCCTGGGTCATCCACGGCACGAAGCAGATCCTGAAGGACCTCCCGACCGAGCTCGCGATCGGGACGATCGAGCTCGAAGGAGAGGAACGGTGGACGGCAGCCCCCCCCAAGGCCGTGGAGGCCCTCGGTCAGGTCCGCTTCCTCATCACGCCGGGGGAGGAGCGGGAGCGGGGGGAGCGGGAGATCGCCCTCGCACGCGAGCTCGGGCTCGCGCGATCCCGGCTCCAAGGGCTCCTGCCTGCTGGCGGCATCGAGTTCCGTCGCGCGTAGATCCGATCGACCTCGGTCGCCGGGAACGCGTCCCCCGGGACCTTCCAGGTGCGGCCCCTCGCCCGCAGGCCGACGATCCGCAGCCCCTCGCCATCGATCGGGAGGGTGCCGCCGACCTCCAGCCTCGCCCCGGGCTCGGCCGTCCATTTCGTCGTGCGGGTCCGGCGGCCCTCGATGATCGAAACGTTCACCCGGTCCCCCCGGAACGGGACGAGCCATAGGGTGGCGATCTCGTTCGGGAGGGCGGAGCTCACCCGTCGTCCGTCGGGCCGGTCGATCCGATGGACCCGAAGGGGGGGCTCGGCGGTGCCGGGAAGGTCGCTCCCCTGCGTGACCCGCTCCGTCGGGGAGAGCCGGATGCGCTCCGCCCGGGAGGTCCGCCCGTCCGAGACGACCCCGTCGACCTCGACGGACGCATCGGCGGGGGCGCGGAACGGGTGGGTCCAGTGGCACACCCGGCAGCGGGCCACGCCCTCGAGGCCTTGGCCGGGCCGGCCCGGGCCGCGCGGGTCGATCCGCAGGATCCGATGGTCGGTCTCCTCCCCGCAGACCTCGCAGAAGATGCGGGCAGAGTGGACCCCGGCGGTTGGACGGGCCGCGGCCTCCGGCGCCTCGCCCATGCGGGGGTCCCACCCTCCTTGCCCCATAACATTCGCCGAAGTAGGCCGATCGCGCGCCGGGGGTCGCGGGCCGGCGAGCGGACCCCGGGGCTTCCCGTCGAGCGAACCGCTAAATACGGACCGCCCGGGATTCTGACCCCCGGGAAGGGCCCGGGGTCGTGTCGAGCGGTCGCGCCGGGGCCGACACCGGGGGCCGATGATCGGCGACCCGGTGAACAACCTCTGGGTCCTGATCGCGGGCCTCCTCGTGTTCACGATGACGCTGGCCGTCGGCTTCCTCGAGGTCGGCGAGCTCGGGAAGGGCCTCTGGGCGAGCCTGCAGAAGACGATGATCATCACCGGTTCCGCCCTGTTCGTGATGGCGGTGATCGGATTCAACACCGCCTTCGCCCCGACCAGCGGCGGACTCCTCGGGAACCCGATCTACTCGCCGGGGCTCCTCCTCGGCGGCTTCTCGAACGCGGTGCCCCCGGCGATCGCCACCGTCTGGTGGTCGATGGGCAGTAGCGGGTTCGGGACGGGGCTCGATGTCGGTACCTACTTCCTGTTCGAGACGGCGTTCGCCGCGGTGACGCTCGCGCTCGTCGGGGTCGTCGTCCTCGGGAAGGTCAAGCAGTTCGCCTTCGCGCTCTACACGATCCCCTACTTCATCCTCATCTGGAACCTCCCGGCCGCCTGGATCTGGAACCCGTCGGGCTGGCTCGCCAAGCTCGGGATGGTCGACTTCGCCGGAGGCCTCGTCGTCCACGGGGCGGCGGGAGCGGCCGGGCTCGGCATCCTCTACCAGATCTGGCGCGAGGAGCGGGCCCGCGGCCACAAGGAGAGCCCCCAAACGCCGGTCCGGGAGAACCCGGCCTGGCTGACCCTCGGGATCCTGTGGCTGTGGATCGGCTGGTTCGGGTTCAATCCGGGCAGCGTGCTCGAGTTCAACGACGAGGCGATCGTCGTGGTGCTCACCACCTTCGTGGCCGCCGCCGCCTCGATGCTCTCGCTCACGACGTGCCAGTACTTCCTGAGCGGCCGCAAGAACCCCGGCCTAATCTTCCCGAGCAACGGGGTCCTGATGGGCCTCATCATCATCACGCCGCTCGCCGGCTTCGTGAGCCCGGCGAGCGCGCTGGTGCTCGGCCTGATCGGCGGCCCGCTCTTCCTCGCGGGGGAGTTCTTCTTCAGCAAGTTCAAGTGGTTCTCCGATCCGGTCGGCCTCCTCCCCGGGCACCTCCTCGGCGGGCTGTTCGGTCTCGCCATGATCGCCTTCTTCGCCCAGCCCGGCTACAGCGGTGGGTTGCCGAGCTACCCGGGGCTGCCGACGCTTCCCCCGGGCCTGCTGTTCGGCGGGGGGTTCTCCGCGCTCCACCAGCTCGGCATCGAGCTGTTCGGGGCGGTCGTGGTGCTGGTCACCGTCTTCGTCCTCTCCTTCCTCTGCATCTGGGTGATCTCGAGGCTCCTCGGGGGCATCCTCACCATCGAGTCCCCACCCGCCTCCCGATAGCCGCGAGGTCCGTCCCGAACGGAGCCCGGCGAAGGGGCGGGCCGCCGAGGCCCTTTTGAGCCCACCCCGGGTGAGCGACGGCGTGAAGGACGTCCACGCGATGGCCCCCGAGCACGGCCATCTCGCGCTCCAGCGGGTCGGGGTCGAGGGCGTCCGCAAACCGGTCCTCGTCCAGCGACCGGGCCGGGTCGTGACGCTGAGCGCGTCGTTCTCGATCTCCGTCGATCTCCCCCCGGGCCGGAAGGGCTCGGACCTCTCCCGGAACGCCGAGCTCCTCGCCGACTCGGTCGATTGGCCGGACGCGGAGCCGGTGTCGAGCCTCGAGAGCCTCTGCGCGGCCATCGCCCGGGAGGAGCTCGTTCGCCATCCGTACGCGCAGCGGTCGGAGGTGCGGGCCCGCGCGGAGTACTTCCTGCCCCGCGCGGTCGACGGTCGTCGGAAGAGCCTCGAACAGTACCTCCTCCTCGCGGAGGGTTGCGGGCGACGGGGCGAGGGGAAGATCACGGTCCGTCGGACGGTCGGCGCGGAGGCGGTCGGCATGACCGCCTGTCCGTGCGCGATGGAGACCTGCCGCGAGCTCCTGCGCGCGGAGTATCCGCTGCTGGGCGATCCCCGCCTCGCCGATCTCCCGGTCATCTCCCACAACCAGCGGAACCGGACCCGACTCGTGCTCGAGCTCGGCGAGGACGCCGAGGTCGAGGCCGACGCGATGATCGCCGCGATCGAGGCCGCCCAGTCGAGCCCGACGTACGCGATCCTGAAGCGCGGCGACGAGGCGAAGGTCGTCCTCGATGCCCATCGCCGTCCGAAGTTCGTCGAGGACGTGGTTCGGGACTTGCTCGGCAGCCTGCCGAACCGATTTCCGGGCCTACCCGACGACGTCGTGGCGAACGCGGAGACCGTGAGCGAGGAGTCGATCCACAAGTACAACGTAGAGGCGGCCCACGCGACGACCTTCGAGGAACTTCGGCGGGCCGCGAACGGGTAGTCCGGAGGGGGGTCGCCCGTGGCGTACGCGCTCGACGCAATCCGGCGGCGGCCGGCCCGATCGGTGCTGACGATCATCGGGGTGGGCCTCGCGGTCGGCCTGGTCGTCCTCCTCCTCGCGCTCTCGGCCGGCATCGAAACCAGCGCCGGCGAGCTCGCGACGCAGAGCGGGGTCGATCTGC
>JASHSI010000048.1 GCA_030040915.1 Thermoplasmata archaeon | reverse complement strand
GCTCGAGCGGGAAGATCGCCTCGCGCCCCTCGAACGCGCTCCAGCCGCAGGGGGCATGGAGCGAGCGGGCCCGGACGGACCGCCTCCGCGTGAAGTCGACGACCAGGAAGTCCGCCCGGTGCCCGGGTGCGATCCGCCCGACCGGGGCGCCGATCCACCGGGCCGGCCGGTCGCAGCTCGCCGCGAGCAGGGTGGGGAGCGCGAGCCGATCGGACCGCACCTCGGCGAGCAGGAGGGGCAGCATCGTTTCGACCCCAGGCATTCCGCTCGGGGCCCGCTCGAACCGCTCCTCCTTCCGCTCGACGGGGTGGGGGGCATGGTCGCTCGCGACGAGCGGGATCCGGCCGGCGGCGAACGAGCGCCACAGCGCCGCGCGGTCCGCCTCGGTGCGGAGGGGGGGGTTGACCTTCTCCCGGGCCGGGCCCCGCGCCCGTGCGGCGAGGAGGAGGTGCTGCGGGGTGACCTCGGCGCAGAATCCGGCCGCCGCGACCCGCTCCGTCGACGCGATGGAGGTCATATGGGCGAAATTGAGACGCACGCTGGACGGCGCCGCGCGCAGCACCGCCTCGACGGCCCCGATCTCCGCCCGCAGGGGACGAATGCGGTTCCACGCGGCGGTGTCCTCCGGTTCGGCCATCGGGCCGCGCTCGAACTCCGACGGCAGCTCCGCGTGCACGCTGACGGCGAGCCCGGTCCCGGCGATCCGTCGGAGGAGCGCGCCGACCTCCGCGAGCGTCGGAGGCGTCGCGACTCCCGTCGTCGGGCTCAGATAGATCTTGAACGCGCCGGCCCGTCGCCCAAGCCGCTCGATTCGGGACGGGTCCGCCGCGAGCGCGTAGAGGAATGCGTCGACCGCGAGTCGGCCCCGGGTCCGGTCGGCCTTCGCCTCGAGGGCCCCCGTGTCGGTGACCGGGGGGGTCGTGTTCGGCATATCGCCCACGAGGCCGACCCCTCCTAGGGCCGCCTGGAGGGTGCCCGATTCGAAGCTATCGGCAGCGTCCGGCCCGCCCGGATCTCGAAAGTGGACGTGGAGGTCCGTGGCGGTCGGGATGAGGACCCGTTCGCCGAAGTCCTTCCGGCGGCCGCCCCGGATCGATCGGGCCACCCCGACGATCCATCCGTCGGCGTCGACCGCAACGTCGACCGCTTGGAGCCGGCCGCCCCAGAACGCGCGCCCCGAGTAGACTGCCTCGGCGTCGACAGGCGCCGGCATGGGGGCCTTCTCCTCCCGCCGAGCGCGAGGCATCCCGGGCGCGAGGGGCATGGGAGCATAGCCGTTTGTGTCCCCGCCCCCGTACCCTCGCCGTTGGCTCGGCCCCGCCCGACCACAGGGCTTTTCCTCCCGAACCCGTCGCGACGCTCGTGGGCGGTCCGGCGTCGGGAGGGTGGACCTATTCGCGTGCCGGGGTGAACCGTTCCGAGGTCTCCGGAGCCCTCCACCGGCTCCTCCGGGAGGTCCGCTACGAGCCCCCGCCCAGCCGGGGCCGACGGGTCTTGCTCCCCGGCCATTACGCAGGGCTCGTGCGCATCGGTCGCGAGACGATCGCCGTCACCACCGACACGGTAGGCACGAAGAGCCTCCTCGCCGCCGAGGCGGGCCGGTGGGAGGAGGTCGGAGAGGACATCGTGGCGGTGAACGCCAACGACCTCGCGGCGGTGGGCGCCCGACCGTGCGCCCTCGTCGATTGCCTATCGCTGCCGCGGCCCGACCCCGAGATCCTCGCCCAGATCGGCAAGGGGCTCGAGCGGGGCCTCCGCCGGGCCGGGATGATGCTGCTCGGCGGTGAGACCGCGGTCGTCCCCGAGATCGTGACCGCATACGACCTCGGAGGGACGGCGCTCGGCTTCTTTCCGCGGGGTCGTACGCCGGTCACCGGGTCCCAACTTCGGCCCGGCGATCTCCTCCTAGGAATCCCCTCCTCCGGCGTCCACGCGAACGGCCTGACGCTCGTCCGACGGCTTATCCGGGAGCACCGGATCGACCTCGCGAGCCCTCGGGCCGGGGGGTCCCTCCCGATCGGCCGCGAGCTATTGACCCCGACCCGGATCTACACCGGGATCAGCGAGGCCCTCGCCGACCAGCCCGGCACGACCGCGTTCGCCCACCTCTCCGGGGGCGGGGTACGCAACCTCGCCCGGCTATCCGACCGGGTCGCCTTCGATCTCAACGCGTGGCCGCCGGTCCCGCCGCTGTTTGGGTGGATTCAGGAGCTCGGCGGCATCGCCGACGCCGAGATGTTCGAGACGTTCAACATGGGGATCGGGTTCGTCGTGGGGGTGCGACCGGCGCATCTCGCCGAGCTCCGGCGACGGCTCGCCCGGGCGGGGGCCAAGGACGCCGTCCCGATCGGCCGGGTCGCCCGGGGAAAAGGGGTCCGGGTGCCGGCCCGGGGCCTCGAATTCTCGGGGTACTAGTTCCCCGAAACTCGGTGTTCTCCTGGTCGATCGGCCGACCGGGCCCCCCACCTCACGGCAGGACCGAGGGTCCGCCGGCCGAGACCTCCCTCCATCCGGCGCCGTGGATTCGTGGACTCGCGCGGCGAGGGCAACCGGCATGACCCGGGCCGGGCGCCGGACCACCTCGGGTTCTTATCCCCGGGCCGGTGGCCTCGCCTGTGGGAGGAGCCGAGCGGCGTACGGTCGGCGCGGTCGGGCTCGCGCTCGTCGCCGCGTTCCTCTGGGCGGCCTACTATCCCCTGGTCCTCGGGGTCCATCCGTCGGCGGCCCCCGCGGGGCTCCTCGCGCTCCCGTTCCTGGTCGGGGGCGGGGCGTTCACCCTCGCGGCGCTCGCCACCGGACGGCGTTCGCTGGTCACCGCCTTGTGGCTCGACCCCCGCTCGTGGCTTCGTGGCGCTCTCCTGGCCGCGATGCAGGTCAGCGTGCTCGCTTCGACCTACCTCGCCGGAGCGATCGACACCTCGCTCCTCTCGCTGGTCGGCGACGTGGTGGCCACGCCCGTCCTGCTCCTCTTGCTCTTCCGGGAGGGCGGGGAGCGGTTCCGCTCTCCCGCGTTCGTCGGGGGCGTCGCGGTCTGCGCCGTCGGAGCGTCGCTGACGATCGTCGCCGGGGGCTCGGCGCGCCCCCTCGCGGGGATCGCCGTGCCGGTCGCGGTCATCGTGCCGATCCTCATCGCGCTCTATTTCCTGTTCATGGCCCGGGCGAGCCGACACGCCCCGACGAGCGCGCTCGCGGGGCACGCGGCGCTCGTTGCGGGCCTCTTCGTGGTCGCCCTGAGCCCGCTCTTCCCCGGCGGCGCCCCCGGGGTCATCCCGCCGTCGGCGGCCGCGACCCTCGCGGTGGCGGCGATCGGCCTCACGACGTTCTGCCTCGCCCCCGCGTCGTACTTCCGGGCGATCGAGTGGGCCGGAATCATCCTGCCCGCCGTCTTGATGGCCTCCATCCCGATCTTCACGCTCCTCCTCGCCTGGACGATCCTCGGGATCGTGCCGCCCGTGCTCGCGCTCGCCGGGATCCCGGTCGCCGTCGCCGGGGCGCTCGTGGCGCTGCGCGGCGAGCATGCGCCGTGGACCCCGGAGTACTCGAGCCCCGAACGGGGCCGGACGGACCTCCACCGCTAGTCGAAATCGTCCAGCAGGCTCTTCGTTCGGCCGGAGCGGGGCTTCGTCGTGCCGACGGCCCCGACTGGGGTGTCGAGGGTGGCGGAGGCGGTAGGCGTGGCCGGGGAGGCCGCGCGGTCGCCGTCGCCCCCCGTGAGCGTGCGCTGCCGGACGGACTCGAGGAGCCGGTCCGCGTCCCAGTCGAACACCTCCGTGACCCGGGCGAGCGTCTGGGCGGCCCGCTCCGCGTAGTAGCCGTAGTCCGGACCGCGTCCCTCGGGGAGCCCCCGCCCTTCGATCCACGGCTCGACCTCCTGCGGGCTCT
>JASHSI010000047.1 GCA_030040915.1 Thermoplasmata archaeon | reverse complement strand
AGCGCTCGGACCCGCGTGAGTCTACCATCAACGGCGCCGGTCGAGGACCGTCACGTGCCCCGAGCGCCCCATAACGCCACCCAGAGCCCAATCGATCGGTCCCGCGTGAACCTGGCGATCCTCGAGCGGATTCTGGGAGCGCTCGAGCGGGCGGGGACGAGCCTGCGGCCGACCCAACTGCAGTGCGCGGCGCACATGAACTATACCCAGTTCGCGCGCTACCTCGAGCTTCTCACGGACCGACACATCGTCGCGGTCGAGTGCCCCGCGACAGACCGGCGGCTCATCACCCTCACGGCCGAGGGGGAGGACGCGTGCCGGAGCATCGCCTCGCTGTACGTCTCGATTCTGGGTGAGCCCCCGAGCGACCGACCCGCCCGTCGGGAGACCGCTGGGCCGCGGCTGCCCCCGGATGCGCGCGGGGGCCGCCCGGTCCGGCCGCCCCCCCCTCGGTTCGATCCCGAGGCCCCGCCGCATCCACTGTAGTGCGTTCCGACCTTACCCGCTGAGGATCCAGAGGGTCCCCGGGATCTCCATGTCCACCCAGATCCTCGAGGTCCCGCTCGCGTACGCGATTTGCAGCGGACTCCCCACGCTGATCTTGGCGACCACGAGGTTCGTCGAGCAACTGACGACCATCACGTTCCCGCCGTTCACGTTGTCCACGAACACCACCCCGCTGCCCGAGTCGTACGCGAGTCCCCAGGGGGTGTTCCCCACGCCCACCGAGTGCGTGATCGCGTTCGTAGCATCGGAGATTACGGCCACCGTGCTCGCCGCCTCCTCCGTCACGAAGACCTCTCCTTGCGCGGGATCGTACGTCAGCTGGTACGGGTTGCTTCCCGTCGGGAAGGTGATGGTGGCCAACAGGGACCAGGGCGAAGCGGCGTCCAAGACGATCACGTTGCCGCCGGTCGTCGCGAACAGCTCCCCCTTCCCCGAATCGTACGCGAGCCAGGTCACGGTGTAGGGGATGATGCTGGCGACGGACAGCGTGCTGGCGGGAATCACGAAGATGGGCGCGCCGGTCCCCGTCCCGGCGACGAAGGCGTCCCCCTGCGTGGTATCGAAGACCACGGCCTCCGGAAAGAGGTAGCTTGCCCCGAGGTTGATGCTCGCGATGACGGTGTTGGTGGCGTCCGAGATGACCGAGACCCCGTAGGTGCCGAAGTAGTTCGTTACGAAGATGTAGCCTTGGGTCGGGTCGTACGCATCGTACAGGGGTTCGTCGCCCACGGGGACCGTCGCGACGAGCGCGTGGTTGGTAGCGTCGAAGACGCTGACCGTATCCGCGTAGGCGTTGACCTGGAAAATCTCGTTCTTGCCGGAGTCGTAGACGAGGCCGAGCGGGGCGTTCAGGTTCGCCATGGCCTCGAAGACCGAGGCGCTCGAGCCGCTCGCGAACCAAATCGTCCCCGTCGTGTGATCGTAGGCGATTCCCTGCTCACCGGCGCCGATCGGATAGTTCGTCGTGCCGTACGAGGTGTCGTTGACGAGCGTGACCGAGCTCGACGCCCCCGAGTTGTCATTGGAAATCCAAACCCCGCTTACGTCGGGATCGTAGACGTCCCACAACGGATCGGATACACCCACTCCCGTCAGGGGGACCGTCGCGATCGACGTGTAGGGGGCGGCCGCATCGAAGACCGCGACGGCGGACGCGCTGCTCAGCGTGACGTAGACCTGACCCTTCCCTGAGTCGTACGCGACCCCCCAAGGCATTCCCCCGCTCGCAAGCTGGGTGATTAGGGTGCGGCCCGGGGCGTTCACCACGTCGACCAGGTTCATGCAGGCGTCGCCCGCGAACACGGTCCCTTGGGTGACGTCGTAGGCGACCCCCTCGGGGCAGTGGCCCGTGCCGCCAACGGACGTCGAACCGACAAGCGTGTACGAGACCGTGCTCACGATGTCCAAAGTCCCCAGGTTGGGGCAGCTCACCCACACCTCCGAGTCCGTTGGGTCGAACGCATCCGCGTAAGGTTCACACGTAGTCAACGAGACCGTCGCGATCACCGTGTTGGAGACATCGCTGATTACGGAGACGGACTTCGAGGCGAGGTTGACTACGTAGACCGTTCCGGAGACGGAGTCATATGTGATTCCCCGGGGGGTCGTGCCGACGGGGATGTTCGCTACCACCCCCGGCGTCGGGTGGAAGCTGGTCGTCCCGATGCTGATGACGGTGACGTTGTTCGAAGCACCGTTCGCCACGAAGATCTCGCCCTTCCCGGAGTCGTCCACCACTCCAACCGGGGCGGTGCCCACCGAAACCGAGGGGAAGGTGAAGTTCCAATCGTTCGCGGTTGGATTAAGGTGGGTCAGCAACGAGTAACTCGACGTGACCGTGAAGGTGGCCGTGGCCGAGTGGGTCCCGTCCGTAGCCTTGACCGTATATCCGCCGACCGTCACCGCGGGGACCGCGAAGGAGCAGGTGAACGTTCCCGTCGCGGACGAGGTGCATGGCGACGGGGTGGTAGCGACCGTCGCCCCGTTGAACGTGATCGTGATCGTGGCGCTGGCCGTGAACCCGCTCCCGCCGACCGATACGGTTGTGTTGACCGGTCCGCTCGATGGAGTGAGCGTGATGCTCGCCGCGAGGGGGATCAGGTGGGCCGATGGGAAGGTGACCGTCGATGATTTCGAAACCGCGCCCCCGGAGGCGCCTACCAAGATGGCCGACGTGACCATTAGGAGTCCCACCGCAGCGATCAACCCGGCCATCGGTGTCGGGCCGGGGTCACCGAGCCAAGTTCGCGCCCTCGTCGAGTACCGAATCGAGTGAAGGCTTACCATGTGAGGTCTCATATCGCTTTGATATCAAGATAATTCCTCCAATAAAGTACTGTGTCATTGTAGCATGGTCGAGCGACTGGGCAAGCCGGTGGGGCCCCGCTCCGGCCTCGATGCTGTAGCCCCAGGGGTTGTGACCGCTCTCACCTCAGACATGAGACGACGAGGGCCGCAACTGAGAGAACCCCGAGCAAGGGGACCCCCGGGGCGAGCCCTCTAGGATGGTCCTCGAGAATGGGGTGGGTGCCCTCGGTCTCCCCGCGCGTGAGAAATGGCTGGCCCGGCGGGTGCCTCTCTGGTTGGCGGATCGAACGTCTTGGCTGCCGCCGAGGCCAGACCGTGGAGGCGGAGTGAGGGGGGTCCTTCCCGCGGGGATCCGTGAATGCCGGACCCTCCTATTCCCCGGGAACGATCCCCTCGCGGCCGCTCGACGTCGCATCGTGCAAACGCTTACGACCAATCGGCGAGCGAGACCCCGTTGGAAAATCGACGGGGGAGACCGACCGATGGTCGTGTCACGCCGTTCGGGGTGTCAACCGGACTCGGGAAATTGCCCCTCAATAGCGACCTCCCTCAGTGGTCGCCGCGGGCTAGGTCGCTCCCGCTCGGCCAGAGGCGGCGGAAGACTGGCCGCATCGGCGCGACGTCCCAAGGCGATCGCGATCAGGACGTCGAACTCGTCCCTTGGTACTCCGAGGATTTCGGCCGCCTTTTCCCGATCGATGCCGCCCATGGCGTGGGCGGAAACTCCCAGCATCTGGGCTTGAAGGGCGAGCGACATCCACGCCGCGCCCGAATCGAACCAGGCGGTCGGGTTCGGTTGACCGGCCCAAGAGCCGGTCCGGATCTTCTTTCGAGCGATCAGGTAGGCGAGGACGGGTGCTTTCGAGGCCCAGGCGCGATTGAACTCCAGGAGACCTTCCGTGAATCGGGCTCGGTCCTCCGGGCGAGTCGCGAACACGAAGACCCACGGCTGCTCGTTGGCGGAGGAGGGGGCCCAGCGCGCGGCCTCGAACACGCTGTTCAAGATCCTCCGATCGAGCGGCTCCGGCGAGAAGGCGCGGGGGGACCACCGCTCCATGAAGAGAGGATCGACCGCGGCCTCGGGCACTCGACCCGACCCAAGTGGGTCCATGGGCAGGAGCTTCGTCGTCGGGACGCTCAGCGGCTCCGTCATTTTCGTCGCGGCCATGCCCATGACTATACATTAGAAAGTATTTATGCTACCACTGGTGAAGTTGTACAGTGACTTTCGGCCGAGGAAGCGGTGTCGCTCCATCGTGGGTCGGCGGGCGATATTTGAGCTTCGCAATCTATATTGCTACCCTCGGGATAGTTATTGTCGCCATGAAATCGGTTCGTCCGGCCTCGGGCTCGGTCGCCGACTCTGAACGACGCCCGCAAGGGCATGAGGGCCCGGGATGCCAGGTCGGGGAGCTGTTCTCGATGCTCAGCCAGCCGCACATGCTCCATCTTCTGGATGTGATGATCTCGAGCCCGGGGACCCCGCTGAGGTTCACGGCCTTGCAGGAGAGGCTCCACATCTCGCCGAAGACGCTCACCCAACGGCTTCGGACCCTGGTGGAGCGGGGCTTCCTGGTCCGTCGGTCGTTCAACGAGATCCCGCCGAGGGTCGAGTATGAGGCGACGCAGAAGGCGAGGGAACTTGCGGAGCTGTTCCCGATCCTGGCGCGTTGGGCGAACCATAACACCATGTCGGCCGTTCCGACGGTCTCCGTTGTGGGCCGGCTGCCGAGGCCCCCGGTCCCCGCATGACGGCCCCCCCCAAACGGGCGATAGCCCGCCGCAGGAGCCCGGTCCCAGCGGACCGCCTCCGCATCCGATTGCCGGAGATCGCACCGGGTCGTCTCAACGTGTATCGAGTGCCCGCGCCTTTTCGGGCGGAGGTCGCGACCCCGGCCGGCCGACACCCGCTTCTCGAGGTGTTCCGTGGCCTAGAAAAGACCGTGCCGTTCCGTAAGTATCCCGGGGACGACGCGGCGATCCTCGAGATCGCGCGGGGTACCTGGGCCGAGGTAGTTGATGGCCCAGGGTGGATGTACGTCGCCCCGCAGAGGACCCCTCCGGAGGTCCGGGCCGCGGGCTTCCGCATGGTGGAGAGTCGGGACGACGTAATCGTCGTGGCCCGGTCCCACCTTGCCAACAGCCCCTCCATGGACGTCTATCTCGACATCATCCACGAGTTCCTACACATCCTGCAGCGGCGACAGGGCCGCGAGCTTTGGGCCGGCCGCAAGGTATCGTACGCCGATCGCCCGACTGAGGTGGAGGCGTACGCCTTCTCGGTCGCGGAGGCTCGGCGCCTCGGGGTCCCCGATCGCTATCTCAGGGAGTACCTCAACGTGACCTGGATCACGCGGCCCGAGTACCGGCGGCTGTTGCGGAACGTGGGAGTCGCCTCGGCGTAGTCGGTGGAACCTGCCTCATGCGACACCCCCGGGTCCGGCTCGTCCCGAGGGATCATCCTGTGCCCGTCGCAACGAGGGTGTAGCGGCCTCGAGCCTTGATCTTCGGGACGAGGCCGACAGGGCCCCCGCGGAGCGTCGGCCCGCGAATCCGGACCGACCTTCGATCGCGCGAGGCCGAGACCCGCGGGCAGGCGACCGACGGCCGGTAGTTCGTCGGTTCGCGCGGAGCGATTCGAATCGCGCGGGACATCGGCGAACGTCCTACCGCTCGCCGGTCTTGGGTCGACGCCGGCTCCGGGATGCCCGGTAGTCCCCCCGCCCGCAGGCCCGCACAGCGGGGCGATCTGGAGGGGTCCGGAATCCCCACCCCCCCCGGCGCTAGGAATAAGTAGGGGGCCCTCTAACTTCGAGACGGCGGAGGCGTCCGCCAGCCGCTCCGGCGGCGAACCGCCCCTTGGGCCAATGACGCCTGCTCCCGAAGCACGGAGTGGGCACGAATGGACTGGGTGGCTCAGGTCGTCAACGTCCTTCAGGCCGGGATCGTTCTCCTACTCGCTCCCCTCGTGGCCGGGGTCTCGGCCCGGCTCAAGGCGTGGACCGAGTCCCGCGCGGGCCCCTCGATCTTCCAGCCGTACCTCGACCTCGCCAAGTACCTTCGAAAGGAGACACTCCTCCCCTCGAATTCGGCGGTGCTGTTCCGAGCCAGCCCCTTCGCGGCGTTCGGCGCCTACCTGCTGATCGCCATCGTCGTTCCGATCATCACGCCCTACCCGATCCCCTTCGCGTCCACCGTCGACTTCCTCGGAGGCGGTCTACTCTTCGGGCTCGCCGGAACGGTCACCCTGCTGGCCGCGGTCGATGCCGGGAGCAACTACACCGCCCTCGGGGCGAGCCGCACGGTCTCGTTCGCGGCGTTCGCGGAACCCACCCTCATCGTGGTGTTCTTCGCCGTCGCCGTGATCACGGGAACGGACAGCCCGTACGTGACCAACAATCTGCTCGCCTCCTCCCTAACGGCCTACCTCGCCCCCACGCATCTCCTCGTCACTGCCGCGTTCTTCCTCCTGCTGCTCGCCGAGACGGGCAAGTTACCTGTGGAGAGCGCCGGGCTCATGGAATTCGGCATGCTGGAGGACGGCCGAGTCTTCGAACACTCGGGCCGCCTGCTCGGGCTGTTCCGCTGGAACGACTGGATGAAGCAGTTCCTTCTGTACTCCGTTTTCCTCAACGTCTTCCTGATCCCGTGGGGGATGGTCGCCGCCCCGACCGTCCTGGGCGCGGTGGCCAACGTCGGGCTTCTCCTCGCCAAGCTCCTCGTTCTGATCGTCGCGATCGTCTTCGTCGAAGCCACGGTCGCGAAGGTCCGTTTGTTCAAGATTCGCGACTTCCTCGCCCTGTCCTTCTCACTCGCCGTTCTTTCGGTGTTCGTCTTCGCGGTCCTGGGGGTGGCGTAACTGCCCTCCCCGTCCGAGGTCATCGCCCTCGTCGGCGTCGGGATCCTCCTCACGGCCCTTTACCTCCAGTCGGAGTCGTTCATCGATCCGCTGATCCAGGGGATCGCCCTCCAGTCGCTCCTCCTGGGGGTGCTCCTCGGCTGGCTCGCCTGGACCGAGCGCAGCGTCGACCTCGCCGTCCTCGCGGGGCTCGCCGTCGTCGTCCGCGCGGCGTTCATCCCCTACGTGTTGCGCCGTCAGATCCGGGCGTTCCGCTGGAGGATGCGCGAGCGCCATGCCGCGCACCGCGTGACGGGGCACGCCCTGGCGGCGGTGGCGGTCGCAATCGTGGCGTGGTTCGTCTTCCAGCAGACGCTCGCCTCGGCCTTCCCCCAGGTCGGAGGGGCGCTCCCGTTCGTGCTGCTTCTCCAGGGGCTCCTGATGCTCGCCACGCGAGGGAACACGATCGTCCAGGTGATCGGCTACCTCGAGGAGGAGAACGCGGTGGTCTACGCCGGCGCGCTGTTCGCCCAAGGGTTCCCGTTGTTCGTGGAGGTCGTGGTGTTCCTCGACGTCCTCGGGGTGGTCCTCGTCGGAGTGATCCTGTCGATCCAGCGGGACGTCACGGGGACCCTGGAGGAGTCCGCGCTTGAGGAGCTGACGGGATGACGGTGGACGCTCCGACGCTCGCCCTGTTCGGGCTCCTGGCAAGCCCATCGGCCGCGGCCCTGCTGGCGCTCGTTCCGAACGATCGGGTGAGCGAAGCGTCCGCGCGCGGGGGTTCGCTCGCGGCCTTCCTCTCCGCGGTGTTCCTCCTGGCGAGCGGAACATCGGGCCAATGGGGAGCGTACCTCGGGCTCGATCCACTCAGTGCCGTGTTCCTCATCATGGTCACCGGGATCTACGCGACCTCATCCTGGTACTCCAAGCGCTACCTCCGCTCGGTCCACCAGCCGTTCCTCACACCGCAGGTCTACTACGCGCTCGTCAGCGCGTTCGCCTTCTCGATGGTGTTCACACTCGTCGTGAGCGACCTCGGGCTGATGTGGATCGGCGTCGAGGCGACGACCGTCGCGAGCGCGCTCCTCATCGTCCTCGAACGCAAGCCGTCGAGCGTCGAGGCCGCGTGGCGCTACACGCTGATCGCCTCCGCCGGGCTCACGATCGCCCTCTTCGCCCTGCTCCTGCTCTACACCTCCACCGGCACCCTGAACGCGTTCGCCCTCGCCGCCCGGCCCCCGCCGGCCACGCTGCCCGTCGAAATGGCCGTCGCGCTCGCGCTCGTGGGGTACGGCACCAAGGTGGGCCTCTTCCCGATGCACACCTGGCTCCCCGACGCGCACTCCGAGGCCCCCTCCCCGGTCTCGGCGATGTTCTCGGGTGTCCTGCTGCCGACGGCGCTCTACGCGTTCCTCCGGGTCTATCGCGTGCTACCGGCCCCGGCGCCGGCCTCGATCCGCTACCTGCTGCTCGCCTTTGGGATCGCCACCGCCCTGGTCGCGGCGTTTCTCGTCCAGCGCCAGCGATCGTACAAACGGCTGCTCGCCTACTCGAGCATGGAGGTCATGGGGATCGCCGTGGTCGGGGTCGCGATCGGCGGCGTGGCCCTCTACGGAGCGCTCCTCCTCCTCCTGGCCCACGCCTTCGCGAAGTCCGCGGCGTTCTACTGCGCCGGCAACGTCCTCCGCGCGACAGGGACGTCGAAGATCGACGAGCTCTCCGGCGTCGGTCGGTCGATGCCGTGGACGGGGGCCGGTTGGCTCCTGTCGGCGGCCGCGGTCACCGGCGCCCCGCCATTCGGGACGTTCCTCGGCGAGCTGTTGATCGTGGTGGGATCGTTCGAGGCCGGTCTACCATGGGTCGGGGGCGTCGTGGCCGTCGCCATCCTGATCGCCTTCCTCGGGGTCAACTCGCAGATCGGACGCATCGTCCTCGGGGACCCGACCCCCCGCGCGATCGCGGTCGGGGCCGAGCGGGAGGGGGGGTTCGGGGTCGCCTACCTCAACCTCGGCGTGGCGCTCGCGATCGGAATCGCGAGCCTCCCCTACCTTTCGAGGGCGGTGGTCGCGGCCGCGTCGCTCCTGGGCGGGAGGGGGCCATGAGCGGGGGGCCGTGGCGGCTGGCCGACGCGGATCCGATGCGGGAACCGTCGCCCCCCGCAGTGGCCTACGCCGCGCCGGACGGGACCCTGACGCTCTTCAACGACTACTCGGACGGCGTCTCCCGGCTCTTCCGCGGCCCCCCGAGCGGTCCGGCCCGGGACCCGGTGGAGCTGTGGAACGCCCGGCGGGAGCGCCGGGGCCCCGCTCGGCTTGGCCCCGACGAGCCCGTCGAAGGCTACGGGGTGTTCACCTTCCCGTACGGGCCGATCTCGATGGGGGTCCCCGAGAGCGGCCGGTTCGACGTCCGGACCTACGGGGAACGGGTCCTAGCGCTCGTCCCCGTCGGGGGCTTCAAGGCCCGGGGGATCCTCGACTCGCTCGTCGGCCGATCGGTCCCCGACGCCGTCCTCCGCGTCGAACGCCTGGCGGGTCACCTCTCGGCCGCCCACACCAGCGCCTTCCTCGGCGCGTGCGAGAGCGCCGCGGGTCGATCGATCCCCGAGACCGAGCTCTGGGTCCGCGCGCTCGCCCAGGAGCTCCAGCGGATCTACAACCACGTGCACGTGATCGCCCGGATCGCCGAGGCCGCGAGCCAGAACGTCGGGCTCGCCCAAACGCACGCCCTCGGGGAGGAGGTCCTGCGGCTCACGGGGTCCCTGTTCGGCCACCGATGGGCGTTCGGCGCACTCGCTGCGGGAAGCCCCCTCCGACGACTGGAGCGGTCCGACCGGGAGAGGGCCGCGGCCACCCTCGCGCGACTTCTCGAGGAGTTCGAGTCCCTGTGGGCGCTCTTCCTCGAGTCGCGGACGTTCATCGACCGGATCCAGGGCACGGGTCCGATCGACCGCGATGCGGCCACGCGCTGGGGGGCGGTCGGCCCCGCGCTGCGGGCGACCGGGGTGCCGTGGGACGATCGGCTCCGTCAACCGGTGGCCCCCTACACCGACCTCTATCTCGAGCTCCCCAAGGAGGTCGACGGCGACGCCCTATCGCGGGTGGTCGTCCGAGCGGAGGAGGTCCGGGCGAGCTTCCTCCTGCTCGAGCAGATGCTCGAACGGTGGCCCCACGACCCCTCGGTCGAGCACGCGCCGTGGCCGGCGGTCGCGTCGGGGCGGGGACTTTCCCGCGTCGAAGCCCCGAGCGGGGATCTCGTCTACGACGTGACGCTCGAGGAGGGCCGGGTGAGGCGGGCCGCGATGCGCACGCCGAGCCAGGCGAACTGGCCGCTGTTCGCGCTCGGTCTGCGCGGGGGCGTCTTCACCGACTTCCATTTTGCGCTCGAGAGCTTCGGACTGTCCTTCGCCGAGACGGACGGGTGAACCGCATGACGTCCTGGCTCGGTCAATCGTGGCGCCGAGGCCTCCTCACCACGGCCTATCCGGCGGAGCCCGCGTCGGCCGAGGAGGTGCCCGAGAGCGCTCGCCCGCCCCGCCCCGGGTCGGGGATGGTCGTTCCGGCCGAGGCGGTCGCCGGCTGCCCGGTCGGGGCGCTCGGCCCCTCGTCCATCGATGACGGAACCTGCATCCGATGCTCCCGTTGCCTCGCGCACGGGCTCCGGTTCTCCGGTCCGGTCGAGGCATCGACCTCGTCTCGCCCCGCGCTGGTCCGATCGATTCCCACCGCGACCACCGGCGTCGAGGGGAACGCCCCGATGTCGCGATTCGGCCGCTCGCTCCACGTCTTCATGGTCGACGTGGGAAGCTGCAACGCCTGCAACCTCGAAGTCCTGTCGCTGGCCAATCCCTTCTACGACATGACGCGCCTCGGGATCTTCTTCACGAACTCTCCCCGCCACGCCGACGTCCTCCTCGTCGTCGGGGTGCCGACCGCCGAGATGGTCGAGCCGCTCCGACGCGCCTACGAAGCGCTCCCGGCCCCGAAGGCCGTGCTGGCGGTCGGGGTGTGCCCGACGAGCGGGGGAATCTTCGTCGGAAATTCGGGGCTCCCCGGACCGCTCGCCCAGATCGTGCCGGTCGACGTCTTCGTCCCGGGCTGCCCTCCGACGCCGCTCGGCGTGTTGGATGGCTTGCTCCGATTGGTGGGCCGGGCTCGCGCTCCGGAGGGAGGGTAGGATGGAGCTGCTCGGCGCCGTGCTGACCTCGGCCGTCCTCGGCTTCCTGGTCGCGGCCGCGGTCGCCGCGCTGCGGCGGTCGGCCGGCTACGCGGTCGCTCTCCTCGCATCCGTCCTCCTGTGCGTCGCGTCGGTCGGGGAGCTCCTGTTCGGCCGGATCCACGGGATCGCCTGGACGGGTCCGCTCGGGGAGACGGAGGCCCTGACGCTCAACGGGACCTCGGCGTTCTTCGGCTTGGCCGCCTCGGTCGTGTGGATCGCCACCTCCGCCTACTCGATCCATTACGACGATCGGGCCTCCCCGCTCCTCGCGGTGTTCTACGCCGCGACCCTCGGCGCCATCGCGCTCCTCATCTCCGGCTCGTCGTGGGTCGACTTCCTGATCGGCTGGGAGACGATGACCCTCGCCTCCTACGGGATGATCCTCCAGGCCCGGGGCCGGCCGGGGCGGATCTTCGATGCGGCGTTCGTCTTCCTCGCGTTCGGTGAGGCCAGCACCCTGTTCGTCCTGATCGCGGTCGCCGGGCTCCGCTACGCCACCGGAACGTTCGCCGAGGTGCCCGTCGAGATGGCCGGGCTCCTGCCGTCGATAGTGTTCGCGAGCGCGCTCGTGGGCTTCGGCCTCAAGATGGGGGTCGCCCCGTTCCACATGAGCGAGTGGTTGCCGATCGCCCACTCCTCGGCGCCGTCCAACGCCTCGGCCGTGCTCAGCTCGACCCTGACGTTGGCCGGGGTCTACGGCCTGTTCCGCGTCCTCAGCCTGCTCCCGAGCCCGCCCGTGTGGTGGGGGGCCGTGACCGTGGGGATCGGGGCGGTCTCGGTGCTCCTCGGGGCGTTGTTCGCCTCGGTGAGCGAACACACCAAGGGGCTCCCTGCCTACAGCACGATTGAGAACAACGGACTCGTCCTCGTCGCGCTCGGCGTCGCGCTCATCGCCCGGAGCGAGGGGCTGACGGAGCTCATGGTCTTCGCGCTCTTCGCGGCGTTCTACCAGGCGTTCGCCCACGCGCTCGCCAAGACGGCGGTCTTCCTGGCCGCGGGCTACGTCGAGCACTCGGCCCACACCTTCGACCTGAACTCGATCGGGGGCCGGCTCAAGGGGACCGACCGCGCGGCGCTGGCCGGGACGGTCGCCTCGGTCCTCAGCCTCGCGGCGGCTCCCCCGCTCGCGGGGTTCGTGAGCGAGTGGATGATCCTCGAGTCGCTCTTCCAGTCCT
>JASHSI010000046.1 GCA_030040915.1 Thermoplasmata archaeon | reverse complement strand
CTGCTCGTACACTTCGACCGCCTGGCCGATCCCCGTGGCGCCGAGCGGGTGCCCGCACCCGAGGAGGCCCCCCCGCGGGTTGACGACCACGTCCCCGGAGCGCCCCGACCGGCCCTCGAGGGCGAACGGGCCCCCCTCGCCGGGCGGGCAGAACCCGAGCGCCTCGTACTCGATGATCTCGCTGATCGTGAAGCAGTCGTGGACCTCGGCGAAGTCGATCTTCTCCGGCCCGATCCCGGCGGAGCGGTACGCCTCCGCGGACGCTCGCTTCAGTCCGACCCAGTCGGAGAGCGAACCCGCGTTCGCGAGGTTGTGGGAGTCGGAGTACTGCCCGCTGCCCCGGATCCAGGCCGGGGTGTCGGTGAACCGCTTCGCGAGTTCTCCCGCCACGAGGAGCACCGCGGCCCCCCCGTCCGTCATCGACGAGCAATCCCCCAGCCGGAGGGGCGGCGCGACCATCGGGAGGCGCCCGAGCTTCGCCCGGTCGAACCTCTTCTCGTAGAACTGGGCGTTCGGGTTCGCGTTCGCGAAGGCATGGTTCTTCTCCGAGACGGCGGCGAGCGCCTCCTCGGTCGTCCCGTGCTCGAGCATGTGGCGCTGCGCGACCATCGCGAAGAACGGCGGGGCGGTCGCCCCGTGGGCGCCATCCCACGCCCGGTCCATCACGCAGGCCATCGCGCTGTTCGCCTCGGCCATCGACGGGAGGTTCATCTTCTCGACCCCGGCGGCGACCGCGACGTCGGCGAGGCCGCTCGCGATCGCGGCGTAGGCGGAGCGGATCGCCGACTGGCCCGAGGCGCAGGCGAGTTCGGTCCGCTGGATGATGCGTCGGGGCGCGAGCCCCATCTGCTCGGCGGCGAGGGGCGCGGCGTGCGATTGGAAGGCGAAGCGCTCGGGCTCGGCGGCGCCGAGGAAGAAGGAGTCGACGTCCTCGGGACGCAGGTCCGGGACCGCTCGGAACAGCGCGGCGCCCGCCTCTTGGGCGAGCTCGGCCCAGGTGGCGGCGCGGACGCCCCATTTCGTGGTCGCGCCGCCGACGAGGGCGACCTCCCGTCGCTCGCTCACGCCGCGATCCCCCGGACCGCCTCGGCGACGCGGTCCCCGGCCTCGCTCGTCGGGACCTTTCCCCCCTGGTCGTAGGTGCGGGCCGTCCCGGCCTTCAGGACCGAGGCGATCGCCCGCTCGAGTCGGTCGGCCTGCCCGACCATCTTCGCGTCCCCGTGGCGCTCCCCGAGCCAGCGAAGGAGCATCTCGACCGCGCCGAACGTCGCGAACGGGTTCACGACGTTCTGCCCGGCGTGCTTCGGCGCGCTCCCGTGCACCGGCTCGAACATCGCGTGGTTCGATCCGATGTTCCCGCCGGCGGCGAACCCCATCCCCCCTTGGAGGACGCTCGCGAGGTCGGTGATGATGTCGCCCATCATGTTCGTCGCCACGACCACGTCGTACTGCTCCGGCTGGCGGATGATCCACTGGGTGAACGCGTCCACGTAGGCGTAGTCCCGCTCGATCCCCGGGAACTCCGCCTGGCCGATCCGGTCGAACGTCTCGCGGAAGAAGCGGCATCCTTCCATGACGTTCGACTTGTCGACGCACGTCACGCGCTTCACGCCGTCGGCGGGCGCGCCCTTCGGCCGGCGCTCGGCGAGCTCGAAGGCGTAGCGGATCACGCGTTCGGCCCCCTTCCGGGTGATGACGCGGGTATCGACGGTGAGCTCGGTCTCGTCGGCCCGCTTGAGGCGGCCGCGGAGCGGCGCGTAGAGGTCCTCCGTGTTCTCCCGGATGATCACCATGTCGACGTTCTTCGGCGCCCACACGTTCTGGTAGGCGTTCGAGATCCGGTGGGTGACCCCCTCGTAGAGGCGGCAGGGCCGGACGTTCGCGTAGAGGTCCAAGGACTGGCGGAGCCCGAGGACGAGCGCCCCCCCGGCGAGGTCGCCGTTCGGGAGCGTCGCCCCCGGCCAGCCGACGGCGCCGAGGAGGATCGCGTCGGCGGCGTGCGCGGCGGCGAGCGCCTCGGGCTCGACCTCGCGGCCCGTCTCGAGGTAGTAGCGGCCGCCCCCGGCGTACTCGGTGAGGTGCCAGGGAGCCCGGTCCCCCTCGCCGAGCGCGTCGAGCACCTTGCGTCCCTCGCGGAGCACCTCGGGCCCCGTCCCATCGCCGGGGAACAGCGCGACCTCGTACCCCGCCGACCTCATGCCGGCGCCGCCTTCCCCTCGGCGATGAGGCGCTTCCGCACCGTCTCGACGAGGCCGCCGGCCTCGAGGAGGTCGAGGAGGTGGTGGGGGATCGGCGGGAACGGGATCGACCGCCCGGTCCGGACGTTCGTAATCTTGCCGGCGCGCATCTCCACCCGCGCGGGGTCCCCCTTCTCGAAGAGCGCCCGCACCCCCCGGGCCTCGATCGCGGGGAGACCGAGGTTGATCGCGTTGCGGTACATGATCCGGGCGAACGAGTCCGCGAGGATCGCGCCGACCCCGATCGCCTTCAGGGCCTGCGGGGCGTGCTCGCGCGAGGAGCCGGAGCCGAAGTTCTCGTCCGCGACGACGATGTCGCCGGGCCGGGCGTTCGCCGCGAACTCGGGGAGCGCGATCTCGAAGACGTGCTTCTTGAGCTCCTCGGGGTCGATCACCGTGAGCCACTTGCCGCTGATGATCTGGTCGGTGTCGACGTCCCGCCCGAGCACCCAGACCCGACCCTCGATGACGTCGCGCACGGAACGAGCCCCCTACTGCATCTCGCGCGGGTCGGTAATCTCGCCGCGGATCGCGGTCGCCACGACGGCCGCCGGGCTCATGAGGTAGATCTTCGCCTCCTTCGCGCCCATCCGTCCGGGGAAGTTCCGGTTCGAGGAGGAGGCGCACGTCTCGTCCGGGGCGAGGATCCCCATGTTCCCCCCGAAGCAGGCCGAGCAGCTCGAGTTCGTGAACACGGCCCCGGCGTCGGTGAACAGCTCGATGAGCCCCTCCTCGAGGCACTGCTTGTAGATCTCCGTCGACGCCGGCGAGACGATGAAGCGCACCCCGGCGTGGACCTTCTCCCCCTTCATCAGCGCGGCGCCCTCGCGGATGTCCTCGATCCGGGCGTTCGTGCAGGAGCCCAGGAACGCCTGGTCGATCCTCACGTGCTCCCGGGCGACCTCGGGGAGCGGCCGCACGTTGTCCGGCGAGTACGGGCAGGCGACCATCGGGGGCATCCCGTCGACGTCGACCTCGATGGCCCGCTCGTAGCGGGCGTCCCGGTCCGCCTGCAGGGGGTGCATCGGGTGCTTGGCAATCTTCTCGAGGTAGTCGTAGGTCTTCTGGTCGGGGGCGACCATCCCGCACTTGGCCCCCATCTCGGTGGTCATGTTGCAGATCGTGAACCGCTCGGGCATCGAGAGCGAGGCGATCGTCGCGCCGGTGTACTCGACCGACTTGTACGTCGCCCCGGTCGTCTTGACCTCCCCGAGGATCCGTAGCACGAGGTCCTTCGCGGTGACCCCGGGGCCGAGCCGACCGCGGACCCGGACCTCGATCGTCGGCGGCACCTTGAGCCAGATCTTGCCGAGCGCGAGCACGGCCGCCATCTCGGTCGGGCCGATCCCGGCCGCCACGGCGCCCATCGCGCCGAGCATGTTGGTGTGCGAGTCGGTCCCCACCGCGAGGTCGCCGGGGACGACCCAGCCGTTCTCGGCGAGGATCTGGTGGCAGATCCCGTGCTGGCCGACGTCGTAGAAGTGCGGGAGCCCCTTCTCGGCCGCGAACTTCCTCAGGATCCGGTGGAGGACCGCCGCCCCCTCCGTCGAGGCCGGCACCCAGTGGTCGATCGCGATCACGACGCGGTCCGGGTCCCAGACCTTCGTCGCCCCCATCTGCGCGAACGGGGCAACGGTTTGGGCGCCTTGCTCGTGCATCATCGCGAGGTCGACGTCCCCCTCGATGATCTGCCCCGGCACCACGTGGTCGAGGCCGGCCGATCGCGCGAGGATCTTCTCGGCGAGGGTCAGACCGTGGCCGTTCCCTTCCGTCACGGGGTGACCCCCGGCACGCCGGCCTCCTTCGCCATCCGCCAGAACTCCGCGTCGGGGACGCCGGGCCGTTCGAAGTGCGCCCGGTACTCGGTGAGGAAGCGGAGGAGCTCCTCCTTCCCCTGGGCCTCGGTCCCCTCCTTGATCCTCCGCAGAAGGTCGGCGAGCACCGCGTCGGAGGCGACGGCGCCGCGTTCCTTGAGCTTCTCCACGAGCGCCGCCTTCCCCGTGTGCTTCCCGAGGATCATCTGTCGGTGGCGCCCCAGGAGCTCCGGTTGCAGCGGCTCGTAGGTGAGGGTGTTCGCGAGGATGCCGTGGGTGTGGATGCCGGCCTCGTGGGAGAAGGAGTTGTACCCCACGAGCGCCTTGTTCGCGGCGATCGGCACGCCGGAGAGCTCCTCGACGAGCCGCGAGATCCCGTACAGCGCCTCGGTCCGGATCCCCGTCCGCACCCCGTAGAGGGTCTCGAGCGCGAGCACGACCTCCTCGAGGGCGGCGTTCCCCGCCCGCTCCCCGAGGCCGTTCACGCAGACGTGGGGGCTCGTGACCCCGGCCTCGAGGGCGGTGAGGGTGTTCGCCACGGCGAGCCCGAAATCGTTGTGGCAGTGGACCGACCAGTCCCGGGGCTTCACCCGGCGGCGGAACTCCTCTAGGTACCACCGGAAGGTGAGCGGGGTCATGATCCCGACCGTGTCCGAGACGACGACCCGGTCCGCCTTCTCCTCGAGGACCGCCTTGTACAGGCGCTCGACGAAGTCGAACGGGGCCCGGACCGTGTCCTCGGTCACGAACGCCACGTGGAGGCCCGCGGACTTCGCCTGCCGGACGGCCGCGACCGAGGCCGCCAGCACCTCGTCCTGGGTCATCTTGAGCTTGTACCTAAGGTGGACCTGGCTCGCCGCGACGAAGACCGCGATGTACTTCGCGCCGGACCGGATGACCGCGTCCACGTCGCCCGGCACCGTCCGGCCGGCGGCCAGGACATGCGCCTTGAGACCGGCCGAGGCGAGGCGCCGGACCGCCTCGGCCTCTTCGGTCGAGACGACCGGGATCCCCGCGTTGATGACCGAGATGCCGGCGTCGGAGAGGCGCTCGGCGACCGCCAGCTTCTCCTCCGGGGAGAAGTGGACGCCGGGGGTCTGCTCCCCGTCCCGGAGGGTCTCGTCCCAGAAGACGATCGGGTCAGCGAACCGGCGCTGGGCCGAGGTGGCGGAATGGTAGTTCTCCACCAAACCCTCCTCGGTCATATCGGTCGTTGGAACCGGCGGATTTGAGATAAGCCTTGTCGCGGCGCGAGCCGCCCACCGCCGGGCCGGCCCTGCCGGCGGGGGGGTGGGCCGCCTG
>JASHSI010000005.1 GCA_030040915.1 Thermoplasmata archaeon | reverse complement strand
CGGGCGGCCCGTCGCTCCGCCTCGGCCCAGATCACCGGCTTCGGCCGGTAGGCCGCGGGCGTCGCGCAGGTGAGGTCGAGCCCGACGGCCGCGGCCCCGAGGGCGAGCGAGTTCAGCACGTTGTTCCCGTCGCCGATGTAGGCGAGCCGCCGACCCCGGAACCGGCCGCCCCAGCGCTCGTGGAGCGTGAGGAGGTCCGCGACCGTCTGGCACGGGTGCTCGAGGTCGTCGAGCGCGTTGATCACCGGGACGGTCGACCGGCGGGCGAGCTCGAGCATGTCCTCGTGTCGCATCGCCCGGTAGCAGATCGCGTCGAGGTACCGGGAGAGCACCCGGGCGGTGTCCCCGATCGTCTCGCCGCGGCCGAGCTGAAGGTCTCGCGACGAGAAGTAGAGCGCGCGTCCGCCGAGGTCGGCCGCGGCGACCTCGAACGAGGTCCGGGTCCGCGTGGACGGCTTCTCGAAGATCAGCCCGATGTTCTTGTGGGCGAGCGTCGGCACGAACCGGGTTCGGGTCGCCTTCAGCCGCGCCGCGGCCGCGAGCAGCTGCGGCAGATCGCCGGCGATGTCGGCGACGGAGAGGAGGTCGCGCTTCGGAGGTACGGGAGGCATCGCGACGGTGGAGGGGCCGCCGGAAGAAAAACGTCTCGCCCGTCCGCGAGCCGCGTCGGGAGGTTGACTGAGAACCTCCCCCACGGCTCTCGGGATTCCCGTGGAGCCGTTCGATGAAGAGGGGGCCTCCGCGACAGCGTGGTTGTGTACGCCAACCGCCACGGAGGGGGCCTTTCGGCCCAAGGGAGTGCACAGCCCGACCGAACGAAATACCCATCGCCTCTCCCACGTCGCCGACGCATCGATTGGGGCCGCTACCGCGGGTTCTTGCGGAATGGGTGGAGGAATCTCCTGCGTCGGCTCTCCCGACTCGTTCGGGGTCTGCCACCGCCTTACTCGGTACGTCCTCCGGGAACTTCGGGTCGACCGCCGACCGACCCTCGGGATGTGGTTCGGTTCCTCCTCTTGCGCGCCCTCGAAGGTTGGTCGTACGACGAGGTCCACTCGACCCTTCGCGCCCTCCCTCAGCTCGCCCGTCGACTCGGGTTCCACAAGGTGCCGGCGGCCCCGACAGTGGCCGCCCTCGTCCGTCAGATCCCCGTCGCCTATCTGGAGCGCCTCGTCATCACCCTCGCCGCGTCCGTGGCCCGCCCGCAGGAGAACTTGGCCGGCGATGGCACCGGCCTTTCCCTGCACCGCTATGAGCGATGGGTCGCCGCTCGCCTCTCGCGAGGCGTCCACCAGATCTTCGTGAAACTCCACGCCCTCGTGGCGACCCGGGCGCAGTTCCCGTTCTTCCTCGCGGCCCACGTCACCGACGCCCGCACCAACGACGTCACGGAACTGCCCCGACTGATCGACCAGGTCCCCCGAACGGTCTCGCTCGGGAACGTGGCGTTGGACAAGGGGTATCTCTCCCGACGGAACGCCCAAGCGATCGCCGATCGCGGAGGGCGGCCGGTGATGGACCTGCGTCGGAACATCCAGCGTATCGATGCGGGTGGGTCGCCCGCGTGGAGCCACATGCTGTTCGACCAGCGGAACCACCGACGGGAGTTCCGATGTCGGTATCGTCGCCGAGCGGTGATCGAGGGGACGTTCGGGGCGTTCAAGGAGCGGTTCGGCGGGTGGATCCGCTCTCGACGGCCCGAGACCCAGCGGGCAGAGATCCTGCTCCGAGTGACCGTCTGGAACGGGATGGCGGCCACCTACCACAACGCGTGAGTCGATAGGTTCTCAGTCAACCTCACGCGGGCGACCCCGGACCGCCGCCGGCCGGGCAACTGTGAAAAGGGCCCGCCGGGGTGCCGCGCCGTGGCGGTACGGCCCTCGGTGCGTCGCTGGCTCCTCGAGGGGAGCGACCCGAGCGTCCGCCGACGGGTCCTCACCGAGCTGCTCGGGCGGCCCGCGAGCGACCCCGCGGTCCGGACGGCGGCCGCGGAGGTCGGGCGGCACGGGTGGGTCGCGAGGATCCTCGAGGAGCAGGCCCCGAGCGGGGCGTGGCTCACGTCCGGGACCCAGGGCCGGCAGCTGTACGTGCCGAAGTACGTGGTGACGAACTGGAAGCTCCTCGTCCTCGCGGAGCTCGGGGCGCCGCCGAACCATCCCCGGGTCGTGCGCGGGCTGCGCCTCTACCGTCAGCGGCTGGGCGGGCCGAAGGGCGGCTTTGGGGGCCAGGGGAGCGAGGTCTGCTTCACCGGGAACGCGGCGCGGATGTTCGCCCGGCTCGGTCGGTGGAGCTGGCCCGAGCTCGACGCCTCGTTCGACTGGCTCGTCCGCGACCAGCGGCCGGACGGCGGGTGGCATTGCGCCCCCTCGCGGACCGGCACGCTCGACTGCTGGGAGGCGCTCGCGGCGTTCGCAGAGATCCCCGAGGCGCGCCGGACCCCCGAGATCCGCCGGGCGATCGAGCGAGGGGCGGAGTTCTACCTCCAGCGACGGCTGCTCCGCGAAGGACCGAGGCCGTACGCGCCCTGGCGCCGCCTCCACTACCCGAACCACTACTACTACGACGTCCTCGTCGGGCTCGACGTCCTGACCCGGCTCGGCTACGGACGGGACCGTCGGCTGGGACCGGCGCTCGACCTCCTCGAGTCGAAGCGGGACCCGACGGGCCGCTGGGCGATCGACGCCGACCACCCCGATCTCGGGGACACCGACTACACCACGGGGTCGCCGGTCTACCCGTTCGTGCTCGAGCCCGCCGGCCAGCCCAGCCGGTGGGTCACGACGACCGCCCTGCTCGTCCTCGCTCGGGCGGGCCGG
>JASHSI010000004.1 GCA_030040915.1 Thermoplasmata archaeon | reverse complement strand
GCGAGGTCGGCGAACTCCTCCGCGTCCCCCCCGAAGATCGAGCCGACGACCGTGGCCCCCCGACCCAGGGCGATTCCGATCTCGGCCGGATACTCGTCGATGCCGGGGTTCGGCAGGCCCATCGCGTTGAGCATTCCCCAGCCCTCGTACGTCTCGATCGTGGGATTCGGGTACCCCGGGCGGACCTCCCAACCGATCGACTTCGTGATGACCGCGCCCGCACCGGCCTCGAACGCCCCGGCGAGCGATTCGCCGCTCTCCCCCCAGATCCCCGAGGCGAGCAACAACGGATTGCGGAGCCGAACGCCCGCCAGGTCGATGCCGAGCTCCGCCACCGACGGCGCGGAGGCGTCGGTCATTATATCAATCCGGGCGGTCCCCGCCGGAGGATGCGCCTCGAGAAGCTCACCGACGCGGCCCGCGCGGCCCTGGAGCGGGCGTTCGCCCATGCGGCCGAGCTCCGTCATGCGGCGGTCGAGCCCGAGCACCTGCTCTGGGCCCTCCTCGAGGACGAGGACGGCACGACCGCCGCGATCCTCCGGGCGATCGAGGTCGACCTCCCCGAGCTTCGGAAGGGCCTCGAGGAGCACCTAGCCCGCGAGGCGACGGCCGAGCACGTCGCGCCGTCCGACCAGTACATCTCCCGGAGCCTGTCGAGCGTCGTCGAGACCGCCGAGGAGGAGGCCGCCAAGCGCAAGGACCGCTACACCAACGCCGACCTCCTGCTCCTGGGGCTCCTCGCCATCCGCTCGCCCGCGCAGAAGCTCCTCGACACCCACCTCGTTTCGAAGAAGAAGGTCGAGGACGCGCTCAAGGCGATGCGGGGCGCGGCCCGCCCGGTCGAGAGCCGCCGGGACGAGGCGGAGTACCGCTCGCTCGAGAAGTACGGCCGCGACCTGACCATCCTCGCGCGCGAGCGCAAGCTCGACCCGGTAATCGGCCGGGACGATGAAATCCGACGGGTCGTCCAGATCCTCTCCCGACGGACGAAGAACAATCCGGTGCTGATCGGCGACCCCGGCGTCGGCAAGACGGCAATCGTCGAGGGGCTCGCCCTCCGGATCGCCGCCCAGGACGTCCCGGAGGCGCTTCGCGAGAAGCGGATCATCGCGCTCGACCTGGGCGCCCTTCTCGCCGGGGCGAAGTTCCGGGGGGAGTTCGAGGAGCGCCTCAAGGCGGTCCTCAAAGAGGTCGAGCGCTCCGAGGGGCGGGTCATCCTGTTCATCGACGAGCTCCACACGGTTGTCCACGCCGGGGCGACCGAGGGGGGCGCGCTCGACGCCTCGAACCTCCTCAAGCCCGCCCTCGCCCGGGGGGTCCTCCACTGCATCGGCGCGACGACGGTCCAGGAGTACCGCAAGTACATCGAGAAGGACGCCGCGCTCGAGCGTCGATTCCAGCAGGTCCTCGTGAGCGAGCCGACCATCGAGGACACGGTCTCGATCCTCCGGGGCCTGAAGGAGCGCTACGAGCTGCACCACGGCGTGCCGATCCACGACTCCGCCATCGTCGCCGCGGCGACGCTCTCGGCCCGGTACATCCCCGATCGCCACCTCCCGGACAAGGCGATCGATGCGGTCGACGAGGCCGCGAGCGCCGTGCGGCTCGCGCTCGACTCCCGGCCCCCAGAGCTCGATCAGCTCTCGCGGCGCATCCGCCAGCTCGAGATCGAGCGGACGGCGATGCGGCGGGAGAAGGACGCCGCGTCGGTCGCGCGCCTCGGGAAGCTCGAAAAGGAGCTCGCGAACCTGAAGGAGAAGGAGACCGCGCTCGCCGGCCGCTGGCAGCAGGCGAAGAACACCCTTCTCTCGACACGCTCGCTCCGCGAGAAGCTCGACGCGGCCAAGGCCGAGGAGGAGGGGGCCGAGCGCTCCGGCGACCTCGAGGCCGCGGCCCGGTTGCGCTACGGCACCATCCCCGAGCTCCAGCGCGAGATCGACGCCACGGCGAAGCTCCTTCTGCCCCGTGCCGGCGAGGGGCTCGTCCGGGAGGAGGTTGACGAGGAGGACGTGGCGCAGGTGATCTCGAAGTGGAGCGGGGTCCCGGTCTCCCGGATGCTCGAGGGGGAGACCGCGCGCCTCCTCGGCCTCGAGGAGGCGATCAAGAAGCGCGTGGTCGGGCAGGACGCCGCCGTGGAGCTCGTCGCGGCGGCCGTCCGTCGCTCCCGCTCCGGCCTCGGCGACCCGAACCGCCCGACCGGCGCCTTCCTCTTCATCGGCCCGACGGGGGTCGGGAAGACCGAGCTCGCGAAGGCGCTCGCGGAGGTCCTCTTCCAGAGCGAACGGGCGCTCGTTCGGATCGACATGAGCGAGTACATGGAGAAGCACACCGTGGCCCGTCTCATCGGCGCCCCGCCCGGGTACGTCGGCTACGAGGAGGGTGGCCAGCTCACCGAGGCGGTCCGGCTGCACCCGTACACGGTGATCCTGTTCGACGAGGTCGAGAAGGCCCACCCGGACGTCGTGAACGTCCTCCTCCAGCTCCTCGATGACGGCCGGCTCACCGATGGACAGGGCCGAACGGTCGACTTCCGCAACACGCTCATCATCATGACGAGCAACCTCGGGACCGACCAGCTCGCGGGGATCGGCACCGACGAGGAGCGCCGGAAGGTCCTCGAGAAGGCCCTTCGGAGCTTCTTCCGGCCGGAGTTCCTGAACCGGATCGACGACGTCGTGATCTTCCGGCCGCTGACGGAGAAGGAGATCGTGGCGATCGTCGAGCTCCAGCTCGCCCTCGTCCAGGAGCGACTCAAGGACCGGCGGATCCAGGTGAGCGCGACCCCCGCGGCGAAGAAGCGCCTGGCCCAGGAGGGGTTCGATCCGGAGTTCGGGGCCCGCCCGCTCCGTCGGGCGATCCAGCGGCTGGTCGTCGACCCGCTCACCGTGGAGCTCCTCGCGGGGGACGTGCGGGACGGCATGACGGTCCGGGTCGACCTCGAGGACGGCGAGATCCGGGTCGCTCCGTCGAAGACGGCGATCGCCCCGGCCGCGGAGTGAGCCCGTTGGGGGGCGCCGTCACCGTCGCCGTCCTGGGCGCCCGGGAGATCGCCCCGGAGCTCGGGAAGAAGGGGACGACCTCCGACCTCACGCTCTACAACGCGGTCCGGGACGGGCACGCGGCGACGCTCATCGAGCCGACGCAGTTCCCGGAGAAGATCGCCCCGCTCCTCTACGCGATCGCGATGGCCGACCGCGCCGTCCTCGTGGTCCAGGAGCTCAACCGGGACCTCGCCGAGACGGTCGCCGCCCTCGATCTGTTCGAGATCCCCGTCGAGCTCGTCCTCGGATCGAGCGTCGGGGAGGCGGAGATCCGGCGGGCGTTCAAGGGGACCCGGATCGAACGCGCGAGCGCCCGGGCCCTCGACGTGCCGAGGTTGCGCGCCGACCTCGACGGGTGGGTCGCCGAGCCGAGGCCGGGCCCGCCGCTCGTCCCGCTCGACCACGCGTTCCCCGTGAAGGGGGTCGGGGCCGTGGCGCTCGGGGTCGTCCGGAGGGGGACGCTGACGGCGCATGACCGGATGCGCCTCTTCCCCACGGAGAAGGTCGTCGAGGTCCGCTCGATCCAGGTCCACGACCTCGACGTGCGCAGCGCTTCGACGGGCGAGCGCGTCGGGGTCGCCCTCAAAGGGGTGGAGGCGGACGAGCTCACCCGCGGCCAGGTGCTCGCCCCGGAGGGGTCGCTCGCGGTGGCGAGCGCCCTCACGGCGGAGGTGGACCGCCCGTGTCCGTACTACCGGGGGAAGCCGACCCCCGGGGTCGCCTGGCACCTCCTCGCCGGGCTCCAGTTCGTCCCCGTCACCGTCGGGGCGGCGACGGGGAACCGGGTCGCCCTGACGCCGGACCGGTCCGTCGCCTTCGCGCCGGGCGACGCGGTCGTCCTCGCGGACCTGTCGGCCCGGCCCGGGCCCCGCCTGGTCGGGCGCTTCCGCCTGACCGGTCCGAGCCAAGCATAATAATCCCCGAGCGCCCCCCAATTCCGTCGTGAGCGAACCCGCCGCCGCGGCGGCCCGCGACGCCGCCCTCACGGAGACCCCCGAGTCCCGCTTCTGCTCGACGTGCCGGACCCCGATGAACCGCCTCGGCGCCCAGCCGATCCGGACCGGGGGGCTCCCCGGTCACCCCGACGCGGTCCTCTGGCTCGACACCCACTGGTGCCCTCGGTGCGGACGGGTCGAGTTCTTCACGATCCGGGGGCCGGACGACCCGACCCCGACCGAGAGCAGTAAGCCGAGCGCGTAGCGCCGCCGCGCCTAGGCGAACATCGTGACGGACTCCTTGCGGAGCTCTTCCTCGCCGATGACCTTCTCGATGGCCCGCTCGAAGTCGACCATCGTCACCTGCTCCCGTTCCTCACGGATGGCCCACATGCCGGCCTCGGTGCAGATCGCGCGGATGTCGGCCCCGGTCGCCCCCTCGCAGCGCGAGGCGAGCGCGTCGAAGTCGACCGGTTCCTTGATCGCCATCCCGCGGGAATGGATCCGGAAGATCTCCACCCGCCCGGGGTAGCTCGGGACCGGGACCTCGATGATCCGGTCGAACCGGCCGGGGCGCAGCAGGGCCTCATCGAGGATGTCGGGCCGGTTCGTCGCGGCGATGATCTTGACGTTGGAGAGCGGCTCGAAGCCGTCCATCTCGGCGAGGAGCTGCATCAGCGTCCGCTGCACCTCGCGGTCGCCGCTCGTCGCGACCTCGAGGCGCTTCGCCCCGATCGAGTCGACCTCGTCGATGAAGATGATCGTCGGGGCCTTCTCCCGGGCGAGCTGGAACAGCTCCCGCACGAGGCGGGCCCCCTCGCCGATGTACTTCTGAACGAGCTCGCTCCCGACGAGCCGGACGAACGTAGCGTGGGTGTGGTGCGCGACGGCCTTCGCGACCATCGTCTTCCCGGTCCCGGGCGAGCCGATCAGGAGGACCCCCTTCGGGGGGTCGACGCCGACCTTCCGGTAGAGCTCGGAGCGCAGGAGGGGGTACTCGACCGACTCGCGGATCTCCCGGACCTGGTCGGCGAGACCGCCGATGTCCTGGTAGGTCACGTTCGGCTTGTCGACGATCTCGCTCGCCGCCACGAGGGGGTCGAGCGACGCGGGGAGAATCCCCATGACCGCGAGGGTCTGCTTGTTGAGCGCCACGCGCGAGCCGACCGTGATCTTCTCGTGCTCGACCGTCTCGGCCGAGTTCACGACGAAGTCGGGTCCGGTCGAGCTTTTCACGACGACCCGGCCGTCGGTGAGCACGTCCCGGACGTTGCCGACGATGAGGGGCGGGTAGCGGAGCCGGTCGAGCTCGGTCTTGAGCCGCTTCACTTCGCGCTGGAGCCGGAGGATCTCCGCCTCCATGTAGTGCCGCTCGCTCTCGACCCGCTT
>JASHSI010000045.1 GCA_030040915.1 Thermoplasmata archaeon | reverse complement strand
CTCGGGACGATCTTCGTGCTCATCGCGGGCGTGGTGTTCCTCGTCTCCGGCCGGTAGACGACCGGCGCTCGCGTCCCGCGCCGCGCGCACCGTGGGGTTATGAGCGCCGCCTCGGTGGCTCGCGCGTGCCGCTCGTACCGATCCCGGAGCGGGGCGCCGACGCGTTCCGCTGGCTGAGGGCTCCCGGCGAGACGCTCGGATTCACGCTGCTGAACGGGGACCGCGAGGTCGCCCGGCTCGCCTGGCGTCGGCGGGGAGGCTCGTTCGCGACCGCGGAGACCGTCGGGGGCCGGTTCACGCTCAAGCGGGAAGGGTTCCTCTCGCCCCGGCTCTCGCTCCGGGCCGAGGGCGCCTCGGAGGCGCTCGCCCGGCTCACGCCGCACCTCAAGTACCACGCGCTCGACCTCTCCCGAGGTCGCTCGTTCCGGTTCCACCGGGAGAGCCTGCTGCTCCCGGCGTGGAGCCTGACCGCCCCGGACGGGGCCGAGCGACTGCATATCGAACCCGTGGCCGAGGGCCGTAAGCTGGCGGGCGGCGCCGCGATCGCCAAGGATCCGTACGACCCCGACGAGCTCGCGCTGCTACTGGTGTTCACCTGGTACTTCATCGTACTCGCCTGGTTCGAGGACGAGGCTGTCGAGGCGCTGACCCCCCTCGAGGGTCCGGACGCCCCCCGGGCGCTGGGCGACCGCTGAGCCCGCTCAGGCGCGGGGGACCGACTTCTTCCCGAGCTCCCGGAAGCAGTTCGAGCAGAGGTTGTGCATCGTCGGCCAGCCGTCGGCCGGAGCGCCCTCGATCCGGGTGATCACGGTCTGGCACTGGTCGCAGACGAGCTTTCCGTCGGTCAGCATGGGCGGGTTCCCGGGCGTACCGGTGCCCGTACTAAACGGGTCCCCCGCCCTCAGCACGGACGAGGGCCCGCACGAGGCGCGGGTACATGACGTCGTAGCGCGGGCCGGCGTCGAAGTGCCCGTCCCCGTACTCCTGGTGCTCGACGCGGATCCCCTGACCCCGTGCCGCGGCGGCGAATCGTCGCGCCCCGAGATCGAGGCCGAACTCGTCCCGGGTGCCGGCATCGATGTAGACGTACGCCAGGCTCCGCGCCGCGGTCCGGTACGGCTCCGTCCCCACCATCCGCACCGGGTCGTGGGCGAGCCACCGGTCCCACACCTCCTCGCGCAGCGATCCGGCGTCGAGGTCGAACGGCAGCTCGAACTCGCCCGGCCGCCCGGGCACCGGAGAGTAGCAGGCGGCATAGGCCATCATCTCGAACGCCTGAACGAGCGGATTGTGCGGGCCGAAGTCCGCGATCGGCTGGGAGAGGACCCTCCGCAAGAGCGCTTCGGGCCCGCCAGCCGCGCGGATCTCCCGAACGGCGGCCGGGAACGACCGAGGGTACGTGAGCTCGAAGTAGGCGTCGGGCGCATTGGCCGCGACGGCTCGGACCAGGCCGGGGTGGCGCATCGCGAGCGAGAGGGCGCCGTAGCCGCCGCTGGAGGTCCCGATCGTCCCCACCGGGCCCGTCCGGTACCGCTCGCGGACCCGGGGGATGATCTCCTGAACGACGTAGTCCTCGTACCGGCCCGTCGCGCTCGAGTTGAGGTACTGGCTGGTCCCGAGGGTAGTGAGGCAATCCGGGGCGACGAGCACCGCCTCGGGACACTCGCCGGTCCGGATGAGACGGTCGAGGCGACCGACGTGACTGTCGCCGAGGAACCGGGGCCGCTGAAAATGGTACGGCCCCGCGCCGGTGTACCCGGAAAGGAGGACCAGGAGCGGCAGCCCCTCGGTCCGGCCGGACGGCGGAAGGTAGATCGGCAGCTCCCGCTCGACGGGGTCCTCGAGCGGGTTCCCTTCGAGGACCCGGCTGCGGAACGTCGACCGGTCGGTCGTCCCGGCGCGGGGCCGCGGGAAGACAAGATCCGACCTCGCCTCGATCGGAACTCGGATCGGCGTCATCGGACCCGCCGGCGTGGGAGGCATCCGACCTCATGAGCGGGAGGGGCGACAACCCCTTGAGGGGTCCCCGTCGTGCCGGGTCGGCGCCGGGCCCGGGCCACCGGCCGGCAGATCACGATGCTCGAGAGGGTCGGTACCGAGGCGTTCGACGGGGAACGGTTCCTTCGGCCGGGCCGATGGGCGGTCGCCTTCCTCGCCGAATGGTGTCCGTTCTGCCGCGAGTTCGAGCCCGACTTCTCCGCGATGCCCCACGCTCCCGGCACGTCGCTGGTCGCGGCCGACGTGAGCTCGCTCTCGAGCCCCCTCTGGGACCGGTTCGAGGTCGAGGTCGTGCCGACCGTGGTGATCTTCGAGGACGGCCGGCCGGTCTTTCGGGTCGACTCCGCCGAGGGTGAAGGGCTGGATGCCGCGTCCCTCACCCGGTTGAGGGCCGCGCTCACGAGCACCCCGTCCGGGCCTTCGGGCCGTCCCCGGGTGAGGGACTGACGGCGTGTCCGGCCCCGGGTCGCCCGCCGGCCGCCGCGGGGCACCGGTCGCTCTGGTGACCGGCGGGGGCACCGGTCTCGGTCTTGCCATCGCGCGGCGCCTCGCCGAGAAGGGCTACGATCTGGTGCTCGCGAGCCGGTCGGCCGAGCACCTCGAGGCCGGCGCGCGCTCGCTCGAGCCGCTCGGTCGCACGGTACTTCGGATCCCGACCGACGTCCGCGAGCCGCTCGCGGTCGAACGGATGGTCGACGAGGTACGAGCCCAGCTCGGGCGGCTCGACGTCCTCGTGAACAACGCGGCCGGCAACTTCGTCGTCCCCGCCGAGCGGCTCACGCCGAACGGCTGGAGGGCGGTCGTGGGGATCGTGCTCGACGGAACGTTCTACTGCTGCCGCGCGGCGTTCCCGCTGCTCCGGGCCGCGCCCGCGCCGTCGATCGTCAACATCACAGCGTCGTACGCCTGGCTGGCCGGGCCGGGGACGGTCCACTCCGCTGCGGCGAAGGCGGGCGTCCTCTCGCTCACCCGGACCCTCGCGGTCGAGTGGGCCCCCCATCGGATCCGGGTGAACGCGGTCGCTCCCGGTCCGATCCGCACCGAGGGCACGGACCGACAGCTCTGGTCCGACGCCGGACTGCGCGAGCGGATCGCGGCGGGGATCCCGCTCGGCCGGTTCGGGGCTCCGGAGGACGTGGCCCGAGCGGTCGAGTTCCTCGTGGACCCCGGGGCACAGTACATCACCGGGGAGGTTCTCACGGTAGACGGAGGTCAGTGGCTCGGCCGGGGAGTGATGTCGCTGCTCGCCGAGGACCCTCGCCCTGGCGCGGGCCCCGGAGAGGGTACGAACTAGCCCTTAAGTAACGACAGTCGGTCGTAGATTCGCCGTGCCCGACCCCGGGGATCGGTTCGAGCTCCTCACCACCCTCGCCCTGCTGCGGATGCGCAGGTTGATCCGACGGCCGGTCTACCTGGCCCTCGGCGTCGCGATCGCCGCGGTGTACGCCCTGTTCTCGATGCTGCAGGGCGGGATGCTGGTGACGTACCCGACGATCTCGGGATCTCTCCCTCCCCCCGAGCTGTACGTGAGCGGGGCGCCGTGGTGGAACTACCCCGCGCTGCTGATCGTCCAGCCCACCTGGACCCTGTACCTCCCCCTCTTGCTGACGGTGACGAT
>JASHSI010000044.1 GCA_030040915.1 Thermoplasmata archaeon | reverse complement strand
CGACGCGGCTCGGGATCCACCTCTCGGCCTCGACCGCCATGGCCGACCGCCCGGACCGGAAGGTGCTCGTCGGAAGCGCGGCCGAGGCGGTGGCGCTCGGGGCGGACCTCGCGTCGGTCCAGGTGAACTTCGGGATCCCCGAGGAGGGCGAGATGCTCCGGGACCTGGGGGTGGCGGTGGACCAGTGTCGGGCCCTCGGCCTCCCGCTTCTCTGCATGGCCTATGTCAAGCGGACCGGCGGGGGGACTCCGGACGAGATCCGCCATGCCTGCCGGGCGAGCGCGGACCTCGGGGCCGATCTCGTCAAGACGAGCTACCCGGGCTCGGAGGAGGAGCTCCGTCGGCTGTTCCGCTCGACCCCGGTTCCCGTGCTCTTGGGCGGGGGGGAACGGGCCGGCCCGGCCGAGGAGCTCCTCGAACGGGTCCGCACGATCGTCCGGACCGGGGGACGCGGGATCTGCATCGGGCGGAACCTATTCCAGCGCGATCCGGTCACTCCGTTGGCCGCCGAGATCGCGCGGATGCTCAACCCGCCCGCGGTCCCGTCCCGATCATGACCTGGGATCGGCTGATCGTCGAGGTCGTCGGCGGCGGCCCATCGACCCGCCGCCAGATCCGGGCGCGGTCCCGGGCCCGGGGGGTGAGCGCGTTCGTGGCGGGCGCGACGGAATCCGGCCCGTTCCCTCCATCCGAGCGATGGTACCGACGCGAGCCCGCCGGGTTCCAACCGATCGCCTCCTCCGCCCCGTTCATCCCGCGGTTCGACGTCCTCGGCCGGGCCGAGCTCGCCTCGGCGGTGCGCTCCGGCCGATCCCATCCGACCGTCGCCGTCCGATGGAGGGGGGACCGGGTGATCCCTCTCGAGGAGCTGCTTTCGATCCCCCCCCGGAAGTTCCGGGTGTGGGTCGTGACCGACCGGCCCGCGGAAGTCCCTGCAGCGCTCGGGGCCCTTGAGCGGGGAGCCGACCGGGTCGTGATCCGGGTGCGGACGCCGACCGAGCTCGAGGCCCTGTTCGAACTCGTCGGCGCGCCCGGGTTCGATCGCCTACCGTGGGGGCGAGCGAAGGTCGTCGGGGTTCGCCCCGCGGGCAGCTCGGAGCGGGTCCTCGTCGACCTGGTGGACCTCCTCCGGCCGTCGGAGGGGCTGCTCGTCGGAAGCTCGGCGAGGTTCCTCTTCCACGTCGCGAGCGAGGCCGAAGGTTCCGAGTTCTCCCGTCCCCGCCCGTTCCGAGTGAACGCGGGCTCGCCGCACTCCTACGTCCTGATGGCCGACGGGACGACCCGCTACCTCGCGGAGCTCGAGGCCGGGGACGCGGTCCTCGTCGCGGACCCGCCGGGGCGGACCCGGTCGGTCCGGGTCGGCCGGCTGAAGCTCGAGCGACGCCCGATGGCGCTCGTGCGGGCTCGGCGTCGGTCGTCCGAAGGCACCATCTTCCTGCAGGAGGCCGAGACGGTCCGTCTCACCTCGACGAAGGGGCGGATCGCCCTACCGACGCTCGCCATCGGGGATCCGGTCCGGGTCGTGGAGATCCCGGCGGCCCGGCACATGGGGCGGGCGATCGAGGAGCACCTCCTCGAACGATGAGCGGCCCACGCCCGCTGTTGGTGAGCTCCCTGCCTGCCCGCGATGTCCGCTCGGCTCGGCGAGAATCGCTCGAGGCGAGCGAGGCCGGGGCGGACCTCGCCGAACTCCGACTGGACCGGTGGCCCGCCCGAGAGCGCGAGGCGGTCGACCGCCTCTTTCCGTCTCCGATCCCGCTCGTGGCGACCTACCGATCCCGCCGGGAAGGAGGTGAGGGAAGCTCGTCGAGCGTTCGGCGCGGGCGGGTCCTGCGCCGTCTCGACCTCCTACCGTTCTGGGCCGTGGACCGGGAGGTCGCTCGGGACCGGCCCCCGGCCGATCCGGGCGGCCCCCCGACGATCTGGTCGCGGCACGACGGACCGGGGACGCTCCGCGATTCGCTCGCAGCCGCGCGGGGCCCGCCCCGGGGGGATCGGGTCCGATTTCGGAAGTTCGTTCTCCCGGCGGCCACCGGTGAGGTGCTTCGGGAACTGTCGCGCCTTCGAGGGCGTCCTCCATCGCTCCGATCGACCGTCGTCCACACGACCGGACCCTCCGGAGGTCTACTTCGGGCGCTCGGCTGCGCGCTCGGGCTCCCCGCCGTCTACGCCTCGCTCCCCGAGCGACGCGGGCGGGAACCCATCGAGGCGTCCCAGATCCCGGTCGATCGACTCCGCCGGAGCTTCGAGGCCGGACCCAACGGCCCGCGGTTCGCCGTGTTGGGAGCTGCGGTGGAACGGTCCTGGTCCCCCAAGATCTTCGACGGGTGGATGCGCTCCGCGGGGGACGCGGGGCTCTACCTTTCGATCGGGGTCGATTCGAGGCGCGAGTTCGGCCGGGCGCTCGACGAGCTGCCTCGCTGGGGTTTCCGTGGGCTCAACGTCACCCATCCCTGGAAGCGGGACGCGCTGCTTCGGGCCGCCCGTTCTAGCCCGATGGCCCGGAGGTGCGGTTGCGCCAACACGCTGACCTGGACCCGCGGAGGATGGGTCGCGGAGAACACCGACGTTCGCGCGGTGGCCCGTCGCCTGGGCGAGATCGGCACCGCCGGGCGCTGGGACGGTGGCGAGGCGCTCGTCGTGGGCACCGGCGGCGCGGCATGTTCCGCCTTGGCGGCGCTCGACTCGATCGACGCGCACGCGTACGTGCTCGGACGGGACCCGGCCCGGGCCCGAGGGCTCGCCCGGCGCTTCGGCGCGGAGGTCGCCCCCCGACGGCCGAACCGGACCGCCTCGCTCGTCCTCCACGCCACCACGGTGGGCCAGCGCTCGGCCGGCCGGCTCGACCTCCCCCTGCGCCGATGGTTGGGGCCCGGGACCCACCTCCTCGATTTCGTGTACGCAGCGGAACGACCGGAGCTGCCTCGACTCGCCCGTGCGACCCACGCCCGGTACGAGGACGGCTCTCGGCTCCTCGCGTACCAGGCCGCCGAGGGGTATGCGATCTGGTTCGGCCATCCGGTCTCGGATCGGGACCTCGAGAGCGCGGCCCGAGGCGAGGGATGATCGGTCGAGGCCGGGCGTGGGGGGCGATCAGCGTGGTGAACGCCCTCCCGACGGGGATCGGCGGCGCCGCCGCGGTCTCGCTCCGGATGGAGGCCACCGTCGAATGCGTTCCCGGCGGGTCCGAGGGCCGGGAGTTCCGGCTCGACGCTGCCAGCGACACGCCGCTCGTTCGGGCCTGCCTCTCGACCTCGTTCGAGCGGGTGAACCGCGATTGGTCCGGGTCGGTGGCGCTCCGTCTCACCTCGGAGATCCCGCCCGGCCGGGGGCTCAAGAGCTCCTCGGCCGTCGGGGTGGCCGTCGCCCGGGCGATCGGTTCGGCGTTTGGACGCACCCCCTCCGCCGAGGAGGCCGCCAACCTGTCCGCGGAGGCGGGGATCCGGGCGGGCCGCAGCGCCACCGGCGCGTTCGACGACGCGCTCGCCAGCGCCGCCGGGGGGATCGTCCTGACCGACAATCCTCATCGACGGATTCTCGCGTACGACGAGGTCCCCTCCGACTGGAGGGCGCTGCTGTGGGTCCCCGACCGTTCGCATGCGCCGGCGCCGACGTGGCTCGACGCCTTCCGGAGCCGGATCGAGGATGCGCGGGCGATCGTCGACGCCGCTCGCTCGAGGAGGTTCGCGGAGGCGATCGAGCGGAACGGCGAGCTCGTGGAGTCGGTCCTCGGCTACTCGTACGGCCCGCTCCGATCACAGCTCCGGAAACGCGGCGCAATCGCAAGCGGCGTGAGCGGTCTCGGACCGGCGCTCGCGGTGGTCGCTCGGTCGGAGGACCGGGCCCGGATCCGCCCCGCCCTTCCCAGATCGGGGCGGGTGCTCGACGTCGAGTTCGTCCGGCGAGCGCCGGAGCCGTCGACCTCGCGGGGGCCCCGGTGAGCGACCACTGGGTGGAGCCGGGCCGCCTCTCGGGGAGCGTGAGGGCCCCCCCCTCGAAGAGCTACACGCACCGGGAACTGGTGGCGTCGTTCTTCGCCGACCGACCGACGCGACTCATCGGCCCGCTCCGCTCGGCGGACACCGAGCGGACCGCGCGAGGCCTCGTCCAGATGGGCGCCCGGATCTCGAAGGGATCGGGAGCCTGGACGATCCGCCCTCCGGCCCTCGGGCCCGTCCGATCCCGCCGAACCGTTCGGATCGATTGCGGGGAATCGGGCACGACGTTGCGGTTCCTCGCGGCGGTCGCGGCGACCCGCCCCGGGCGAGTTCTCCTCGAAGGATCCCCGGCGCTCGCGCGGCGACCGATCCGGCCGTTGCTCGCGGCGCTCGAGCGTCACGGAGCGTCGATCCGCGGCCCGCCGCGGGGTCGCTCGCTGCCGGTCGAGATCGCAGGTCCGATCCATCCCGGACGTTGGAGGGTCGATGTCTCCGAGAGCTCGCAATACCTCTCCGCGCTGCTCCTCGTCCTGCCGAGCCTTCCCGGGCCGTCTTCCCTCCGGACCGTCGGTCACGCCGTCTCGGAACCGTACGTTCGGAGCACGCTCGACGTGCTCGATCGACGGGGGGTCCGTTGGCACCATCGAGGCCGGCGCTTCCGCACCGTCGGGAGCAGCGGGTACGGGGGCGGGGGCGTCCGAGTCCCCGGCGATGCCTCCTCCGCGGCGTACCTTTGGGCCGGAGCCGCCGTCACCGGGGGCACCGTGCGCGTACGCGGCATCCCGCCCGTTCGACCCCAGGCCGACCTCGCGCTCCTCGATCTCCTCGAGCGATTCGGGGCGCGGGTCCGGCGGCTCCCGGACGGAGCCGAGGTCTCCGGGGATCGCCGGGGGGGGTTCTCCGCCGACGTCACGGATTGCCCCGATCTCCTCCCGTTGCTGGCCGCACTCGCCGGAAGCGCGTCCCGGCCCTGCGGCCTCTCGGGCGCGCCGCACGCGAGCCGGAAGGAGTCGGATCGTTGGGCCGCCGCGACGGACCTGGCGCGAGCGATGGGGTGCCGTGTCGCGCGACGATCGAGAGGGATCCGGATCGTCCCGTCCACCGGGGTTCGCCCCCTCGGTCGTGTATGGTCGACCGACCACCGCGTCGTCATGAGCGCCGCGATCGCCAGCCTGACCCGGGGAGGGAGGGTGCCGAACGCCGAGGCCGTCGCGAAGTCCTTCCCCGCCTTCTGGCAGATGCTCCGGGCCCTCGGGGCAGAGGTCCGAGGGGTTCGCGGGCGATGATGGAGTTCGGGCGGCGCTTCCGCGTCACGGTCTTCGGTTCGAGTCACGGACCGGAGGTCGGCGCGGCGATCGACGGGGTCCCGCGCGGGACCTCGATCGACCTCGAACGGGTCCAGGGGGAGCTCGACCGGCGCCGCCCGACGGGCCGGCGTCTCGCCACGCGGCGACGGGAGCCGGACGAGCTCGTCATCGATTCGGGGATCGTCGAGGGGCGGGCCACGGGCGACCCGATCCGTCTCCACGTGGCGAACCTCGATGTCCGCCGGGCGCCATACGAGGCGCTCGCGCACACGCCCCGCCCCGGTCACGCCGACTATCCGGCCCGGGTGCGGTATGGGCCCGACGCCGACCTCTCCGGGGGGGGGATCTTCTCCGGACGCATGACCGTGGGGCTCGTCGCCGCCGGGGCAATCGCACGGGATCTGTTCCGGCCGATCGGGATCGACCTCCTCGCCTTCGCGCGCGCGATCGGGGGGATCGAGGGGGAGGTCCCCCCGATCGACGGCATCCGGGAGCTCCGAGAACGACGGGACGCGAGCGAGGTCGCCGCCCTGGATCCAAAGGTCGGTCCGCGAATGGCCGAGGCGATCGAGCGGGCCCGGCGATCGGGCGACAGTCTCGGCGGGATCGTGGAGGGGTGGGCGACCGGGGTGCCCGTGGGGGTCGGCGAACCGTTCTTCGACTCGATCGAGAGCGAGCTTGCCCACCTGCTGTTCTCCATCCCCGGGATCAAGGGGGTCGAGTTCGGGGACGGGTTCGGCGTCGCCAAGCTCCGGGGGAGCGAGAACAACGATTCGTACACCTGGGATCACGGCCGGGTAACGACCCGGACCAACCACGCCGGCGGCGTCCTTGGCGGGCTCGCCACGGGACGCCCGATCGTGGCTCGGGTGGCCGTGAAGCCGACCCCGTCGATCGCGAAGCGGCAGGATACCGTCGACCTCATAAGCGGGTCGAGCGCGACCCTCGTCGTGAAGGGCCGGCACGATCCGTGCATCGTACCGAGAGCCGTCGCGGTCGTCGAGGGCGTGATGGCGATCGGGTTCGCGGACCTCCTGTTGCGCGGGGGCTACCTACGGTGAGCGACCGGATCCGAACGGCCGTCATCGGGGCCGGCGGCTACATCGGCCAGGAGTTCGTCCGGCTCCTCGCCGAGCACCCCGACTTCGCCCCGCCGGCGCTCGTCGGCGGGGGGAGGAGCGAGGGCCGGAGGCTCGAGGAGGTCTGGCGCCTCGTCGAGGAGTGTCCGAACGATCTCGCCCGAGTGCGGCTCGTGCGGGCGACCCCGCGGTGGGTCGCCGCCCACGCCGATGTCGCCTTCGGGGCGATGCCGAGCGGTACGGCGGGCGCCTACGAGAGCGAGCTCGCCCGGCGCGGGGTGCCGGTCTTCTCCAACGCGGCGGACCATCGAGGAGACGCCGGCAATCCCCTCCTCGTGCCGGAGGTGAACGGGCCCCACCTCGCCGCGCTCGACCGACGGCGTCCCCGCGGGCGCGCCCCGATCGTCACGAACCCGAACTGCTCGGCGACGGGGCTCGTCCTTGCGCTCGCCCCGCTCCTTGGCCTCCTGCGGCCGAGGTCCGTCCACGTCGCGACCTACCAGGCGATCTCCGGGGCCGGATATCCGGGCGTCCCGTCGCTGAACGTCACCGACAACGTCGTGCCGTTCATCCGCGAAGAGGAGGAGAAGCTCGCCGAGGAGTCCGCACGGCTCCTCGGGACCTGGCGGGCCGGGAAGGTCGCCCCGGCCAGGTTCCCCTTCCTCACCCAATGCGTGCGCGTAGGGGTGCGGGAAGGGCACCTCGAGGCGGTCACGGTGGAGGCGGAGAGGGTACCGACCCGGACGGAGCTCGAGCGGGCGTGGCGGCGGTTCGACCCGCTCGCCGGGCTCGAGCTCCCGACCGCCCCCCATCCGCCCATCCAGGTGCGCGACGAGGAGGACCGACCCCAGCCGCTCTACGACCGCTGGGCCGGCGCGGGGCGGGCCCGAGGGATGGCCGCGGTGGTCGGTCGTGTGCGCTGGCGGCCCCCCTTCCTCCGCTTCTTCGTCCTCTCCCACAACGCGGTGCGCGGCGGAGCGGGAGGGTCGGTCCTCAACGCCGAGTACGCCCGGGCCCGCGGCTACTGGGGTCCGGCATGAGGACGTTCGTCAAGCTGGGCGGGCTCACGACCGTCGAGGAGCTCGCCCTCGTCCCCGACGGGGGGGCCGCCGGGCTCGTCGTCGGCGTCGCCGACTCCCCGAGGAACCTCGCCTTCGAGGTCGCGGCAAAGCTCGCCCAGGCGGTCCCCTCCGGCGCGGAGGTGTGGGCCGTGACGCGCGACCCGAGCGCGGAGTTCGTCCACCGGGTCTTCGACGAGCTCGGCGTCGACCGGCTCGAGGTGCACGGGGCGGTGCCGGCGGAGCTCGAGTACCTCGAGACGCACCACATCGTCCCGACGATCCCGCTGCCGCGCCCCGGCGCCGGGGGCGGGGCGCCGAAACTGCCCGCCCCCGAGCGGCATCCGATCCTCCGCTTCGATGCGCCCGGCGACACGCTATCGTTGGGAAGCCCGGACCGACCCGACTGGGAGATCTGCCGGGGCCTCGTCGAGGCCCAGCCCGGGCGAAAGTTCGTCCTCTCGGGGGGCCTCGAGGCGACGAACGCCGGGGAGGCGATCGCGAGCGTTCGCCCGTGGGGCCTCGACGTCAGCGCGGGGGTCGCGGGGGGGACCGGGAAGGTCGATCCGGAGAAGGTGCGCGCGTTCCTCGCCGCGGTCGCCTCCGCCGAGGGGAATCCCGCCTAGGCCCCGCGGGTCAGGGCCGCACCCGCTCGAGTCCTAGGAACCGGACCGGGCCGACCGAGGGGGCCCACGCGAACAGGAACTCCTTGCGGACCCCTTGCGCGAGTCGGACGCCTCCCGCGACCTCGGGCCACGGGATCCGGGCGGCCGGCGCCACGGCCCGCACGAGGTAGCGCGCGTGCACCCGATCGGGCGAGCGCAGGTAGGCGCGGAAATGGGCCCCGTACTTGAACCCGGTCTTGACGAGGAGTCGTCGGGTTCGGAGCTCCCGGTAGGCGCGCAGGCGCTCGTCGAAGCCGGGCTCGAGCGCGCGGGCCCGCTTGAGGAACCGCGCCTCAGGGACCTGCCGGGCGCTCCGGGCGTCCCGGATCTCGATCTGGCCGCTGGCCCGCAGGTGCTCCGCCTCGATCACCCCGAGCTCGAGCCGCTCGCCGATCCGGCTCCCGTAGGAGCCCTCGGTGCCGAGGAGTCGGACCGCCTCCGGGTCGAAGATCACGAGCCGGTCCCCGGAGAGCCAGGCCCGGGCCGGATGGGCGAGGATCGGGGCCTCGAGGGCCCCCGTGGGGGAGGCCCGGCGCACTCGGTAGTAGGTGAGGTCGGACTCCTCGTCGACGACGGCCAGCAGGAGGAGCTTACGGGCGCCGGACGCGCGATCGGCGAGGTCGAGGGCGCGATCGAGGGAGAACGGGGCGCGCTCCGACTGGGCGTCGACCCAGAACTTCGCCGGCGTCTTGTGGAGGACCCCACCCCGAGGGAGGACCGAGAAGGAGACCGGCGGCGGGCTCGCGCGCACGACGTAGCCCCGCTGGCGGAGGTCCCGATAGACCACGTAGCGGATGCCGAACTCCCCATCGGCGCGGCTCGCCCGGCGGAACAGGTCCGGCCAGGGGACCGGCCGGCCCCCGCCGTCCGCGAGCTGGACCCGGGCGGTCTCCGCGAGGTAGACCGTCTCGAACCGGTCGAGGGCGACGCTCCCGCCATCGACGGTCCCGTAGAAGCCCCGCGCGTGGACCGCGCTCGCCTCGGCCGGATCCTCGAGGATTGCCGTGGCGTCGGCGGCGACTCGGCCGGTCACGTCGGGGGGCCCCGGACCTCATCGAGCGTGGCGAGCGCCTCGAGACGCACCCCGAGCGGGGCGAGCCGTTCCTCCGCCCCCTCCTTCCGGTCCACGACCACCGCGACCCGCTCGACGCGGGCGCCGCCGGCCCGCAGGAGCTCGACGGTCTCGGCGACGGAACCCCCGCTCGTGGTGACGTCCTCGAGCACGAGCACCTCGGCCCCCGGGGGGATCTCGCCCTCGATCCGCTGGGCCGTCCCGTGGGCCTTCGCTGCCTTCCGGACCACGACGAACGGCCGCCCGGAGAGGAGGCTCGTCGCCGCCAGCAACGGCACGGCCCCGAGCTCCATCCCGCCGAGCACCTGGGCCGAACCGACCCGCTCCGAGAACGCCCGGGCGATGAGCTCGAGGCGCTTCGGGTCCGTCCAGACGCGCTTGATGTCGACGTAGACCGACGAGGTCCGGCCGGAGGCGAGGGCGAACGTGCCGAAGCGGACCGCGCCCGATTCCCTCAGCATCCTCACGAGGTCCGCGTGCGATCCGGACGCGCCCATCGTCGTGGCTACCAAGGGACCTTCTTGAGCCCGACCCAGTAGCCGACGTAGTTGAAAAGGACGTGGAGCCCGAGGGTGAGCGCGACGAGCCAGAAGAGGCCAGGGAGGCTCGCGAAGACCGGTCGGAAGACCGCCGGGAACGCGACGAGGCCGACCCCCACGGGGAGGAGGGCGAACGGGAGCTGGTCGAGGAGCGGGACGCGGGCCCCGCTCGGCCGACCGAGCCGGCGCTTCACGAACGAGCCCAGGGCGTCCCCGAGCATCGCCCCCGCCGGAAGCCAGAGCGCGACGGGGATCGCGGCGGCGACGGTCGGCCCGTACCTCGGCACGATGGCGAGCGAGGGCGGGGCGATCAGGATCAGGTGCGCTTCCAGGAGAGCGATCAGCATCGCCACGAGGGTCCCGAACCAGAATCCGGACCAGGTCTTCGATGGGCCGAGGACCCTTCGGCCGTCCCGGGGCCAGGTCCGACCGAGGTCCATGGGGGGCCCACGACCGCGGGGGATGGTCGCGAGCCCGTTCGCGGCATAGACGGGGAGGAGGATCCAAAGCACCGAGGCGAGCTCGACGAGCCATCCGCTCACCAAGGGGCCCGCCCTCTCACGGCTCGCGCGCGAACGCCTCGATCGTCTCGGAGACCCGCGCGATGAGCCGCGGGTCCGCGCTCTCCTCCGCCTCGTGGATATGGGCGGCGCGGTCCATGCTCCCGAAGACGAGCGCGGGGAGCGGACCCCCGTCGCTTGCCCGGAGCCCGAGGAGGCTGCTCGCGTCGGTGCCGCCGTACTCCCCGAACACCCCGGGCTCGTCGAACCGGGAGCGCATGATCCGCTCGAGCTTCTTGATCGCCGGGTGGTCGGGCGGGAGGGCGTACCCTCCGCGCGCCCGCGACGGGGGCGCTTCGACCCGCGCGTTCGGAGACTCGCTCCGGGCCCACCCCTCGAGCCCGGCGAGCGTGTGCGCCCGCTCCCCCTCCATCGCCATCTCGGGGATCAGGCGGAGGTCGACGGAGAAGGTCGCTTCGCCGCGGGTCCGGGGGTTGATGAGGCCGTCGCGGAGGGCCGCATCGAGGAGGGTGAGCGCGGCCGGCACCGGGTTGAGCGCGCGGTGCGGGTATCCGGCGTGGGAGCTCCGACCGACCACTTGGAGGAGGTTCACCCCGGGCTTCGGCGGCAAGGACGTCCCCTTCGGGGGCGACTCGATCCGGTAGGGCTTCGGGAGGCGTTCGGCGAGCTCCTCGACGAACGCCTCCCAGCGGTTCGGCGGTCCCGCGAAGCCCAACGTGACGGCCGCGGCGATCTGGTTGGGGGCCTCGTTCTCCGCGTGCGCGGCGACGAGGGTGGTCGAGCCGTCGACCGGCTGGACGCCGCGGAGGTCGAAACGCGTGAGCGTGGCGCGGCCGGTGATCACGGGTTCCGGGGCCCCCTGGCTTGGCCAGTCCGGGGAGGGGTAGACCGAGCGGAAGGTGCGGGCGCGCGCGTCGAGGCCGATCAGGGCCTGGCCGAACTTGACCACCTCGGGGGTGGTCGCCGGCGCGACGAACCGGCCATCGACGAAGATGAGCCCGGACGAGGCGGCCGTCGCGTGCGGGCTCCCGTCCGGGATGAGGGCCACCGACCCGTCGAGGAACCGATCCCGGGATCCCTCGGGGAGCGCGGCGTCGTGACGGCGCATCGCCTCGATGCCCCCGAGGCCCCCGGTCTCCTCGTCGCAGCAGAGCAGGAGCCGGACCGGCCGCGGCGCGTCCCCCGATGCGGCGAGCCGCTTCAGCGCCAGGAGGGAGGCGACGACGCCGCTCCCCAGATCGTCGTTCGCGCCGCGCGCGTAGAGACGCCCGTCGGCGCGGCGGGTCAGCGTGTGGGGCGGGCTCTTCCAGAAGGCGAGCTGCTGAGCCGGGACCGGGACCACGTCGTAGTGCGCGAGGATCAGGAGCCGTGGCCGGTCGCCCCCGGCGAGGTCGACGAGGACGTTCGGCCGCGCGACCCCTCGGTAGATCGGATCGGGCGGAAGATCGACGATGGGGTCGAACCGACGGGTGGAGAGCCCGAACCTCCGGGCCCACCGGGTGAGCTCCTCCGCCGCCCGGCCGTAGTTCGGTTTCTCGTAGCGGCCCGCGAGCGGGTCCTCGAGGTTCGTGGGCGCGATGGACACGAGCGAGCGCAGGAGGTCGAATCCGTCCCGGCCCCCGATCGCCTCGGCCGGATCGACGGCGAGGAGATCGTCCTCCGGAACGACCATCGACCCCGTTACCGCACCGCGAGGAGGAGGGCGACCGAGCTCGACACGACGAGCAGGAAGGTCATCAGGGCGGCGTTCGAGAACATCGAGACGGTGTCCCCGAGGGAGGTCAAAAGCCGTGCGGTCCAACCCGGCGTGAGGACCGCGATCGACGGGAGCGGGCGCTCCCCGACCCGGACCTCGACCTCGCCGAGGTCGCGGACCGCCTCCTCGGTGACGGCGCGCACCGCCGACTCGAGCTCGGTCAGCGGGATCCGCTCCCCCACCGGGTTGGTGCCCCCGTCCACCTCGTGGACGATATGGTTGTCCGTCGTCATGACCTCGGCCGCGTCGACGATCCCCGAGAGCGCCGCGAGGAGCTTCGCCCGCGCCCCGACCACGAGGTTGTTGCCGTCGATGAGGACGTAGGCGGTGCGGGTCCCCGCGGCCTCGAGGACGAGCGCCCGGATCCCAGCGGGTCCGATCCCATCGTCCGCGAGCGAGAACCCTTCGCGGCAGGCGACGCCCGCCCGCACCGGTCCGGGGCGCGCCGCGGCCCGGGCCGCCTCGAGCGATCGCTCGACGTCCCGGACGAGCTCGGCCGCCCGGGGGGTACCGTAGGTGAGGTCCCCCTCGTCCTCGACGTAGGAGTTGTGCGCATCGATGACGGCCATCCTCGGCCCCCCGGTCGATTCGATCCCCCGGACGAGGGGATCGACGACGGCGAGATCGATGTCGTCGGTCGGGGCGGGTGCCTGGGTGATGAGCGTGATCGCCACCCCGCCGAGGAGCTGCACGCGGGCGAGGCTCCCGGGATGAGCGCCGACGAGCGGGCTCACCGCGGCGGGCGCCCCCGTCGAGGGGACCGCGGCGGCGAGGCTATCGAGGACGGAGCGGGTCTCGGCCGCGAGCCGGTCGAACTCCCGTCGGCTCGGCAGGTCCTGGTCGTGGTTGCACGGGGTGTGCGGGACCAGGACGAGGCCCCCCGTCGGCGCGAGCCGCTCGGCGAGCCGGGCGGGGAGGTCGCTCGCCCCGAGCCGACCGAACGGGCCCGGATGGACCGTTGGAAGGGCGACCGTGGCCTTCACCCGGCCCCCCGCGAGCAGGGCGACCACGAGCAGTCGCAGGTCGGCCGGGGCGGAGAAGCGCGAGAAGAACGCCTCGAGACGCTCGGTCGCCTGGGGGTCCCGGTCGTTGATGTGCTCGAGCATCGGGCGGATCAGCGAGACCCCCGAGACCCCGAACTCCCGCCGGAGCGGCCGGTCGGCAGCCCGCAGGAGCATCGCGGCGGCGAGGAAGCCGATGGCGAGGAACGACCCGGCGAGGACGACGAGCGATCCGGTCGGACGGACCACCAGGAAGAGCCCCACGAGGGTGAGCGCCGGCCCGAGAAGCGCGGGGGGGAGCGAGCCGGCGTGGGACGGGTTCGACACCCCGAAGAGCGACATCTCCCGCATCCACAATGCCGGGCCGAGGAGGAAGACGACCCCCGCGGCGGTGGCGGGAAGCGCCGCGGCGTCGAACTGCCAGGCGAGGCGCCAGAGGAGCGCGAGCGGCAGCCCGATCGTCGAGGTCGTCAGGACGAGCAGGAGGCTGCGGCGGAAGCTGAGCCGGCCGCCGAGAAGGTGGGCCAGCGGACCGGTGAGGCCGGCGGTGAGGAACGAGGGGAGGAGGAAGACCGCGATCCAGATCCCGAGGAAGGAGCCGACCGACCGACCATCGGCGAAGAACGCCGCGGCGGTGAGGAGGTTGACGACCAGGATCAGGCCGACGGAGAGCGCGCGTCCCGGGGCGCGGAAGAGCAGGCGGCGGTTCCGCGAGCGGGCCCCCGCGCGGACCGAAGGCGAGGGAGCGCTATCGTCCGCCACGGGCGGCCCGGACCTCCTTGAGGATCGCCCGGAACCCGACCCCGAGCCCCTCCTCCTCCGTCACGGTCCCCGTGACGAGGATCTGGGCCCCGGCGGCGAGCAGGCGGTGGGCGTCGGCCCCGGTGCGGATCCCGCCGCCCACGATGAGCGGGATGGAGAGCGCCCCGCGCACGGCCCGCACGAGATCCGGCGGCACCGGCGCCGGGGCCCCGGACCCGGCCTCCAGGTAGACCATCCGCATCCCGAGCATCTCCGCGGCGAGGGCGTAGCCGACCGCCACCTCCGGCCGGTCCCGGGGAACGGGGTCGGCTTGCCCGACCTCCCCGACGCGCATCCCGGGCGCCACGACGACGTAGCCGAGGGAGATCGTCTCGAGGCCGAGCTGGCGCAGCCTCGGGGCGCTCTTCGCCTGCAGGCGGATGACGAGGTCGAGGTTGCGGGAGTTGAGGAGGCTCATGAACAGGA
>JASHSI010000043.1 GCA_030040915.1 Thermoplasmata archaeon | reverse complement strand
CCAGGTGGAGTTCCCCGCCGAGAGGAGCGCCTGGGTCTGGATCCATCCGGGGTTGGCCCCGAAGAACGGAAGGATCGAGAAGGCGATCGTCCGCGCGACGGACGCCATGACGTCCGTCGGGTAGACCCCCCAGGAGACCCCGGTCGAGGGGTCGTAGAAGTTCGCGTTCTTGTCGATCACGAACGTCCAGTACTGCGGGATCGTGCCGTTGTAGACGATGAGGTCGGTCCCCGGGGCTCCGGGATAGAGGTGCGCGCACTGGGCGCTGCCCGGCACGCACGTCGCGAGCTCGGGGACGTAGTTCTGCGGCCCGGCCGCGACCGCGCTGCCGTTGTAGGCGATCAGGGTCTCGTAGATGTCCCAGATCGGCTCGGCCCCCACCGTGTCGTAGTCGTACGCCGGGTCGAGACCGCCGATCGGCGGCCCGCCGCCCTCAATGAAGTTGAGGGTCCCGGGGTGGGAGCTCGCGGCGGTCGGGGAGTGGCAGAGGCTGCACGACGGGAGGAGCGCTGTGACCCCGTAGACGTAGACCTCCCAGGTGTAGTTCTGGTAGATCGTGGTCGGCCCCGAGAGCGACGGCATCACGAACGTGATCGCGTAGATGCCGGGGTTCGCGAACGTGTAGTTCGCGGCCGCGCTGGTCGCGTTGTGGGTGTACTGCGACTGGACCCCGCCCGTCGAGGTGAGGCTCGGGGGCTGGGGCGCGTAGGCCGGGTTCGTCGGGGGCACCGAGTAGGCGGCCCCGACATGGACATCGGCGCCCGCGGGAATCCAGGGATAGAGTCCGCCCGTCGAGTTCTGGAAGGTCGCGTTGAGCGTCGGGAAGTAGCCGAGGCTCAGCTGGGCCACGGACGGGCTCACGACCAGCGGGAAGTACTGGTTCGAGCCCGTGTGGACCGTCGTTCCGACGGTCGCGGTGGCCGAGATCAGGTACTCGCCGGTGGAGCTGTAGGCGTGACTGAACGTGCCCACGCCGTTGCTCTCGTTGGAGCCGTCGCCCCAGGAGATCGCGAAGCTGTTCGCGGTCTCGCCGCCCGTGAGGCTCACCGTGGCGGGCAGCTGCTGGCCCTCGGCGACGGAGAGGATCTCCTGCCCGAAGCCGGGCGTATACGGGATGAACAGCGAGACGTCGTCGGTGGTGGTCGTCGGTTTGCAGAGGCTCGCCGGCTCACAGGTCGGCGGTGGCGTGGTGCTGTTGGTCGTGGCGGCCGCACGGAGGCCAAAGTACCCCCCGGCGACGACGATGATGGCGGCCACGACGATCACGGCCGCGGCGACCATCGGGGTCGCGCCGCGGCGGTCCGAACTCAGGCGACGATATGGACGGCGCCCCGGCTGGGCGAACATGCGGTCCCTCGCATCGGTCGTTCCCGAACTGGCTAGCCGGTCGGTGCTAGTTATAGGCTGTACCTGAGGGCCGTTCATCTCGCCGGGGCCCGGATCCGCTCCCGTGACGGTTGCTTCGTTCATTCTCGGTGCCTCCTCTACGCTCCCACTCCGTGCTCGGACTTGCTGTGGGCCGTGAGCTCCTCCGGGGTGTCGAACGACTTGCCGCACAGCGAGCAGGTGTTCGGCGCCGCCGCTCCCTCGCTCTTCGGCTTCCAGGGGTCGGGCGGAGTCGCCTTCGGAGCGCCGGTCATGCGCGCCGCGATGAAGGCGACGACCGCTCCCACGACGAACCCGACCAGGAGGAGCACCGCCCCTCCGCCCGCCGGTCCCAACGGTCCCAGGAACGACTGGTTGTGGTAGGTGGTCGAGTTGTAGTAGACGGGGGTGACGTTGGTCAGCGACAGGAACCCGGAGGTCGTGGCGTTCGCGTACGGCGTGAACAGCTGGAGCATGTACGGGTAGTTCCCGCCCTTCGGCTCGTACCACGAGACGACGGTCGGGAGGCCACCCGTCCGGATCAGGCTCGCCGACAGCACGACCGATCGGTTGCCGCGGACGATCGCCGCGGAGTAGATCGTGAGCTGGACCCGCCCGACGTACTGGCCGGTGTAGTTCGCGCTGAGCGAGTACGTGTACGCCGTCGCGGAGGTCGCGAAGTTGAGCGAGTTGGTGGGGAGGGCGAAGACCAGCGCGGTCCCGGGGGTCGTGGAGGTCGCGTTCGAGTCGTGCGCGGCGTACGTACCGTTCCACGGGGCCCCGGTCCCGTTGACCCAGGCGCCGACCACGATCTCCACGTTGTCCTGGGCGATCGTCGGGCACGCGATGGCGTCGAGCGTCAGGTTCCCGACGTTCTGCATCGTGAGGTTGAACGAGTACGTCGCGTTCGTCCCGTTGGGCGCCTGGACGAGCGAGGAGAGGTTGAGCTGGGTGCAGATCGCCCCGGTGGTAGCGTCGGTGACGTTCGCCCAGAGGGTGACGTTCTGCGGGGAGATCGTGGCGTTCGTGACCGAGATGTTGAAGCTCAGCGGCACCGGGCCGAGGGGGAGCACGGAGAACGTCGGCAGCGAGGTGATGACGCTGACCGACACGTTCGTGATGTTCCCTGAGGTCGCGGGCGAGCGAGCGACGGTGGACGGCGCGGGCGCGGCCGTGGTCCGGGCGACGGCGGACGTCGGGCTCAGCGTGGCGTGCGGCGCGGCCAGCCCGAGCGCGCCGGGGACCGACGGCAAAACCGCCGCTACCACGGCCACGGTCAGCACCAGCCCCAAAGCCGGGATACCGGGACGCATACCGGATTAGTTGTGAGGCACTCTTTAAAGAACTGACGATTTTGAGGAACCGGCGGATCGGCCCCCCCGGAGGGGGCGAA
>JASHSI010000042.1 GCA_030040915.1 Thermoplasmata archaeon | reverse complement strand
CCGACCTGCCGCCCAGCGCCTGGGGGGCGTACGCCCGGAGCCTCGCGGCCCTCGCCTCGATCGCGGCCCGGGCGGACGCGACGACGCACGCGCCGATCGCGGCGGCGTTGGTGGCGCGTCGCGAGCGCCGAAGGGCGGAGCTCCGCCGACGGAGGCGGGCGTGAGGACGCGGGCCGAGTACGCCTCCCTCGCTCGATCGCCGAGGCTCTACCGCCGGACCGCCGAGCGACCCGAGACGTACTGGACCGCCGCCCTCGGGGAGCCCCCCGCGGTCTACGGGGAACGGACCGCGGAGCAGGCGGGAACCCTCCTGAGGAGGTGGGACCCGTCCCGGAGCAAGCTCGGCGCCGCGATCGCCCGGGGGTGGACCGAACCGCTGCCACGACCGGGCGAGCGGTGGCTCTACCTCGGGGCGGCGTCGGGAACGACCGCCTCGCACGTCGCCGACCTCGTAGGACCGGCGGGCGCGGTGTTCGCCGTCGAGAAGAGCCTTCGGTCGTTCGCCCGACTCCTCCGCCTCGCGGGCCGCTATCCCAACCTCGGCCCGATCCTCGCGGACGCGCGGCGCCCGGACGACTACCTCGAGCTGGTGCCCCCGGTCGATGGCCTCTACCTCGACCTCGCCCAACCGGACCAGGCCGAGATCGCCTTGGCGAACGCGCGCCGGATGCTGAAGCGGGACGGCGGCCTCCTCCTCGCCCTGAAGACGTCGAGCATGGGGCGCGATCTCGGCCCCCGAGGTCACCTCGAGCGGACGGTGGCGCAGCTCGAGGACTCGTTCGAGGTCGGGCCGTCCATGCCCCTCGAGCCGTTCCACCGAAAGCACTACCTCGTGGGGGCCTGGGCGACCAAGCGGATCGCCCTCGATGCCGGGGGGACACCCCCCGCTCGACCGCCTACGCGACCGCCGAGCCGCGCTGCACCACCACGGTGACCACGTCCTCGTCGGCGAGGAGGTGCTCCCGCCCGACGGTCTGGCCCGGGAAGCGGGCGCTCGGGCCCCAGATCTGGGCCGCCTTGAAGCCCCGCTCGACGTCGCCGGGCAGGCGACCGAGCAGGTCCCCGACGCGGGCGCCCCGTCGAAGGATCACCGGCTCGTCCCGGTCGGGAGGCCGCCCCGGCGGCTTCACGTAGATGCGGATGAACGCGAGGGCCCGGCCCACCCCCTCCACGAGCGCTTCGAGGCCGATCCGCTCGCGCGCCGACACGAACAACACCTCGAACGGCCGGAGGCGCTCGGCGAGGGCCGCGCGCTCCCGCGGCGTCAGGAGCTCGCTCTTGTTGACGGCGAGGAGCGCGGGAAGGTAGACTCGGTTCCCCGCGAGGACATCGATCAGCTGGTCCGCCGTGGCATCCTCGCGGAAGACGATGAGACCGTTATGGAGGCCGAACTCGCGGGCGATCTGGGCGGCGAGGCCGCCGCCGAGCTGGGTGAGCTTGACCGTGCTCGTGATGGTGAGCCCCCCCCGATCGCTGCGCGTGACCACGATCCGGGGCGGTCGGCGATTGACCCGCACGCCCGATCCTTCGAGCTCGTTCTGGAGCGCCGCGAAATCGGTGTGCTCCGGGTCGATCATGAAGAGGATGAGGTCGACGGATCGGACGACGGAGAGCACCTCGCGACCGCGGCCGCGCCCCTTGGCCGCCCCGGGGACGAGCCCGGGCATGTCGAGGATCTGGATCGACGCGCCGCCCCAACGGAGCATCCCGGGGATGATCGAGACGGTCGTGAAGTCGTAGGCCCCGGTCTCGCTCGCGGCCCCGGTGAGGTCGTTGAGGAGGGTGGACTTCCCCACCGAGGGGTACCCCACGAGGCCGACGGTCGCGTGCCCGGACTTGCGGACCGAGTAGCCGACCCCGCCGCCCTTCCCCTTCGCGCGGGTCTCGCGCTCCAAGCGAAGGACCGCGAGCTTCGCCTTGAGGCGCCCGATGTGGTGCTGGGTCGCCTTGTTGTACTGGGTCTTGCGGATCTCCTCCTCGATCTCGGCGATCTGCTCTTCGAGGGAGGACACGGGGCGACGACCTCGAGGGTCGGACCGGTCCTTCTACTTGAGAGGGACTATCTGTCGGCCGCACGGGAGCGCGGCCATGCGCCCAGAGATCCCCGGATCCGCGGCGAGCGGCGCGGTTCTCACGGACCGAGGCGTCTACCGACGCGGGCCCTTCTGGGCCCAGCCACGACGCCACGCGCGTTCGCCGCCGCGGCGACTTTTTCGAGAAATCCTTTTAATGGCGGCCAACCTCGTTGCCTTGGATGCGCCCCGCTCAGTCGGGAGGCTAGGCCTCTCCACCGGTCCCCAACGCTCCCTCCGCCGGAATTCTCGATGGACCTGTTCGAGGCGATACGCTCCTATCGACCGTGCCGCCAGTTCCAGGCCCGGCCGATCCCCGCCGAGAAGCTCCGGTCGATCCTCTCCGCCGCCCGGCTCGCCCCGTCCCAAGGCAACCTCCAGCCGTGGAGGTTCGTCGTCGTCCAGGACGACGAGCGGAAGCGGCTCCTCGCCCAAGCGTGCGTTAAGGGAAAACCGGTCGCCGAGGCGCCCGTCGTCGTGGTGGCGTTCTCCGTCGAGGAGGACATCCCGGTCACGGTGGGGGGGTACATCTCGGCGTATCCACTCGACGTGGCGGTCGCGACCGGCCACCTCCAGCTCGCGGCGACGGCCGAAGGCCTCGGGAGCGCGTGGATCGTCGACTTCCATGAGGAGAAGGTCCGGTCCGTCCTCGGGGTCCCGGAGGGGGTCCACCCGCTCGCGATCGTCCCCCTCGGCTACGCGGCCGAGGCGAACGGAGGCCCGAAGCTCACCGGCCCGGCCGAGGGCCGGAAGAGCCCGGACGAGATCGTCGCCTACAACGAGTACACTTGGTAGTTCGGAGGATCGCGTTCGCCACGTCGAACGCCGACAAGCTCCGAGAGGTCCGGGCGATCTTCCGGCGGTACGGAGTTTCGGTCCTCTGGGACCGGCGGCGCCTTCCCGAACCCCAGGCCGATTCGCTCCGAGAGGTCGTCCGCGCCAAGCTCGCGGCGGTGCCTTCTCGGGCGCTTCCGGGGGTCCCGGTCCTGGTCGAGGATTCGGGGATCTTCCTCTCGGGCCTTCGGGGCTTTCCCGGGGTCTACTCGCGATTCGTCTACGACTCGATCGGACTTGGAGGAGTCCTCCGGCTCCTCGAGGGGCAGGAGCGGACCGCGTCGTTCCGGACCGCGGCCGGGATCCGGATCGGACGGACCGAATGGATCACGGAGGGCCGCGTCGAGGGGACGATCGCGTCGGCCCCTAGGGGAACGGCGGGGTTCGGATACGACCCGATCTTCGTGCCCCGCGGTGGGCGCCGGACGTTCGGCGAGCTCTCCTCGGAAGAGAAGGAGCGCTTCTCCCACCGAGGGCGGGCGATCCGCTCGGTCGCACGCTATCTCTCCCACCTCTGACCTCGCCAGATGGAGCACCCCGCCCGCCGGTCGGGCAGCGATGGCCCCCGGAGGGAGGCCTCCCCCGGGGGTCCGGAACGGGTTCAGTCAGGGGGGTCCGGTCTAGTCCTCGCCGAAGTCCCCGCCGCCCATACCGCCCATGCCCCCCATCCCGCCCATGCCACCGGGACCGCCGCCGCCACCCGAGGGCGGAGGGCTCGACTTGGAGGCGATGACATCGTCGATCCGGAGAATCATCACGGCGGCG
>JASHSI010000041.1 GCA_030040915.1 Thermoplasmata archaeon | reverse complement strand
GCGGAGGCGACGATGGTCGGCGAGAGGGAGGTGAAGAGCGGGTTCGTCGGGGCCCCGGTGTACGACCCCGAGACGGTCACGCTCTGCCCGGGGGCGAGGACCGTCGTGGGGCTTCCGGTGGGCGCCGTCGTGTTCGAGAGGATCTGGGTCGCGAGGCCGGGGGCCGACCCCTCCGTGCCCAGCGCGGCCGACGCCGTGACCTTGAGGAGAACGAGGCTCTGCAGGTTGTCGTGGGGGACGCCGTTGACGCTCGCGGTCACGTAGACGAGGTACTGTCCCTGGGCGTCGTAGGTGTGCGTCGCGAGGTCGCTCGAGGTGGTGAGCGCCTTCGATCCGTCGCCGAAGTTGAAGGTGTAGGAGCTCGCCGACTCGGTCGACGGGAGGGAGGCGGTGAACGAGACGGGGCTCCCCTCCGCCGCGGACTTGAACGGCGCGAGGACCGAGACGTCGTGGGTGTTGACGACGAGCTCGCATTCCGAGGAGGTCGGTGGAACGCACTTCGCCTTCGGGGCGGCGTTGAACCCGCCCAGGATCGAGAACGTGCCGACGCTCATCCCCGCGACGATGACGACCACCACGAGGACGGCGAAGATCGTGGACATCCCCGGGGCCCGATCGGCGCGGCGGCGCGGCTTCGGTCTTGACATGCCTGTCCTCATCGGAACTATCCCGCTCGTCGGGCCGAGATCGGTCCGACCGCCGTCGCTAACCTCCCGCCAATATATACCCTCGGGGCGCCTCGTCGGAGAACGGCGCCCAAACGCGGGTTCGGGCGCCGATCGCCCGCCCGCGCGTTAGGCCGGCGGCTCGGGCTCGCTCGCGGCCGGGTGGACGAGCTCGGAGAGGACCCGGAAGGCGTGGAGCACGTCGTCCTCGCGCACCACGAACGTGGAGTCGGTGTAGACGCTCATCAGTTCGAGGCTGTTGATGCCGGCGCGGAAGAGCGCCCCGGCGAGGAAGGCGAGGACGCCGGGGGTGTCGACGATCATCTCCGGGCTGCGGACGGTGAGCGCGGAGAGCTGCCGGTGCACGCCGACGGTCGCCCGTCGACCGATCGCCTGCACCACGGGATCGACGAGATCCTCCTCGCAGAGGATCGTGACGGCCCCGGGGCCCTGGAGGAGCTGGAGAAGGTGGCGGCGGTCGGCGAGGAGCGCCCGCCCGGTCTCCAGGACGTGACCCAGCACGTCCCAGTCGTTGCGGGCGGTGATGATGGCGACGCGGGTCCGGACCTCGATCCGGCTCGCCTTGACGACGTCGAACACCCGCATCTCGAGCGGCCGGTCCGAACGCATGTGCCGCTGGTAGCGCCGACAGGCGACCTCGATCGCCTCCTGGTTCACGAGGCCGGTCTCGGCCCGGATCTTCCGCGCGAGGGCGGTGAAGTTGACGACGTTGTAGCCCAAGCAGTCGCGGACGGCCGGATGCTCATCGATGTACCGCCGGGTCGCCTCCGCGGCGGTCGGCGCCCCGGCCTTCTCCTCCGGCATCCTCGATTCGGGGCTCCGAGCGCTCCCACGACCCGGCCCTCCCCAATAGGGTTTCGCCGCTCCGGCGCGGCCCGAAGCGACGACCCGTCGAGGACCGCGGGGAGGGTCCACGACGACGCCGGATCACCAAGGCAGCGTGTCGCCGGCGAGACACCCTCGCTATAAGCCCGTCCCGGCCAGTGCGGGGCGTTCGAATGCTCCGTGTCAGACTGCCGGATGGCTTATACGCGGCGCCGCCCTCGATAGGTGGCCCGGGGCCCGGGAGCCAGTAGCAACAAGATGGTCACCCAGCGGCGCCACATGCGGCTCCTGCCGTGTCGGGAGTGCGGCCACCTGCGGGCGAGTCACTACCTCCTCGCGGCGCAGGACGGGCGGATGCGCCGCCATTTCTCCCGACCCCGCGACCGCGCCACGCCGATCCCCTGCCACGTGATGAACTGCGAGTGCCCGCGCTTCCTCGGCGATACCCAGGTCTTCCTCTGCCCGGTCTGCGCGCGCGAGTACGCGACGCGCACGAGCCTCGAGATCCACCTCTACGGCCACCACCCCGGGCTCACCGCCCGGGAGCGCTCGCTCCTCCTGCACGGCGCGATGAGCGGTCGCGGGGTCCTCCCCGCGTCGATCCTCGCGCGGCTCGACCCGGCCGAATCGAGCGCCGAGACGGCGGACGTCTAGCCTCCGGGACCGTTCTTCCGGACCGACCCCGCGAGGGGGTCGTCGAACAACCGCTCGGGGAGATGGAACTCGGCTCGGCGCTCGGCCCACTTCGCCCGGACCCGGGCGAGATCCCGCGCCTCGGCCCGCCGACGGGCGTCGACGAGGGCGAGGAGCCGATCGACCTCGCGGCGCGCGCTCCCGCCGAAGGTGCGCCGCCGCTCGGGCTCCTCGGACGGAGCGGGGAGGTCGAAGCCCCGGCCCGCGAGCTCGGGGAACGCCCGCCCGATCCGCGTCGCGACCCCCGGGCCGGCGAGGCCCCGGTCCTTCTCGGGGAGCCCGGAGAGGAAGAGGGCGACCCGTCGGTGGGCCGTGCGGAACGGGACCCCCGCCCGGACGAGCTCGTCGGCGATCTCGACGGAGGCGGTGGAGCGGTCCTGCGTGGGCCGGGCGAGGTAGCGGGCCCCGGCGACCATCGGGGTCAGGACGTCGAGCGTCGCCCCGAGGTGCTCGAACCCCTCGAAGAGGATCGGCTTCGCCGCCTGGAGGTCGCGCTGGTAGCCCATCGGGAGCGACCGAAGGAGGGCGAGCGCGGCCGTGAGCCGGCCGATCGCGCCGGCGGACTCGGCCCGGACGAGCTCGGCGAGGTCGGGGTTGCGCTTGTGCGGCATCAGCGAGCTCGTCGTGACGAACGCGTCGGAGAGCTCGACCCGTCCGACCTCGGGCATCGCGCCGATCACGAGCTCCTCGCCGAGCTGGCTCGCGTGGACGTGGGCGAGCGAGATCGCGAACAGCGCCTCGAGCGTCGAGTCCCGGTCGGAGACCGCGTCGACCGAGGAGGGGGTCGGCCCGTCGAAGGCGAGGAGGCGCGCGGTGAGGAAGCGGTCGAGGGGGAGCGAGCTCCCCGCGATCGCGCCGCTCCCGAGGGGCGAGTAGCGGAGCGCGCGTCGGATCGCGCCGAACCGCTCGGCGTCGCGCACGAACCGCAGGGCGTGCGCCCCAAGGAGGCCGGACCAGTACAGGCGCTGCGCGGGCTGGAGGTGGGTCCACCCGGTCACGGTGCCCTGGCCGGCCGGGCCGTGGGCGACCCGCGCGAGCGCCGCCGCGAGCTCGAGGCTCTTTCCCCCGGCCGCCGCGAGCGCCTCCCGGGTGTACAGCGCGAGGTCGGTCGCCACCTGGTCGTTGCGGCTGCGACCGGTGTGGAGTCGAGCGCCGTCCTCGCCGATCCGCTTCCCGAGCTCGCTCTCGACGTTCAGGTGGACGTCCTCGAGCCCCGCGTCGAGTCGCCAGGTGCCGGCGAGCCAGCGGCGACCGAGCTCGACGAGGCCCCGCTCGATCCGGCGGGCGCTCGCCCGGGGAATGATCCCCGTCGTCCCGAGCATCCGGGCGTGGGCGAGCGAGCCCCACAGGTCGACCCCGAGGAGGGCCGCGTCCTCTCGGGTGGAGCCGGAGAGCCGCGCGGCGGCGCTATCGAGCGGCCGGCGGAACCGCTCGCGCAGCACGCTTCTTCCCTCCGCCCGGGTGCCCGCCGCCGGCGCGGGCGAGCCGCTGCCGGTGGTAGGCGAGCTCGTTCGCGAGCCCGTAGAGCTGGATGAACCCGACGGCGGCGTCCTGCTGGAACGTCGAGCTCGCCGCGTAGGTGGCGAGCTCCGGGGCGAGGAGGGAGTAGGGCGAGCGCCGGCCGACGGCGTGCACGCTCCCCTGGTAGAGCTTGAGGGTGACCCCGCCGGTCACGACCTCCTGGGTGCTCGCGAGGAACGCCTGGAGCGCCTCGCGGAGCGGGGTGAACCAGAGCCCCTCGTAGATCGCCTCGGCGAACCGCCGGTCGACGGTCGCCTTGAACGAGAGGAGGTCGCGGGGGAGCACGAGCGTCTCGAGGGCGCGGTGCGCCTCGATGAGGGCGACCGCCCCGGGGCACTCGTAGTTCTCGCGCGACTTGATGCCGACGACCCGGTCCTCGACGTGGTCGATCCGCCCGACCCCGTGGGCTCCGGCCCGCTCGTTCATCGTCCGGACGAGCTCGACCATCGGGAGGCGCACCCCGTCGACCGCCACCGGAACCCCCCGCTCGAAGGCGACCGAGAGCTCCTCCGGCGCCTTCGGCCAGGTCTCGGGGTGGCCGGTCCAGGCGAAGATCTCCTCGGGCGGCGCCTTCGCCGGGTCCTCGAGCATGCCCCCCTCGATCGACCGCCCCCAGAGGTTCTCGTCCACGGAGTACGGCGACTTCGGCGTCACCCGGATCTCGAGGTGGTGCTCCTCGGCGTAGCGGAGCTCGTCCTCCCGGTTCATGTTCCACTCCCGGACCGGCGCGATGATCGCGAGGCCGGGGGCGAGGCTGCGGATCGCCACGTCGAAGCGGACCTGGTCGTTCCCCTTCCCGGTGCAGCCGTGGGCGACCGCGTCGGCGCCGGCGTCGACCGCCACCTCGGCGAGGGTCCGGGCGATGAGCGGCCGGGCGAGGGCGGTGGAGAGCGGGTAGACGCCCTGGTAGAGCGCGTTCGCCCAGATCGCCGGCGTGAGGTACTCCCGGGCGAACGTCGCCTTGGCGTCGACGAGGCGCGCGGCGCGGGCCCCGTTCTTCTTCGCCCGGGAGAGGGCCCCTTCGAGCTCCCCCTGCTGGCCGACGTCGACGGAGAGCGCGGTCACCTCGGCGCCGAACTTCTCGGCGATCCAGGGGATCGCCACCGAGGTGTCGAGCCCCCCAGAATAGGCGAGCACCACGTGGCGCTTCGCCGGGCTCGACCCCTTCATCGGCCCCCCGGGGCGGCGGGTCGGGCCCGGACCGAGCGCTTCGCCGGGTCCGGCCGGACGAAGGTGCCCGAACGGCCCTCGGTCCGCGTGAGGCCGTCGAGGTCCCCGATCCAGACCGACGGGGCGCCGCCGAGCGCGGAGCCCGCCGCCTCGAGCTTCGGCCGCATCCCGTCCCGGGCGACGCCCGACTCGATCAGGCGCTGCGCCGAGCGCCCGGTGAGCTCGGCGATCGGCCGGCGCTCCGAGTCGAGGACCGCGGGGACGTCGGTGACGAGGAGGAGGTCGAAGCGCATCGCGCTCGCGATCGCGCTCGCCGCGAGGTCGGCGTTGATGTTCAGGAGCTCGCCGGTCCGGTCGATCGCGAGCGGCGCGACGACGGGCACGAACGCCCGATCGAGGAGGTGCTCGAGGAGGGCGGGGTGGACCCGGGTCGGCCGGCCCACGAACCCGAGCGAGCCCGCGGGGTCCCCCGCGAGCTCGGCCTCGATGAGGCGACCGGAGGCGCCCGTGAGGCCCACCGAGGGGAGTCCCGCCGACGCGAGGCGGGCGACGATCCGGCCGTTCACGCGGCCGGCGAGCACCTCGACCACGACCTCGAGCATCGGGGCCGAGGTGACCCGCTGGCCCGCCCGCTTCTCGACCGGCAGGCCGAGGGCGTTCGCCCGCTCGCTGACCTCCTCCCCGCCGCCGTGGACGAGCACGAGGCGGCGGTCATTCGCGTGCTCCTGGGCGACCCAGGTCACCAGTCGATCGATCGATCCGCCCGGCGCGATCTCCCGGCCGCCGACCTTGACGACGGCCCCCGTGGTTGGTTCGCTCATGTTCGGTACGCGGCGTTGATCTGCACGTAGGCGTAGGAGAGGTCGCATCCCCACGCGGTCGCCCCGGCGTGGCCCTCGTGGAGCCGCACGGTGAGCTCGACCTCCTCGAGCTGCTTCAGGACGTCGCGGAGCCGGATCGCGGCCCCGTTCTCGACGCCCCGGGACGGCCGCCCGTGCTCGATGAGGGGGACGGCCCCGCGGGGCCGCTCGAGGAGGACGTCGAGCCGATCCGGATCGAGCCGGGCCCCGGAGTAGCCGAGCGCGGCGGCGATCCGGCCGACGTTCGGGTCGGCCCCGAAGACGGCCGCCTTCACGAGCATCGACCCGGCGACGGCCCGGGCCGCCGCGCGGGCCTCCCGGAGGGTCCGGGCGCCGGTGACGTGGACCGAGAGGAGCTTCGTCGCCCCCTCTCCGTCGCGCGCGACCTGCCGGGCGAGCGAGCCGAGCACGGTCCCCACGGCCTCGGCGAACGCCGGGTCCCGGTCGGCGGGCTCCCCGCCGGCCGCCCCGTTCGCGAGGAGGTAGACCGTGTCGTTGGTGCTCATGTCCCCGTCGACCGTGATCATGTTGAAGCTCCCCTCGACCTCGCGCGCGAGGATTCCCTCGAGCGCCTTCGGGCTCGCCCGGGCATCGGTGGTGAGGAAGGCGAGCGTGGTCGCGTGCGGCGGGGCCATCTTCGGGGCGATCATGCCGCTCCCCTTCGCCATCCCGCCCACGCGGACGATCGTCCCGTCATGAAGGCGCACCCGCACCGCCACCTGCTTCGCGCGGGTGTCGGTGGTGAGGATCGCGTGGGCGGCCGGTTCGCCCCCCTCCGGACCGATCGCGAGCGCGCCGCGGAGCGAGGGGAGCGCCCGCACGACCCGGTCGACCGGTAGCCGGGTGCCGATCACGCCGGTGCACGCCGGGAGGAGGCTTCCCGCGGGGAGCTCGAACTCGCTCTCCGCCGCGGTGAGGATCGCCCGGTTGTCGGCGATCCCTTCCGGCCCCGTGAGCGCGTTCGCCGATCCGGAGACGGTGAGGATCCCCCGGATCCGGTCCGCCCGGGTCCGGACGGCGTCTATGCCGAGCAGGACCGGGGCGGCCTTGACGAGGTTCGTCGTGAAGACGCCGGCGGCCGACGCCTCCCGGTCGGAGAGCACGACGGCGAGGTCCGGACGCCCGCTCCGCTTGACCCCGGCGGCGACGCCGGCGGCGGAGTAGCCCTTCGGGGTGGTGATTCCCCCGGGAAGCCGGGCGGTGCGGCTCATACGCCGAACCCCGGGGCGTCGAGGCCGGCCGACTCGGAAGAGCCTAGGAGGAGGTTCGCGTTCTGGACGGCCTGGGCGGCCCCGCCCTTCCCGAGGTTGTCGATCGCGCTGAAGACGACCGGCGCTCCGCCGGAGCTCTCCACGGCGAGGTAGCAGCGGTTCGTGCCCTGGGTCCACGGGAGCCGGGGGACGGGCCCGATCCGGACGAACGGCGACCCCGCGTAGCGCTCGGCGTAGATCGAACGCCACCCCTCGGCGTCCCCCCGCGCCCCCGTCGGATAGATCGAGGAGAGGATGCCCCGCACGAGCGGGACGAGGTGCGGGACGAAGACGATCGGCGGCACACGGGCCCCGGTCCGGCCGATCGCCGCGCGCATCTCGGGGAGGTGACGGTGCTCCGGCGCTCCGTACGGCCAGACCGTGAGCGCCGCCTCGGGATGGTGGGTCGCCGGGGTCGGTTCGTGGCCGGCGCCGCTCGTCCCGCTCTTCGCGTCGATGACGACCGGCCCGTCGAACTGGCCCCGCTCGAGGAGCGGCGCGATTGCGAGGAGCGCCCCGGTCGGGAAGCAGCCCGGATTCGCGACGAGGCGGGCCTTCGCGATCTTCTCCCGGAAGAGCTCGGGGAGGCCATAGACCGCCTCGCCCAGGTGCGCGGGATCGGCGTGCGTCCGCTTGTAGACCCGGGCGTACTCTGCCGGGTCCGGGAGCCGGTAGTCCGGTCCCAGGTCGACCACGCGAACGCCCCGCTCTAGGAGGGACGGGACGATCCGCATCGCCTCCCCGGGTGGCTGCGCGAGGAAGGCGATGTCGGCGTCGAGCCGGTCGGCGTCCGCGCGGAGCGCGAGATCGGCGTACCGGTCGAGGTTCGGGTGCACGTCGGCGACCGTCGCGCCGGCGCCGCTCTTCGAGACGGCCGCGGTCACCGTGAGGGATGGATGGTGTTCCAGGAGGCGGAGGAGCTCCCCCCCGAGATAGCCCCCGGCGCCGATTACGGCCGCATTCGCCATATCGACGGGATCGGAGAAGGCTAACGACGAGGGGAGCCGCCATGAGCGTGCTGTCCCGCCGGGGGCGCCCGCCGGGGCGATTGTTGGCCACGCGACTAGTTTTACTGTGCCATAGGCACAATCCCATGCTCCCTCCACCGGTGAAGCGTGGAGCGCCCCGCCGTCCTTCGTGAGGCAATGGTTCCAGGCGAACTTTACCACGCTGACTGCCGCCGTCGGCCATCGGGGCCGAGACGGGCCCTTGAAGTTCTACCTCACGGGCCTCTGTCCCCCGGTGAGCGGAAGAGCCTCGTGCCGATGGTCGCTCGGCTCGAACCGCGCCACGTCTCCGCCCGGCACCAGTCGCTCCACCAGTTCGTCACGCGGTCGAACTGGAGCGACGCGGCCGTGCTCCGGGCCGCCCGGATCGAGGTTCTCTCGCGATGGATCGTCACGGCGGTGTCTTCGCCTGGGTCATCGACGACACGGGCCAGCGGAAGAAGGGGACCCACTCGGTCGGGGTGGCTCGACAGTACTGCGGCAACGTCGGCAAGGAGGACAACTGTCAGGTCTCGGTCAGCGTTGGCCTGACCAACGAGACCATCAGCGTCCCGGTGGCTTGGCGCTTGTATCTTCCGAAGGAGTGGACCGAGGATGCGACGTGGAGGCGGAAGGTCGGGGTACCCCCCCGAGGGCCGGTTCCGGACGAAGGGCGAACTCGCGCTGGAGGGGATCGATGCCCTCCGAGTGGAGGGCGTCCCCGTGGCGCCCGTGACCGTGGACGCCGGATACGGGGTCTCGACCGAGTTCTGACCTCCATCGACCGGATCTCGGACCGATATTCCGATCCTGAGACTCCCTCGACGGACAAGATTCTCACCGCGTGGGCCATCAACCCGGCCTCGATCCGACGAGCGCCACCCAGCTGGAGAACTGGACTCCTACCACCGACCTTCCCAGGCTCGCCGGCGTACCGAAGGAAGCGTTCCGGAAGTACACGTTCCCGCGGGCCCTTGACCATCTCTGCCACGACGACCCAAGTAGGGCTATCGTCGTCGACCACGCCCTGGAGCTCGAGGAGGAGCTTACCCGTCTCGGTGGCGGGAGCGGTATCCGCTCCCCAAGGGGGAGACCGAGGCACTGGCCCACGACCTCACCAGCGTACTGTTCTTTGGCGTCACTTGTCCCATCGCCACCGTGGGAAGGAACCCGGACCACCAGCAGCGCCTACAGGTGAACGTCGGGGCGGCGGTGAGCCGCTACGATCGGATGCTCTGGAGGCACTTCGTCTACCGGGGCCAGCGGCACGGGGTCAGGACGATGCGGAACCTTCTGGTGGAACTCCAGCAGGCGAAGATTGCCCCGGGGCTGCTCACGTCGACCGGGGAAGGGTGGGGAAGGCCACCGTCGAGGAGGTGCGAGGGGTCGGCTGGCACCTCTCGGGAGGGACCTCGAAGTCGACGCAAGAGATCCGGACGATCCTCGATACGGTGAAGGTGCCGGAGGCGCCGAGCAGCTTCGTCCAGCCGACTCGCGGCGGAGTGATCTACGCGGTGAAGGCCCGGGTGACGCTCTGGAAGGGGGAGCGGGAGGTGACGGTCTGCACAAGCGCCGCCCGCGCGATGGAGGACCGGTCGGAGAGGGACCACGCCTTGTCGAACATCGGGACGGCGCTGGACACACTCGGAGAAGAGGAAGACGTGGACCGAGGCGAAGCTGCATGCGGCGGTCGCGGAGGTTCTCGGCGAGTGGATGGAGTTCGTTCAGGTGTGAGTCTGTCGGGGAGGGGGGGCCAAGAGTGGTGTGGTCGTACCGGAACCGCTCGATCCGAGAGGCGGCGCGGCAGGACGGGAAGTACGCACTGCTCTGCACGGCAGTGGGACAAGTTAGCGACTGAGGCCGTCGGCTGGTGATCCGCGGTCCGGGCCAAAGAGGTTGAACGGGTTGTCCCACGTCGAATGGCACCGGTCCGCCGTCTCGATTCCGTCGTTCCGACGCTGGGCAATCCTCCACCCCAGCATCCGCTTGTCCGCGCTGAACCCGGCCTCCGAGTGCTCCCGCCGGTAGTATTCCTCCAGGTGGGCGACTGGCTCCTCGACGAAGGACCGAAGCGCCTCGAGCCACTCGTGCTGGACGTGGATCTTCGAGTCCTTCCTCGGGAGAATGTAGAACGCCGCCCCTCGGAACCGCTCCGCATCCGACGCGTGGCTGTAGAGGCGATCGAGACGGATCGAGCGTACCTCGATCGCCTGAGACTCCAGCCAGCGAAGCGTGGCCTCGTAGGCGCCCCGCTCGCTCCGACAACTCGTCCCGTAGGCGACGTACAGCCAGGTCCTCAGGTCGAGCAAGCGGAACGAGTAAACGAACCGTCGGACCTTCTTCCCGTCGGAATCCCCCTCCCTCGGAGGCGGTGGGTTCTCCTTGGCGTTCTCCTTCTCCTTCACCGCCGTCGTGGCGTAGTGTTCCGTGATGCTCAGGGCGAACCCGGTCCCGTCCCCCGTGAGCTCCACCCGGTGGACCCCGCGTCGGCGGAGCATCAAGGTGTGGAGATTGGTCAGGGCCACCTCCACCGTCGGGTCCGAATAGAGCCGCTCGACGGTCTTGTAGCTCACATCGACCCCGGCGAGGAGGGAGAAGGTCACGAGCATCCCGGCCATCCGACGGTTGCTCTGCTCGAAGAGGACCTTCAGCAGGAGCAGCGTCACCTTCTGATCGAGGGTCAAGATCGGTCCGGGTCCCGGATCGCGGTATCGGTAGAACGCGCAGGCTTCGTGGATTAGCGGGCCGAGATCGCGCATGACGGCACGAATGCGGAAGGCCCACTGTTCCTCATAGGTCGCCAGTCACGCCTCTTCGGCGGATGAGTAGGCTTGTACTCCTCACGAACGAGTCGCTCGAGGTCCGCGAGCCGTTCTTGGACCTGCTCGCGGTGGAGCACGGAAGGAATGATATATTCCCGATATATACAACTGCCGGTGTCGATGCGCAAGATCCGGGTGGAGGAGGCCACGGAGCTGACCGTCCGTGGCGTCGAGGGGTTCTTCGAGAAGTCCGTGACCAAGTTTGGGAGCGGGGCGAAGATCGACTGCCCCAAGCAGTACCTGGGTCGGGCCGTTTACGTGGTCATTCGTAGGCCCGGAGCTGAGGAGTCCATCACACCCTCTCGAAGATCTCGGCCTCGGCACCTCGAGAAGTCTGGGGAAGGGTCAATCAGTTAACTTGTCCCACAGCCGGTCCAGGGGAACGAATCACTGTTGTTAGTCAAGGAAGTCAAAATGGTGAACAGTTACGCTACAAGTAGTGCCAGTTACGAATAAGAGACGGTAGAGTCTCCAGCGCCATTTGCTTTCGGAGGAACTCGCCAACGCCAGAGTATCACTCCGGCCGTTAAAGATAGAATTGCCACTCCTACAGCCAAGTAATCAAGGCTCTGAATGAAACCTCCCATCATCACCGAGCGGACCGAGGTTAGCGATACATAGACTTGCATTGATGAGCCGTTGACATTGATCTGACCAGAGGACGGATCCTCGGAAAACCCCGGTAGTGGACTGACAGAATACATGTGTGATCCATTCTCTAGTCCCCTAAACTCGATATCGCCATCATTGGTGTGCGAGGCATCATCGAGGGTAACTGACCAATTCTGACCAAGCGGGAGGCCACGTGGAATAAATGTGATGTTATAAACCACGAGGGGGAATGCAAGCTTCAACACGATGTCGCTCCCGTCAATGGTGAAGTTCCCGGTATGAGAGCGGTAAGTCTTCAGGATGGGTTCGGCAGTATAATTGAAGGTGCCATTCGGCACTTCTACCAGGACAGCCGCAGTATCCGAGGGAACCGATACTTGGGAATCCGTCAGATTGAACCACCACTCCACACCTAGTGGGAGTTGCGTTTCGCTGACTTGTACGTTATAGGTGACTCTAGCCCATACAACGGAAACGGTTTGAGAGAATCCCGCTACAACTACGTTCTCTGATACGGGTGAAGGCCTCCATCCAGGAACAACGGTGATCAGAAGTAGGTACGTGCCGTTTGGCTCCTGGAGGGTCAAGCTGCTATTATCGGTCTCTATATGATTCGCCGGTGTAATTGCCACCCCCCACGCCGTTCCGTTCGGCAACCCTGACTCAACGATCCCGATTGAGTAATCGATTCGAGTCCAGGGCAGCAAGATGTGGGTGGGGGAGCCCGCAACGCTAAACAACCCGGAATAGGAGGTGGTCGTCCAACCAGCCTCCCCAGAAACTTCGTAAGATGAGGTCCCATTGGGCTCCACCATGCCAATATGGGTGAGAAGGGTGGACCAATACGTTCCATCGACCACGATTGACCACGTCGTCCCGTTTGGGAGGCCCTGCTCGGTAAAATTGACGGGAAATGTCTGGAGACCGCCAGAAAGGACAGTAAGAGACCCGGAAAGAAAGTTGGCAACATAAGCCTTCGCGTTGACCGGATCGAACACAACGAAGTCCGGTGATAACCCGACTGGTAGATCCTGTTGGGCAACACTCGCGTTTGTGGCATTAATAATGGCTAGAAACCCAGTCGCATTGATTCCTACTAGCAACATCTCGTTAGTTACCGTGTCGAGGGCAGATGCCGATACCGATTCCAAGCCAAGTGGAATTGAGTCCGATACAGTATTCGTAATAGGGTTAATCTCAGATACGGCATAACCCCCGGGGGCTCTTATCGCCGCAAAGAAGACGGTCGCCTCAGGCTCGTCGTACACAATTCCAACCGGTTCGCTGCCGACTTGCAATTCCGTCGTCTCGAATGAGGTTATGTTCACGACGCTTATTTCATTAGAGAACCGGTCAGAAACGAAGACGAGATTGTTGGTGGTGTCTACTGCAATGGCATCCGGGCCCTCACCTACGGGTGTTGATTGCAAGATCTGGCCGGTCGAAGCGTCGATCTCGATCAAAGTGTCAAGCCCCGTGTCCGCGACGAAAAGAAGATCTTGGGCGACATCCATTGCGAGACTTTCGGGTGACACTCCAAGGTTGATGGTCCCGATAACATGACCCGTCAACGGGTCTACCTCCAGGACCCTCCCTGGGTTTGATAATGATACGAACAGAAGATCGTTGACAGGATCGAATGCCAGACCTCCCGGGGGATCCGGGAAGGAACCTATCGAGAATGTTTCGATGACTCTTCCGCTTCCTCCGTCCAGTTCAAGAAGGTCGCACGACTTTTCGTTGGCAAGGAAAACATTCCCATCCAATGTGTCTATTACCATGGCTCCCGGCTCGTATCCCAGCTGGATGGAACCGTACACTGTCCCGGTCGAAGCGTTTATCTCTGTGAGGTTGGCCGCCTCCTCGTTGAGAACGTAAATCGTTCCGTTGGCACCGCTTGAGGTAATGTAGTCGGGACCGAATATTGAGGGGAGTTCAAACCTATAGTTGATAGAACTGTTATTTCCAGCTATCATATACAGGTTACCCTCGTTGTCGAGCGCAAGGATTGTGTTCGAATGAGAATCGAAGGAAAGGGCGATGGGATTCCCCTGTAAGGAAACTTCCCCGACGCCCTCCACGGCGTTCGCATTTATGATGGTGAGATTCATACTATCATAATTGGCAACGTACATGTATCCATCGACTGGATCATAGATGATCGCATTCGGTCCGTCGCCGACAGGGATTGTTCCGATTTCTGTTTGAGTCGAGAGATTGAGGACAGCTGCATAGTTCACCATGGTGCCAGTCGCGTAAAGTAGGTTGTCACTTGGATCGAGAGCGAGTTCAGTAGGTTCGAAAGTGAGAGGCAAGACGCACACTAATTTCCCTGTTGTCCCGTTGAGGCCAATAACCTCTGCGGTTGTTCCATTTGCCGCGGGTGTATATACTACTTGATTCGACCGGTCAAACACTGTGGACGTCCCAGAGTAAACCGGCGCACTAGTTACAGCAGCAGGATTCTGGAACTGAAATGTAGCCTTAACGCTGTCGTTGTTTGCAAGGAAGAGTATTTCAGCGTTCGAGGAAGTACCGCCACCGCAGACTCCATTTGACAGGATGTAAGTCAGCCCAGTTTGTGGCGCGTAGGACACGTCGCACATACTCGGGTAGGAACTATTGATCGGAACGGTCCGTATAGTGCCGGAGGACAAATTCAAGGTAGTGAGGTTCCCTGAATAGTTATCTGTAACGTAAAGGAGTTGCTGGGCTGAGTTGAAGGATATCGATGTGGGTGAAAGTATGTTGGAGGCAGACGAGGCCCCAGAGATAACTGAGTCGTTCAAGAGATCGACGGTGTTGGATACTGAAACTGTTGACGTGCGGGCTCCGCCTGAATGACTAACCTGCGAATCGTTATGTTGAGGAATTGGGGGCGTGGAATGATTGGCTTGGTTTACGGAGTCGATTCGATCAGGCGATTCTGAAGATCCCCCATTGTCTAGATCGATGTGGGGCGAAGGTTGCACAATCCCCTGGGCGGCGACAATCAGGGCGAGTGCTCCGCATGCCGTGAAGTACGCTAGAGGGTGCCTCATGGGCATTAGTGTACTCCGCCGCGGTATTTAGTGCCTTCAGTGTTTGGTAAGTTTGGGGCGTAATTCCCTTGCATGGGTTATCGCTTGGCCCCACCACTCTGCCGTGAATCTCTTTCGGCCGGCGTTGGGATCTAGTGGGGTGTAACCGAGGTGCTCGAGGCAGCGTTCCGAGGGAAAGTGATCGTGTGCGAGGGTCATGGGGCGTATCCGCACCGAAAGCGTGGGGTGGGTGCTCCAGCGATGTTCGGTGCATCTGTTGAGGAAGGCGCGAGCGGCGGTATATCGGTGGCCCAACGAGGAACTGGCCCGGGACGGCCAAGGCGAGAACCGCCGACTGCTGCACCGGATCGGGAGGCGGGAGTTGGGTCAACCCTTCGTCGGTACGAGTCGATGGGACGTCCAGTGGGGGGTAGGCATCTACCTGAGGCACGGGTAGGGCACGTGGCTGACGTTCGTGAGGCATCCCGGGGTGGAGCCGACGAACAACCGGGCCGAGAGGTTGCTGAGTGAGGCGGTGGTGCTTCGGAGGATCGTGGGTACGCTGAGGAACGAGACCGAGCGACGGCGCTGGCGCGGCTCATAAGCGTGCTCGGCTCGTGGAAGCTGCGAGGGGAGAATACTACGACAACTATGGCCATTTGGTCCGGCACTAGTTGCTACTGCGATAGGTGGGTGGATGGGCCTGGGCTACCAATTCAACAGTAGCCACATGATATCGAATTTGCCGTAACAGATGCCGAAGTGAAGTAGGCATCTGCGCCAGAACTAGTTCCGGCATGACCCGGCGCGGTAAGCGCGTCGACGTAAATGTACCCTAGCATGATCGTAAAGAAACTGTAGACGTTGTTATTGTACAAGGAAAATTGGTTGCTCGTTGTCCAGTTTCCGAATCCAGCCGAAGTCCCAGTCGGGGACAGAGTTGGGCTTCCTGAATTGGTGCATTGAACTGTACTATATGGTAGGACGTCCTCGGCGGTAGTCATGACCCATGCGTTCGTCGTTCCGTCCCATAGCGCTAGCTCTATCGACATGCTTATGCCGGCCTGAGCATAAGATGTCCCACCATTGTCACCGTTGTTGCAGCTCGCGCTGATAAACGCGGTATAAGAGTAGGAGTAATTGAAGGTCGCCGTTGCATAATAGTAATTCGAACCGCTGTAGCTAATTTCATCGCAAGCAGATGGAGCGTAGATGTCCGGGGCAAGTGACATATTCACGGCGGCCTCGACTTCTGCCCAGTTATTGGCCGTAGCGCCTGAAGGCGCGCTCGCTGAAGCTTCAGCCAGGACCGATGACGAGGAGGTACCGGTTGTATAGTCGTAGAGGCCAGTCCCAGGCACCGCCATTCCGGATCCGACTTCTTGGAACAGCATGATTCCCGAATTACTACCGATGCAGGGGAGCGGCGAGTATGGAGGATACGTTGGGCTCATGGCACGAACCTCATTCGATGAGATTGACAAAAACGAGACGACCAAGACAAGTCCAATTCCGACTGAGAGGATTGCTCTTCCGAATCGTCCTCGTCGTATCCAGTGCGGAAACAGGTCCCGATAGGCGTGTGCCGCCATGATACGGAGCATATACTGCGTGGTATTAGACTTTGTGGCGCCCCTGGCTGTGTCCCATATGACTCATGGCGACCCTCCGAGCGCTTGGTCATAGACGAGGGGGGCTGAGAATCTCGCAATCATGTGCCAACCGGTCCCCGACGCTGCATCAGTGTGCTTCGAGCCCGTAGGAACAGCTCCCGGTGCCGCTCTATTGCCGAGAACGTCCCCTTGACGTTCGCCCGGAACCGGTATGTCTCTTGGAGCGCGTGGGGGTGATAGTGGTAGCGAAGGGTCGTCCGTCGCCAAGCCGGATGCCTTTTCGAGCGGGCGGGCCTGCGGAACTTGGGTGGGAAGAACGGCTCCCCGCCCGTTCCGCCACATACGTGAGGTTCCGACGGCCCGCATACGCCGCATCCCCAAGGACGTTCCCCTAGGGAGCGGGCATGGCCCGGGAGGGCTCGCAGAATCGGAGCGTCGGCCACGTGGGGCGCAGCGAACACCTACGCGGGGATCAATCCCTGTCCTCTCCTCTCGGCGCTCGCCGACGACGTGGAGCTTGCGGAACCGGTGGACCGAGAGGTTCGGCCCGAAGCATTGCTCGGGACGCCCCGGCGCGGAGAGCGAGTTCCAGGGAAACCAGGACACAGGGCCGCGCGCCTTCGTTCCCCTTTACTGCGGGAGCTAGCGTACCCTACTCGTCCGGGCGGGGGTCCGCCTGGCCCGGCGGGACGAGCTCGGCGAACGCGAGGTAGGCCCGCATCAGGTCGGCGTCCCGGAAGACGAAGATCGAATCGGTGTGGACGCTCACCGTCTCGAGGCAGTTGATGCCCGCCCGGTAGAGGGCGTCGACCATGTGGGACAGGACCCCCGGGGTCTCGGCGACGAGCGGGCTCGATCGGAAGGCGAGCGTCCCGAGGTCCCGCTCCACGCCGAGGAGGAGCGGCTCGGGGATCTCGGCGAGCAACGCGGGGAGGAAGCTCCGCTCGCAGAGCACGGTGACGGCCCTGGTCCCGAGGAACAGCTGGAAGACGCGCCGCTTCGCCGGCGTCGTGAGCGTCCGCCGCCCGACCGCGAGCAATCGGTCGATCGTGTCGGGGTCGTCGCGCAGCCGGACGATCGCGACCCGGGGATGGACCTCGAGGCGGCTCTTCGCGACGATCGCGCGGATCGGCTCGAGCCGGCTCTCCTCCTGCACGAGCTCGCGCTGGTAGCGTCGGCAGGCGATCGTGATCGCCTCCTCGTTGGTGAGCCCCGTTTCCTCCTCGATCTTCCGGGCGAGCGCGGTGAAGTTGAGGAGGTCCTCGCGGAGCCCCTCGTGGAGGCTCGTGTGGTCGTCGATGTAGCGCCGCGCCCGGTCGGCGATCGGTCGGCTCGAGGGGGCGGGTCCCTTCGTCATGGGGGGACGCGGGCGGGCTACGCCCCGCCTCCGTCGGAGGGCGAGAGCGGATTCGGGGGGAGCTCCGCCGGCGGCGGGGAGGCGGGGGTCGTCGGCGGCGTCAGGGGATCCGCCGGAGGGGGAGCGAC
>JASHSI010000040.1 GCA_030040915.1 Thermoplasmata archaeon | reverse complement strand
GGCGTGAGTTCGATCTCGGGGCTGACCGGGCCGGGCAACTACCAGTACTTCCACTCCCAGAGCCCGCTGCTCGCCGACGCGATCGCGGCCGCGAACGAGTCGGGCTACTCCGGCGCGGCGGCCGACCCGGCGAGCGCGCCGGTCGTCTACAACGCGACCGTCGCGGAGCTGTACAACTACACCGACAAGGCGACGGCGTGGTTCAACATCAACTACGCGTTCGGCCACCAGCTGGAGCACCTCAAGTGGCAGACCATCTCGGCGGCGACGACCACCGAGCTCTACCAAGCCGACCCGCTCCTCGCCCAGGGCTACAATGGGAACTCGACCGGGACCCCGATCCGGATCGTGATCGTGATGGAGGGCGGGATCAACCCGGGCGACATCGAGGCGTACTCCCAGCTCGTCTGGAACAACCCCTACCAGCTCTACAACCGGATCGACCCCACGCCGGTGGACGGGGCGTACACCTGGAACGGCACCGAATACTACACCGACGGGGGCTCCGGCGAGATGGCGCTCGACATCGAGTACTCGAGCACGATGGCGCCCGGCGCCGAGATCATCCCCGTCTATTCGCAGTACTTCGCGGGGAACTTCCTCGACGACCAGTACGCGACCATCGACGCGATGCCGACGACCCCGAACATCATCTCGAACTCGTGGGGGGGCTCCGAGGACGGCGGAACGATCTTCGGCCCCGGCCTCGGCTCCGACTCGGTGATGAACTACTACTTCATGCTCCTCGACGCCAAGGGCGCCTCGATCCTCGCCTCGAGCGGGGACGGAGGCGGGTTCGACACGACCACCGGGATCCTCTCGGGCTCGTTCCCGGCGAACGACCCGTATGTCGCGTCGATCAACGGCCTCCGCTCGGACGTCTACTCCTCGGGCGACCAGGTCTTCCCGACGACGAACCTGACCTACGGCAACCTCGACATGTTCATCCCCGGCCTCATCGGAGGGAACGACGGGAGCCTCGGGGTCAACCTCGACTTCAAGGTGTCCAAGTCGACGGGCCTCAACAACGAGTCGTTCTGGTACGTGCCCGCGGACTTCTCGAACCTCACGCTCTACGACGCGCCGCCGGAGGCGTCGGGCGGCTTCGGCATCAGCTACGACTTCCAGCAGCCCTGGTGGCAGCACGCGGTCGGCGTGCCGGACGTGGGCCGGTCGTTAGGGAGCGCGGTCGGCGCGGAGGCGGACTTCAACGAGTCGATATTCTTCGATGGCGTGCCGAACTACCTGTACGGCGGGACGAGCTTCGCCTGCCCGACCACCGCCGGGATGATCGCCGACATCGAGGACTTCCTGAGGAACCCTGCCCAGAACCCGACGGATCCGAAGACCGCGGCCTACCTAGGGAACCTGAACATGCCGATCTGGGAGGTCGCGAACGCCTGGCAGAACGGGAACCTCTCGCTCGCGCCGTTCTACGACATCACGAACGGGACGAGCGTCTGGGGGAACCGCGGCGCGAGCGCGAACCCCCAGTACTCCTGGCCGCCCGGCCAGAACCTCCCGACCACGGCCACGGGGCAGTCCACCTACGGCGACACGATGCCGGGCTGGGACTTCCCGACGGGCTGGGGGTCGATCAACGTCTACAACTTCGCCCACGACCTGAACCAGATCGACCACGAGGGCGCGTTCGACACGGTCAACACGACGACCAACGCGAACGCCACCTCCGAGTGGTTCAACATGACGTTGAACAACACCTACACGATCGACGTCACGGCAAACACGACGGTGGACGGGTCCAATCCGACCGTCATCGTCGAGTACTTCCCGCAGGGCGGTGGTGAGGAGTTCATCAACTACAGTTCGGCTGATCTGACGTACGTCGGGACCCCGACTAACGCGATGCGCTTCACCCTGAACACCGGCGCTGGGCCGTTCGCCCCGAACTTCAGTCCGGGGTTGCTCATCTTCACGCTGGGGACGACCGGCCACCGGAACATGGGCTTCGGCTACGACTGGGTCGGTCCGGACATCAGCCCGGGCCCGCTGACGGTCAGCGTGGTCGACCCGAGCTCGACGAACTCGATCGTCGGCGGGTGCGCCTCGGCGAACCTCGACAACCCCCTCGGCGGGATCGGCGGCTTCGGCCTCATCCCGGGGCTGAGCCAGGAGGGCCTCTTCTGCTACGACTTCTCGGCGTGGAGCGGGGAGGGCACCCTCTACTCCAACGTCTTCGAGGTCAAGGTCACGAACTACCTGGGCGAGCCGGTCTACAACGCGCAAGTGACGGCCACCGTTCCCCGGTGCGTCGACCTTGCCTTCACCTGCTCGGAGGCCGAGACGCAGGCGAGCTACTACGGCCGAAGCACCGCGAATCGGTACGACACGTCGACCAACACCCTCGTCTCGTTCTCGTTTACGAACCTGACTGGCGTCGCGTTCGTCTACACCGAGAACATGGCCTACTCGGCCCCGTACCAGATCACGGCAAGCTACGGCCCCGAGATCGGGTACACGAACTACACGGTAACGCCGGCACCGAACGTCCTCCCGGGCGGCATTGACGGAGGGAAGTATGCCGAGTTCAACTCGATCGACCTCCTCTCGTACATCTACCGGGAGGGCTACTCGAACTCGACGCTGAACACGCTCGTACCGAACTTCACCAACACCTCCGCGCTCTACGACACGCTATACGGGTGGCAGGGACAGATCCTGAGCCTCAAGGTCACGAACTCGACCGGGGCCCCGCTCGTGGAGAACCCGGTGTGGCTCGGCACCTACGATACCGGCCACGAGTACAAGTTCATCCGGTATTCGGCGTCGGCGGGCATCTTAGGGATGACGAACAGCTCGAACACGTCCGGGTACACGAACGCGAACGGGGATGTCTCCCTACAGATCCCCGACAACGCGAGCGACGAGAATTACCTGGGGAACCTCGAGCTCGTCCCGATCGGTCTGGCCGCGGTGGCGGTCTCCATCCCCGGGACCCAGAACGAGAGCTTCGACTACCGGGAGCCGTGCACTCCGGACAACGCCTCGAACCCGAACCTGATCATCACCTGCGTCTACAACAACTCGTACTACCGGAACTACACGGCGACCCCGATGTGGATCTTACCCGATCCGGTCAACATCACGACGATGACGAACGCGCGCGTCCCCGAGTCGTTCTTCACGCCGGGCCAGCCGCTCTCGTTCATGGTGAACGTGACGCTCCCGACCGAGGACCCGCTCGGGGAGTTCTACTACCTGCCGAACGGGTACAACGGCAATCCGTTCTACTGGTCGAGCGGGTTAGAGCACATCACCGGGATGGACGTCTACATCGACGGGCATTACATCGAGAACATCACGCCCGAAGAGCCGCCCGAGATGCAGCTGTACGACGACTTCGTCAATCTGACGGGGAACTACACCGTCGGCATCCACGAGCTCGAGGTCATCGTGACGACGAGCATGGGGCAGACGTTCAGCTACTCGCGGCGGTTCATCGTCGGGTCGGTGGTCAACGAGAACATCAACCAGGCGACCGGCTACATCAACGTCCCGTACAACCTGACCTGGTCGCTCAACCTCAACGCGACCCAGGTGAGCAACGTGACGTTCAACTCCTCGCTCGAGATCACCTACCTCGGCACCAACTGCCCGACCGTCGGCTGCGTCGTGGTGAACTACTCGATCAAGGTGCACCCGGAGCAGTTGAACTACGCGCAGTCGATCAACCTCACCCTGCTCGAGTCGAAGGGATTCTACTCGGACGCCGGGGAGTTACCTACCTCGTCCGACTACGAGATCACGATCTGGTTCCACGCGAACCATTCGGGATACCTCCGGCAGGGGGTCTCGGTGGACCTCATCTTCGACCCGGTCCAGGCCGAGATCTTAGGGCCATTAGCGAACGCGGTCGTACCGCTAGGTAACGTGACCATCGCCTACCAGTACCAGGGCGACTACGTCACGAACGCCACGCTGTACGTCTACCAGAACCTGAGCCCGGGGAAGAGCGAGCTCGTCTTCAGCCAGCTCGCCTTCCAGCCCGGGATCGGCGGCGCGTTGCGCAGCGGCAGCACCACGTGGACGGCCGTATCGGCCGGGATCTACTGGGTCTCGTTAAGCGTCGGGAGCAAGGAGGGGAGCGACATCGCCGGCGAGGCGGTGAACGTGTCGAACCTCAACCCGGCCACGACGATCACGAAGACCGACACGGCCACCGGCCTCTTCGGCCTTCCGTCGGCGACGGCTGGGACGCTCCTCGTCCTGATCGGGAGCATCGTCGGCATCCTGCTCGGGCTGTGGATCTCCCCGGCCCTCCGCCCCACCACGCCGTCCACGGCGAGCGGCGCGATCGCCGCCCCGCCGAAGGCGTGGGAGGAGGGGAAGGGCGAGGGGAAGAAGGCGTCGGCCTCCGCCAACGAATGCCCGATCTGCCACGAGCGGTTCGAGACGCCGCTCGGACTCCACCAGCACCAGCGGGTGGTGCACGGGGTCGAGGAGTAGGCGGGACCCGTCCGACCCCGGCGACCCGGCCGAGCCGGGTCGTCTCCCCTACGTGAAGGCGAGCGAGCGGTAGCTCCGGCGCCAGGCGAGGACCTCAGCGCCGACCCGCTCGCGCTTCGGTCCGGCCCGATCGAGGAACTCGGCCATCCTCGGCATGTCCGAGGGCTTGAGCCCGAGCCGCGTCACCTCGGCGGTCCCGATCCGTCCGATCCGGTCGGTGAGCAGGCGCTGCCGCTCCCACCGGTACGAGAGCTCGGACGGGCGGAGGCCGTGGTCCGAGAGCAGGCGGTCCGGATCGACATGGACCTGGTGGGAGCGGCTGAAGCCGAGCTCCTTCGCGACGATTGGGAGGCCGCGCCGATCGAGCTCGGTCGCGAGGGCCTGGGAGTTCGCCACCACGGTCCGGGCGTACTCGGGCCCGTGGCGCTCCATCTCGAGGAGCGTCTGCCCGAGCGCGGCGATCCGGTTCCAGTGCGCGTTGTCGAACACCCTCCAGGTGAGGGCGGGATCGATCTGCTGGAAGAGATCCTCCCGGTCGGTCACGAGGAGCCCTCCTTGGGGCCCGGGGAGGGACTTGTGCGTGCTCCCGTACACCACGTCCGCCCCCTCGCGGAGCGGGTCCTGGAACTCGCCTCCGGCGAGGAGCCCGAGGACGTGGGAGGCGTCGTAGAGAACGAGCGCGTCCTGGGCGTGGGCGGCCTCGGCGATCTCCTTCAACGGGTAGGGGAAGAGGAAGCGGCTCTGCCCGAGCAGGACGATGCTCGGCCGCTCCCGTCGGATCTCCTCGGCCGCGGCCTCGGCCGTGAGGGACGCGCCGGGACCCTTCGCCGGGAGGGGCCGACCCTCCCAGCCGAACATCGCGGGAAGGTAGCCCGGAGCGTAGCCGTCGTACCCGCCGTCCTCCGGCGGGATCGCGAGGAGCCGTCCGCCGCGGGGTAGGAGCGGTACGAGCGCGGACATCGCCGCCAGGTGCCCGGAGAGGGGCCGGGTCGTGGCGAAGCGACCATGGAACAGGCGGGCCGCGGCGTCGTTGGCCATCCGCTCGATCTGGTCGGTGAATCGGGTCCCCCCGTAGTCGTTGTCCGTGCCGGGCTCGCCCGGACGGGGGGCGTGCGGGAGGGTATAGCGCCCGGCGAGGTCGCTCGACAAGAACCTTCGGGCGGCCGGCGAGATCGCGTTCTCGCTCGCCAGGAGATTGAAGACCCCCCGACCGCGCCAGCGGTCGTGGGCGCGGACGAGCCGGGCGAGCTCGGCGCCGCTACGATCGCTCGGCATGTGGGCCGGTCGGGGCCCCGGCGCTACCGAACGCCTGCCCGTAGCGCGAGGCGATCTTGCGCCGCTCCCGGTGGCCGCATCTCGGGCATTCGAGGTCCCGCTCCCGCTGGCCCAGGAGGGCGTGGCAGAGCTGGCAACGAGCCGCGACGACCCCGAGCTCGGGGGGGGCGGTAGTGAGCTTGACGGTCGGTTTGCTCTGGATGATCCGCGCGATCACGAGGTCGCCCGGGGCGAACTCGTCGGCGAGCGACTCGGTGTAGCCATCCTTCGCCTTGGAGATGTGGATGGTCCCCTCCGGAGTCCCAGGGGCCCCGCGGCCGGTGTCGGCCGCGGCGAGGATCGAAACGATGGCCATCGCGCTCTTGAGCTCGTCCACCCGCCCGATGATCTCATCGTTGTCGGCGAGGCGCGGGATCGCGTTGAGGGCCCGGACCCGGATGGCGCGGTCGGAAGGATCGACCTGGCTGTGGCCGAGGAGCGCCGCGTAGATCCGACCGCCATCCTCGTAGGTGCCATGTCCCGGCACGAACTCCTCCGCGGTGCCGAGAAGCTCTCCGGGAACCACCAGCCGATCGCCACCGTGTCCGCTCATCCCGAATCCTTGCCCGTGCGCAACACCCAGAGGTCGACCGGCAGGTCCACCGACCTCCTCCGATGATGGGCGAAGGTAGCGGAAAGTGTCCAGGGGACCGAACGGGTCGCTTCGATTTGGGCCTCTCGCTCGACCGCGAGGGCCGCTATAAAGTTTCGGGACTCGGCGAGGGCGAACGCGTACACGGCCCGGCGACCGGCCCGGAGCGCGACGTCCCAGAACGGTCGGTCCGCCCTCTTCCGTTGGGCCCCGAACGGCGGATTCATGATCACTGTGCCCTCGGGGACGGGTGCGCCGGGAAGCGACCCGGCCCGGAATTCGACGTGGACCTTGAGGGATGCGGCGGCCCGCTCGGCCACGCGGAGGGCGATCGGATCGGCGTCGATCCCGATCACCGGCCGGGCTCCCATGATGGCGGCCCCGATGGCGAGGCGACCCGTGCCGCAGCCGAGGTCGACGACCGGGCCGCTCGTCAGGTCGCCTCGTCCGAACGCTTCCTGGAGTAGTTCCGCGGCGATGGCAGCCGGGGTCACAACCTGCTCGAGCGCCAGGTTCGGGGATGGGAACGCGGGGATCCGCCCGATGCGGCGGGCGAGATCGACGCGGCGCATCGAGCTCACGGGGGCCGAACCAACCGGGGGGTGTACGGCCTCGGGTCGGACGTTGTGGTTCCGTCGACCACCGTTGACCTTCCGGGCCCCTGGTCGATCCTCCTCGAACGGCACCCCGCTCGGCAAGCCGCAGCGACTCGGCTGCCGGGGCCAGGATTTGAACCTGGGAACTCCTGCGAGAGCAGATCTTGAGTCTGCCGCCTTTGGCCGCTCGGCCACCCCGGCACGTGAGGGGCGAGCCGACCCGCCCCTTTGGCCTTACTCCTCGTCCGGGGAGCCGAGCTCGGCCGCCTCCTCGTCGAGGTCCGTGGGCTCCTCGGCGAGCATCGACTGCGGGACCTCCCCGAGCCGGACGGATTCGGCGGGCTCCCCGGAGGCGGTCGCGCGCGGACGGAGCGGGGTCCGCTGGACCCTCCCACACACGAGGCAGGTGCGGACCCGGTGGGCTCCGCGGAGACGGCTTCGGACCGTCCTCCCCTCGGTCCAATACGAGGAGCAACCCCGACAGTAGAGCTCTCGGTACTCCGGCGGTATGCGCACGTTGTATCGGGTTCCCACCGATCGGGCGAGGACGACGTAGCGATCGGCGAGCGGAGCGGGGCGCTTCAGCCCCTCGATCATCGCGAGGCCGAACAGATCGTCGATCCGGGAGCGGGCCGCCTGGACCATCAGGGCGGTGCGACGGCCCCTCCGTCCACGCCGGCGGGGCTCCGGACCGGTGCGAGGCATGCCGGGCAGACCACCGAAGCGGTCGATATCAGGGTGTTGCAGCGGGGGCAATGCTTCGCGCGGCCGGCCAGCGAGGGAGGGACCCAATCGATCGGGAGGACGCCCGGCGGGGCCGAGGTTCCCGAGGGCCCGGAGGGGCTGGATTCGGGCGGAAGAGGTCGACCGCAGTAACCGCAGAACCCGTGGCCCGGTAACGCCCTCGCCTGGCAGTAAGGGCATTCCACCACGCACCCCGAAGGCTATATGGCGCATATCAGCGTTGTAGAGGATGTTGAGAGCCCGGTGCGTAGCCCTCGCTACGTTGGACGCCCGGCTGTACGAGGAGCTCGCCGGCGAATTGCGCGAGCGTCATCTTTCGTGCGTGAGCCTCGTCCCGGGCCAGCGGATCCCGGCCGAAGTGTCGGTGGTCCTAACGACCCCAGAGGAGGCGGGCCGCTTCCGACACCCTCGCGTGATCCCAATCGCCCCGGGCACGGACCGCACGGCGCTTTGGGCCGCGGTCGAGCAGGCCCTGCACCCGGCGAGCCCATCGACCGAGATCCTGCTGGGCCTCGATCCGGGCCCCCGACCGGGATATGCGGTCCTTTCCGATGAGCGATGCCTCGCCGAGGGGAACCTCCGCCGACCGGAGGAGTCGGCCGAGCTCGCCCAGGAGCTCCACCGGCGCTTCCCCAAGCGCTCGATCCGGGTGCGGGTCGGGGATGGCGATCGGCCCGCGCGCGAGCGGATCCTCAATGCCCTGTCCTCCTCCGCCCTCCCCGTCGAGATCGTCAACGAGGAGGGCACGACCCCCCGGGGGAGCCGTAGGCCGCGGGACGCGATCGCCGCCCGGGTGATCGCCCGGAGCCCGGGTCGCCCCGTCGAGCCGCATGCCTCCTCCGCCATGCCGGTGACCGCAGGCGAGATCGCGAACGTCCAGCGGCTGAGCCGGGAGCACAGCGGCGGCCAATTCACGATCCCCCGCGCGGAGGCGCACCGGGTGCTCCGGGGCGAGCTGACGCTCTCCGAGGCAGTCGGTCTCGGCGCCCAGCGCTACCAGGCGCGGCCTTCTCAGGGCGCGCGCCCCCGGCGGTCGACCGAACGTTCTTAACCCGACCGTCGGTGGGCCGCCGTGGCCCTCGACCCGGCGCTCCTCGGCACGATTCGACGCATGGCCCTTGAGAACGCCTCCGGGCACGGGGGCCACGCGGCGGCCGGTCCCCTCCTATCGAAGGTCCTGGGAACGAACCCCGAGCTCCGGGGCCGGTCCGCGGAGGTCCGCTCGGCGATCGACGCCGTGGTCTCGGAGGTGGCAGCGCTCTCGCTCGACGCCCAGCGGGCCGAGCTCGAACGCCTTGGGGGACCAATCCGTAGCTCTCCGCGGGAGGCGAAGGGCCGCGAGGAGGGGGCGCTCCCCGAGCTTCCGGACGCGATCGACGGCAAGGTCGTCCTACGGCTCGCACCGTTCCCCTCGGGGGCGCTGCACATCGGCAACGCCCGGATGCTCTACGTGAACGACTACTACCGGCGGCTCCACCACGGCCGCCTGCTCCTCGTCTTCGACGACACGGTCGGGTCGCAGGAGAAGCGGATCGCGCCCGAGCTCTTCGACGTCATCCGGCACGACCTCGACATCGCGGGGGTTCCCCCGGACGAGGTCCTCTACAAGTCCGATCGACTGCCGACCGTCTACCGATGGGCCCGGCGGGTGATCGACGCCGGAGGGGCGTACGTCTGCACCTGCCCCGCGGAGACGCTGCAGGCGAACCGGGCGAAGGGGACCGCCTGCCCGGAACGATCCCAGCCGGGCGGGGAGACCGCCGACCTCTGGCAGAAGATGCTCGACGGAGGATTTGCGCCGGGCGAGGCGGTCCTCCGATTGCGTACGGACCTCGCGGATCCGGACCCCGCCTTCCGGGATCGTGTGCTCTGCCGCCTGAGCGACCTCGACCACCCGCGGGTGGGCCGCCGCTGGAGGGTCTGGCCGATGCTCGAGTTCTCGTGGGCCGTCGACGACATCGAGCTCGGCATCACGCACGTCCTCCGGGGAAAGGACCTCGTGATGGAGGACCGAATGGAAGCGTTCGTCTGGAAGCTCCTCGGGGAGCGCGGACCCCCGTTCCTCCACTGGGGCCTTCTTAGGGTCGCCGAGGCGAAGATCTCGAAGAGCAAGGGCTACCAGCAGGTCCGGTCCGGCGAGTACGACGGGTGGGCCGACCCGAGGCTCTGGTCGATCGATTCGCTCGACCGGCGGGGGATCGAGCCGGAGGCCCTCCGCCGTTTCACGCTCGGCTTCGGGCTCTCCCTCGCCGACATCGAGGTACCGGCGGAGACGCTCTATGCGGAGAACCGCCAGCTGATCGACCCGACGACCCCCCGTCGGTCGGCCGTGATCGACGCTCGGGAGGTGGAGGTCGCGGACTACCCCCCCGAACTCGCCCGGACCGAGCTCCCGAACCACCCGGACCGGCCGGAGCTCGGACGGCGGAGCGTGCCCGCCGGGCCCCGCTTCCTCCTCGCGGGTTCGGACCTCGCCGCGCATCCCGGGGGGGAGATCCGGCTCAAGGATCTTGTCAACATCGAGCTCCCGAGCCCCCTCCCCGTGAGCGGTCCCGTTCCGGCGCGCTTCACTTCCCGGGAGAACCGCAAGCTGCCCCGGGTCCAGTGGGTCGGCGCGTCCGGAGCCGTCCCGGTCTCGTTGCTCGACCCCGACGGCACCCACCGGATCGGGCTCGGCGAGGCGGCCCTCGCCGAGGCGACCCCCCGACAGGTCTTCCAGTTCGAGCGGATCGGCTTCGTCCGGGTGGAAACGGACCAGGTACCGGGCGTCTCGCCCCTCCGGGTATGCTTCGGCCACCCGTAGCTGGGTATCGTAATCCCTATACCGTCGGACCGCCGCTTACCTCCCGCGGGGACCAAGGTGCGGTTCGCCCACACCTCCATCACGGTACGGGACCTCGAGCGAAGCCTCGCGTTCTATACGGAGGTCTTGGGTCTCGAGTTCGAGCGCCGCCGCCCGATCCCCGAGAACCGCGCGGAGATCGCGTTCGTGCGGGACCCGGAGAGCGGGTCCCGGATCGAGCTCACCTACTGGGAGGGGAAGGAGGAGATCGATCCCGGCGAGCAGCTCGACCACCTCGCGTTCGAGGTCCCCGAGCTCGACGCCTTCCTCACCCGGGCCCGGGCGAAGGGGGTGCGGGTCGCCAAGGAGCCGTACTCGTTGAAGGGCGGCTCCGGCCGGATCGCCTTCGTGCTCGACCCCGACGACGTCTGGATCGAGCTCCTCGAGCGGCCCGTCCGGGAATCGCGGTGATCCGCGCGTGAGCGGCGCGCCCGAACCGACGTGGGCGGACCGCCCTCGGGTGCTGCGCGTCGTCTTCGGGGCGACCTTCCTCGTCCGCTTCGCCTTCGGGCTCACGCTGAGCGTCTTCGCCTCGTACATCGCCAAGACGAGCCTCGGGTTCGGGACCGAGTCCCTGGGGACGATCGGCCTCGTCTCGGCGCTCGCCCCGGCGGGGGAGTTCTCGACGGTCCTCCTCTCCGGCCAGCTCGCCGACCGTCGGGGGCGCTTCCCCGTGCTCACCGTGGCGATCGCCGGGGCGGCGGCGTTGATGCTGCTGTGCGCGATCTCGCGCGACCCGTACTACCTGGGGCCCCTCAACTTCCTGTTCGGGGTCGCGAGTGGCGCGATCCTGACCACGAGCCTCGCTCTCGTGGGCGACGAGGCCGGCGCCGATGTGCGCGGCTACGAGATGGGACGGTTCGACGCGATGAACCTCATGGGGTGGGTGCTCGGCTTCGCGGTCGGGTTCGCGCTGTTGGGCACGCTGCCGAACTCCGACCTCGCCCTCATGTTCATCCTCGGGGGCGGCGTCCTCGCGGCCGGGTTCGGCTTCGCCTTCGTCTCGCTGCGGGGTCGGCCGGAGCCGGCCCGCCCGGCCCCTCGGATCCACCTCGCGACGCTGTTGCGGGCCGCGCTCGCTCGGGAGATCCTCCTCGTGACCCTTCCCTGGCTCGTCATCTATCTCCTCCTCGGGACGCTGTTCGTCTTCCTCGGCGGGGCCGCGAGCACCGCCGGCCTTCCCCCGACCGAGCTCGGGGCCCTGATCGGGGGCGGCGGATTGATCCTCCTGGCGACGCAACCGTACTTCGGCCGCCTCGCCGATCGGTTCGGGCGGAACCGGCTCATGCTGACCGGGACGCTCGGCTTCGTCGGCGTGCTCACCGGGGCCGGTCTGCTCGCGACCTGGGGGGTCTCCGACGAGGCGATCGCCGTCGTGGGGGTGAGCGTCCTGCCGGCGCTCGCCTACGGGCCGGCCGCGCTCGCGGCGCTCACGGACGCGAGCCGGTCGACCGCTCGGGCGACGACGATGGCCGTGTACACGCTCTCGATCAGCCTCGGGATGCTCATCGGCCTCTTGGTCTCGACCTCCCTCTTCGACACGTACGGGGCCGCCGGGCTCGACGTCTACTTCGGTGGGATCGCGGCCGGTCTCGTGGTCCTGACCGCCCTGCGGCTCCGCGGAGCGCCCCCCACGTAGCGGGCCGGTCCTCCGACGGTGCCCGGGATCCGGCTACGATTCCGGCTCGATGAGGAGGTGGCGCATCGCCGGCATCGCCTCCCGCAGGGAGGCGGAGATCTGGTCGATCGCCCCCTCGATCTGGTCGGTGGTGAGGCCGTCCTGGAAGTTCACTCGAAGAGCGACGAGGAGGTCCTCCGGCCCGAGCATCATCGACTGGAGGCCGCGGACCCTGCGGACCCTCGCGTCCCGCTCGACCATCTGCAGGATGGTGCGGGCGATCGCCGGGGAGATCGCCTTCCCCACGAGGAGCTCGCGCGATTCGGCGGCGACGAGGAGGCCGGTGATGAACAGGAGGATCCCCACGCCGAGCGAGGCCAACGGGTCGAAGACGTCCCGGTGGGTGACGTCGACGAGGAGGATCCCCGAGAGGGCGACGAACGCCCCGACGATCGAGACGAGGTCCTGGTAGAAGACGATCTTGAGCCCGAGGTGGGAGGACTCGAGGAAGGAGAGGAGGGTGGTGTTCTCCCGGCGGAGCTCCCGGAGCGTGACGTAGAGGGTGACCAGGCTCGATCCCACGGTCAGGACGAGGATCAGCGCCGCGAACGGGAGGTCGGTCACGTTGCCGGGATGGCCGAGCGCCTGGAGCCCGTCGGCGATGACGAGGAGGCCGGCGACCGTGAACGTGACGAGAGAGGCGGTGAACGCCCAGAAGTACCGCTCTTTCCCCCGCCCGAACGGATGGCGGTCGTCCGGCGGGAGCTGGGAGGCGACGAACCCCCCCGCGAGCAGGACCGCGCCGATGAGGTCGGAGATCGCGTAGACCGCCTGGGAGAGGACCGCGTGGCTCCCCGTGATCGTGCCGACCGCGTAAAGGGCGACGAACAGCACGGCGTTGACGGCGATCGTCGCGCCGACGATGAACTGGGACCGCATCCGGGGGCTCTCCTACGGGGGCCGCGGCGAATAAAGGCGCGGCCGCCGCGGAGCGTCGCGCGCGTTGACCAAGCCTTAAAGCGGCCCCGTTGGATGCGGCGACCGGAGCGATGGACGCCCCTTCCGCCCGCCCGATCGGATCGACCTCCGGCCCGTCGTCCGCCCCATCGGCGAGAACGTTCCGGCGACCCGCCCTCTCCTCGATGGGCCTGTCGCTCGGCAAGCTCGTGCGCCTCAAGCGCCTCCTCTACCACCATGGACCGGGCGGCGGCACCCTCCTCGTGCTCCCCATCGACCAGGGGCTCGAGCACGGTCCGGTCGACTTCTTCTCGAACCCGGACGCGCTCGACCCGGAGTACCAGTTCCGCCTCGCCCGCGATGGCCGGTTCTCGGCGATCGCGCTCCACATCGGCCTCGCGGAGAAGTATTTCGGGGAGTACACCGGCGAGGTGCCACTGATCCTCAAGCTCAACGGGAAGACCTCGATCCCGTCGGACGCCCAAGCGTTCAGTCCCCTCACCGGAACCGTCGAGGACGCCGCCCGGCTCGGCGCCGACGCCGTCGGCTACACGGTCTACGTCGGTTCGCCAAGCCAGGACCGGGACTTCGAGCAGTTCCGCGGGGTCCGGAGGGACGCCGAGCGCCTCGGGCTGCCCGTCATCGTCTGGGCGTACCCGAGGGGGGAGGCCGTCGCGAAGAAGGGCGGGAAGGAGAGCCTCTGGGCGGTCGACTACGCCGCCCGGGTCGCCCTCGAGCTCGGGGCGGACATCGTGAAGCTCAACTATCCGGTCCGGTCGGAGAAGGACAAGGAGAGCCCGCCGCCGTACAACACCCTCGACCTTTCCCCCGTCGACGCCTTCCGGAAGGTCGTGGAGAGCGCCGGGCGCGCCCTCGTCCTCGTCTCCGGCGGGGAGAAGGTCGGGGACCCCGAGCTCCTCGAGAAGGTCCGGGAGTCGATGGCCGGCGGGGCGACCGGGATCATCTTCGGGCGGAACCTCTGGCAGCGCCCCCGGGAGGACGCGCTGAAGATGACCCAGGCGGTCCATGCGATCTTCCGGGAGCACGCGGAACCGTACCGCTAGCGCGGGCGTCCCCCTCTTCCTCCTGCTCGCCTCCGAGGACCGCCCCCGGGCCTGCACGGGCCGGCGGCTCGTCCGCTTCGGCCTCGTCCGTCCGATCGGGAGCGCCGCCCGCCTGTTCCCCCCGCCGGTCCTCCTCGATCCACGCGCCGACCTCCCCCTCTCCTCGGCCGATTGGCGGTCGGCGCAGCGGGGGGGCCTCCTCGGCGTCGACTGTTCGTGGAACCGGTTCGGGGCCCGGGGCGGCTACCCCGGAGCGGGCGATCTGGTCCGGATCAAGGAACGGCGCCGCCTCCCCTGGCTCCTCGCGACGAATCCCCAGCACTTCGGCCGGGTCGGCGAGCTCAACACCGCCGAGGCGTTCTCGGCCGGCGTCCGGATCCTCGGGTACCCCGAGCAGGCGGACCGGCTCCTCGAGGGGTTCGCGGGGGGGGAGGCGTTCCGCCGCGTGAACGCGAAGGCGCTCGGAGAGTTCGTCGGCGCCGACGGCCCCGACGCGATCGTGGAGGCCGAGCGACGGGTCTACGGGGGCGGCCCCTCCCGATAGGGATCGGGCCACGCGGGACCGGCTACCCGCCGGGCTCCGGGTAGCTGCGTCCTTCCGTCTCAAGGTGGTCGATCTGGATCCCGGAGCAGTCCTCCACCCGCTCCCCCATCGGGAGGCGGGCGACGACGACGCCGCCGAACCGCTCGTACAGCCTCGAGGTGTGCAAGGTCAGGCAGTGCCCGTGGTAGATCGGCCGTCCCGTAAGGTCCGGGTCGTGGCCCCGCACGAAGACGGAGGTCCCGCTGCGTCGTCGGAACCGGTCGAGCTCCTCCTCGGTGAACGGCCGCACGAACCCCCGGTGGGATCGGCTCGCCGCCGGCTCGCCCCAGACGACCTCGGCCAGTCCATCGTCGGTCGGCGCGAGGAGCTCCTGGGGGAAGGGGACGTCTCCCGGCGCCAACGGGAATCCCCCGTGGGCGAGGTACGCCCCGCTCCCCGTCGTCGCGGCGAGGGGGCCCCGCTCGAGTAGCTCGAGGAGACGCCAGTAGCGCTCCTCCACCGGTCCCCACAACTGGTCGACCTCTTCCGGGAGCTCGTGGGGGAGGACCGGGATCTTCCGGTGGGTCTCGTGGTTCCCCTGGATCAGGAGGACCCGGTCGGGGTACTCGGCGGCGAGCTGGAGGAGGTAGAGGGCGTTCGCGACCGACCCTTCGCCGCAGTCGGCCGGGGCCCGATCGATGTAGTCCCCGAGCCCCACCAAGAAGGAGCGGCCGGGATCGGCGAGGAAGCGCGTGCACGCGGCGAGCGTCGAGCGCCAGTCGCCGTGCGTGTCGCCGAACACCGTCGCCGTCGTCCCGGGGGCATCCGGGACCCCGACGAACGGCCTTCGCAGCGGAACGGTCGCGATCAACCGGTCGAGGAGCTCGTCGGCCGCCTCCGGTTCGAGCCGGAGGAGTTCGGGGGGTTCGAGCAAACGGTCTCCTTCACCACGGACCGACGATCCCTGTGGCTCATCGACGACGGCGAGGTGCGGGGGGCCGGAGTTCCCGGGGGACGGCCGGGGCCGTCCCACCCTTTGAACCGGCGAATGCCCTAGGCAACAGGGTCCTAAGCCCTGCCTCGGAGGCCCCGGTCCTCGAGAGGACCGGTTTGGCCGAGCTGGAGCACCCCCGCAATGGGATATCGAGCCGCTCGAAAGGGCCGGAGTAGCCCCGGCAGGATTTCCGGCCCCCAGGGAGGTGGGCCCCCGGGGCGTTCGAACCTGCGTCGCGAGATCCAGAGTCTCGCATGATTGGCCACTACACTACGGGGCTACGGCCCGGTCGAGCCGAGGTGGGGAGATAAACGTTGCCGAGTCACCGGGCCCGCACGCTCCCGGCCGACCCGAACTCGTGCCCGGAGCACGCTCGCCCGCCCGAAGTCAGATATAGGGAGGAACGGTCGCCCACGCGGCCAGCCTCTCTCCTCGGGCGCAGGGAGAGCTCCTGAGCCGGGGGCGGGGGTGCAGGGGGCCGGTCCCGACCCGAATCTCTCGACCGGCCCGGCCGCCGCGGGCGGAGCCCGACGCGCCCGCAGCGTCTACTGGTCGCTCGGGCTCTTGGCGGGCGCGTTCGCGCTCCCCGTCGCCGCGGTCGCGAGCGGTTCCGGTCTCCCCCAGATCGCCGCCGATCTTCGTCTCGCGCTCCCGGACCTCGGCTACTCGTTCACCCGGATGCTCATCGCCTACCTTCTCTCCCTCGGCTTCGCGCTCGTCTACGGCTATTTCGCCGCCACGTACCGGGCCGGCGAACGGGTCCTGATCCCGGTCCTCGACATCCTGCAGTCGGTCCCGATCCTCGGGTTCTTTCCCGTGGCGATCGCCGTGTTCGTCAGCCTGACCCCGGGGAGCCCGATCGGGGCGAATCTCGCCTCGATCTTCCTCATCTTCACCTCGATGTCCTGGAACATGGTCTTCGGGGTGTACGAATCCCTGAAGTCGGTCCCGAGCGACCTCAAGGAGGCCGCCCAGACGTTCGACGTGCACGGGTGGCAGCGGCTCCGCCGGGTCCTCCTCCCGGCAACGACGAACCGGCTCGTCTACAACTCGGTCCTTTCGTGGACGGGCGGGTGGTACTTCCTCGTGGCGGCGGAGCTCATCTCCACCGCATCTCGCACGACGGCCCTGCCGGGGATCGGTACCTACCTGTTGAACGCCGCGGCGCAGAGCAACGGCACGAAGCTCCTGGTCGGCCTCGCGGTCCTCGTCGCGCTCATCGCCGCGATGGACATTTGGGTCTGGCGGCCGCTCGGGCGGTGGGCCGAGAAGTACCGGTACGACACGAGCCCGAGCGGCGAGGGTCTCGTCACCGGCGGGCCGAAGGGACGGGCCCCGCTCGTCCGGGCCGTGAGCTACGTCCGGCGGGGGTTCACCACGGGGGTCACCCGGCTCAGCACGCCGTTCGTGGCGCTCGCGAGCCGGGCCGCGCAAGGGCGACCCGCCCGCCACCGTCCGTTCTGGAAGTCGGCGGCGCGCTCGGCCGCCCTCGGGACGATCCTGGTCCTGGTCTGGCTCCTCCTGATCACCCTCGGGGTCGACGTCTACCACGTCCTCACGGGGCCGATCTACCTTCCGGTCCGCCACCAGATCGAGAGCATCCCGCTCGCGCTCGGTCTCTCCGGGGCCCGCCTCGTGGCCGCGTACGCGATCTCGCTCGCGATCGCGCTCCCGCTCGCGCTGGCGATCGCCCGGAGCCCGAGGGCCTCCCGCTACGGGCTCCCCGCCGTGGAGATCGTCGCCTCGGTGCCGGCGACCGCGCTGTTCCCTGCGTTCATTTTCGTGCTGTACCCGGTGATCGGGACGGAGGCGACCTCGATCCTGATGCTGCTCACCGGGATGGTCTGGTACCTGTTCTTCAATCTCCTCTCCGGGGTCCGGTCGATGCCGCCGGACCTCGACGAGGCCGCCCGTTCCTACGGGCTCGCCGGCGCCGAGTACCGGCGCCGCCTCCTCCTCCCGGCCCTGTTCCCGGCGTTCGTCACCGGGTCGATCACGGCGCTCGGGGGAGGTTGGAACGCCCTCGTGATCGCGGAGTACCTGCAGAACCCGAACGGGCAGTCTCCGTTCCAAACGCTCGGGATCGGGCAGCTCATCGACATCGGGAACAAGGAGCCCAGTTTCCTGAACCTTCCCCCCGAGGCCGGACTGCCGCTGATGGTCCTGGCGCTGTTCACGATGGTCCTCACCGTGGTCGTCGTGAACGAGGTTCTCTGGAAGCCCCTCTACCGGAGGGCGGTCGAGAAGTACCGCTACGACTAGCGGGCCCGGAAGCGAAGGAGGGAGGATGGCGCTCATCGAGGTCGACGGGGTGCAGAAGTCGTTCGCCTCGCGCCACGGCTCGATCACCATCATGACGGACATCTCCTTCTCGGTCGCGAACAACGACTTCCTCGCCATCGTCGGGCCCTCGGGCTGCGGCAAATCGACGCTGCTGCGTCTGATGCAGGGGCTCGACCGGCCGAACGGAGGCGAGATCCGCTTCCGTGGAGCGCCGGTGACCGGGCCGAACCACGAGATGGCGATGGTCTTCCAGAGCTTCGCCCTCTTCCCGTGGCTCACGGTAAAGGAGAACGTCGGCCTCGGCCTCGAGGCGCGCGGATGGGACCCGGCGCGGATCGACGCCCAGACGGAGCGCTACATCAACGTCACCGGCCTCACCGGGTTCGAGGAAGCCTACCCGAGGGAGCTCTCCGGGGGGATGCGACAGCGGGTCGGGCTCGCTCGCGCGCTGGCGATCGATCCGGCCGTCCTCCTGATGGACGAGCCGTTCAGCGCGCTCGACCCGCTCACCGCGGAGAGCCTCCGCGAGGAGGTCCTCCAGCTCTGGCAGGACCCGAACCTCCCCCCGGAGGCGGTCGTCCTCGTGACCCACAACATCGAGGAGGCGCTTTCCATGGCCGACCGGGTCCTCGTGCTCTCCCGCCGCCCGGGCCGGGTCCTCGCCGGGGTCCTCGTGAACCTCCCGAGACCCCGGGACCGGAAGTCCGAGGCGTTCTACGCCCTCACCGACTACGTCTACTCCCTCATCACCGAGGGGAAGTTCGACCCGGCCGGAGCCCCCCCGCTCGCCGGGGCGGCCGGCGTTCCGAAGGGGCCGGCCGAACCGACCCCGGGGCGGGCCGGGACCTCGGCCCCGGGGGAGACGTGAACCGCCCTCTGGCCGTCGTTCGGCCCTCTTATATGCCCCAAACCATCCGCGGACGCCCCGCGTAGCGAAGAGGGAACGTGCCAACGGTCTACCCCAAGTGCTCCCCGACCGAGATGCTCGGGCTCGTGGTCCTCCTGGGGAACCACAAGGGGAACGAGGAGATCGCCCGTCTCGCCGACGACCTCGACCTCGAGATCGACGAGATCCTGCCCTCCGTGGACTATGCCCAGCTCCTCGGGCTCCTGAAGGTCTCCGAGGGCCGGGCCGTCTTGAGCGACCTCGGCCGCAAGCTGCTCGCCGGGTCGATCAACGCTCGCAAGGAGATCGTCCGCGAGCAGCTCGCGAAGACCGCGCTGTTCAAGGCGCTCCTCCGCGCGCTCGAAAGCGCGCCGGAGCGGCGGCTCACCGAGGAGGAGATGCTCCAGCTCATCTCGTTCACGACCGCGCCGGCCGACGAGTTCGTCCAGAACATCATCAACTGGGGGAGGTACGCCGACCTGTTCCGGTACGACTCGGACGAGCATCTCCTGCTCCCGGCCCGCCGAACGGGACGGGCCGCCGGCGGTGGGCGAAAGGGTCCGCCCGCCGGACCGGAGGAGGGTTCCGCGAAGGGAAGCGGCGTGCCCCCCTCGCCGACCCCGACGCCGACAGGGTCGGAGCCGCCCGTGGCGAACCTCGCCCCTCCGCGCTCCCGGCGAAAGCCCGCCTCGGTAACGCTTATGGCTCCTCCTACGTCGACGGCGGCCAAGGGCACGTAGATCAGCGGAAGATCGCTGCTTTCGCAAAGCAGAGGCCGGGGGTTCAAATCCCCCCGTGTCCATTCCAATCATCGGAATCCTCGCCCGGCTGCCGATCGTGATCGGGAGCACTCCCGCTCTCGAACCAGCCGACCGGACCCGGCCGCCGGCCCTTCCGAGAGGGATGCGGCCAACGGGTCACCTCCCTCCGTTCGTTGAGGCGCAGGAGGTCTCGGCTGGATACACGTCGGTCCATCGCGATGTCGGGGACACGATTGGAAGGCGCCCGCCCGCCGGGGCTCAGCCCCCCCGAAGGAGGGGTCGCGCCCCCTCCTCTCTCGCAACCGCCGGCGGCCATCTTGGTCGACCCGGACGAAGGCAACGGTTTCAACCGTCCTCCGACAGCTAAACATGGGCCTCGGGAAATGACGGTACGATGGCAGGGGTAATCCGGCGTGCCGTCGGAACGTACCTGTTGATCGGAGGGTCGATCATCCTGATCGGCGGTCTGATCAGCTGGTTGCTGCTCCTTGACCCGTTCACACCGTTTCTTCCGGCTGGGGTCCTTGGGATCACGATCGGTCTGGTGCTCTGGCGCTCAGGTACCTCGGCCCGCCGTCACGCTCGAACGCTCATGCTCGATGGCTAGTCTGTTCGCACTGGACCGTTCGCTCAGCGGCTCGATAGGGAACGTCGCTGTGCCCTACGGGCTTGAGCTCGGGCAACCCCCCGTCGTCCGACGCTCGAACCCACGCGAGAACGTTCAATAGCGATCAGGGCCCTCGATGCCCGTCTTGAAGAGCGTCGATGAGTACATCCGGGCCGCTCCGGCTGGAACGCGGTCTCTCTTGCGGAAGGTCCGGGCGGCCATTCGGAGGGCCGCGCCCGGAGCCGACGAGAGCATCAGCTACGGCCTGCCGTTCTACAGCTACAAGGGAGAGGCCGGCATCGAACGACGGCTCTGCTATTTTGGGCTCCAGAGGGCGAGCCTAGGGGTCTACTTTCGGCCCAGGGACCTTGACCCCCACGCCCGCGCGGTCGCCAAGTACCGGGGCTCGAAATCCGCCCTTCGATTCGCGCTCGATCAGCCGGTTCCGATCCCGCTCATCGAGAAGCTCGTGCGGAACGCCGCCCGGAGGCATCGGGCCGTCGGACCGAGGAACGGCGGAGCTCGCAAAGTCTAAGGGTCGCCCCCCGCTCGAGACCGACCATGCCCGCCAGGAAGGGCGCCAAGGGATTCACCACCGAGGAGCGAGCCGCGGCGCGGGAGGTCGTCCAGGAACGAAAGGTCGTGTGGGGAAAGAACCGCGCGGAGGACGAGCGCGCCGTCCTCGCCAAGATCGCGGGATTCCCCGAGCCGGACCGCTCGATGGGCCAGCGCCTCCACGCGATCATCACCACCTCGGCCCCCGGGCTCTCTCCGAGGCTCTGGTACGGCATGCCCGCCTACTCGGTGCAGGGCGATGTGCTGTGCTTCTTTCAGCCCGCGAGCAAGTTCGGGGCAAGGTACGGAACGCTCGGCTTCAACGACCGGGCCAAGCTGGACGACGGCACGATCTGGCCGACGTACTTCGCGGTGAAGGCGCTGACCGCGGCCGACGAGGCCCGCATCTCCGCGCTCATCAAGAAGGCGGTGGGCTGAAGCGCTCGGCTCACGGATCGGTCGTCTCGACCACCAGCGACTGGTGAGCGCTCGTGCCGGCCGTGGCCCCGTCCGCGATCGCGGACGGGATGCTGTGGGTGGGCCGGGCCATGTCGCCCGCCGCGTACACCCCGTCGACGGTCGTCCGTTTCGATTCGTCCGTCCGGACCAGCGGGCCCCTCGGATGTTCCGTGAGTTCGCAACCGAGGTCCTGCGCGAAGGGCGCCGCCTGTTGGAAGAGCGTGGCGATGAACAGTGCCCGGATCGGTACGGTCCCTCCGCCCTCCAATCGGACGAGCTCGAGGCCCCCGTTGGAACCCCCCTCTAAGGCGGTGACGACGCCCTCTTCCAACCGCACCCCGCGCCGCCGAAGGCCCGCCCGCCCCGCGGCGTCGACCGCGATCGACCCGTTCGTGAACAGCGTCACGTCGCCCCAGTCCGCGACGATCTCGGCGAAGTGGACGGAGAGCGGGACCGTGGCGAGCACGCCGATGGGGGCCCCGCCGAACTCGTAGCCGTCGCAGTACGGGCAGTGGAAGACGGACTTCCCCCATCGTTCCTCGAGGCCGGGGATCCCGGGCCGCTGGTCGACGAGTCCGGTGGCCAGGATGAGCCGACGGGAGGCGAAGCGCTGACCCTCCGATGTCGACACCTCGAACGAGAGGGGATGTTCGCGCCGGATGACGCGTTCCACTCGTGCGTCCGCGAGGTCGCCGGTCGAGTACTCGAGGAGCTGGGCCCGGGCCGACCTCAGGATCTCGGATCCTTCTCGACCGTCGAGGGCGAGGACGCCGTGGGAGCGGACCGAGTAGCGATTCCTGGGGTGGCCGCTATCCGCGACGAGCAACCTCCTTCGAGCTCGGGCGAGGTACATCGCCGCCGAGAGGCCGGCAAAGCTCCCCCCGACGACGATGACATCCTCCATCTCGTCCCTCCTTCCGGGCGCGGGCCACCTCCAGAAGTCCGGAGACCATCGTCGCCTGGAGGCGCATCCTCAGGTGGGCCTCGGCCTCGGAGGAGGCGTTCTCGAGGGTCCGATCGGCCGCCCGCTCGAGGACGCACCGGGCCGGCGGCCCGACTCGACGGAGGGAGAACCTCGGCGTGATCCCAGCGGCGTCGTACACCTCCCGGAGCGAGATCCTGTCGAGTGATCTCCCGAGCGACCATCCGCCGCGGTGCCCCTTGGCGGCTCGCAGAATTCCCGACTCCCGAAGTCCGGCGAAGGTCCTCCGCAGCACCACGGGGTGGGCCTTCAGCAGGGAACCGAGCTCCTCCGAGGTCACGGGCGTCTTGCGTCCGTGGAGATGTTGGAGGGCATGGAGCGCGAGCGACAGTCGCCGGTCGGTCATCATGTAACATTATATGTTACATGAGTACCAAAATCTTGGCCGACCTCCGAGTCCCCCCGTCCGGCGGACCGGGCGGCAGGGGAGGGTACGCCCTTCCCCGGTGCCCGCCCCCCACGATCCGCCAACGGACCGTGGTTTCGGCCGGTCGATGCCGCCCCAACGTCGCCGGCGTCCAGGCTTCCCGTCGCCTAAGCGCCGATCGCGGGGGCCGGGCGCGATCGGGCCACGGGAGCCGACCAGAGCGTGGGGCCGAACGCCCCGCACGACAAGGCGATCCCGAGGAGGGTCACCGGTAGGAACGCCCAGGCGAAGAGGAATGGGTCGCCCGCCCCTCCGCTCGCGACCGCCACCCCGATCAGGAGCCCGACGAACGGGTTCCACGGGAGCAGCGCGGCCCCGGCGGCGCTGCGGAAACCCTGGGCGGCGGACGCGCCCACTCGATTCCCATCCATCTCGACCGCGGTCAGCCTCGCGAGCCCGTGATGGTACAGGATCCGGAGGACGGCGAAGGAGACCACGAGAACGACGATCGGCGCACCGACCGAGGTGAATCCATCCGCGGATACGGCCCCCGCGAGGTCGGCGATCAGGACCACGAGGATCCCGAACGCCGCGAGCCAGCTTGCGTAGGCGAACGCGCTGGTCCATCGCATCCGGTCGAGCGGCGAGCCGGGCGGGGCCGAGATCGACCCGTCCATCCACGCGCTCGTCGAAAAACCGGTCGAGCTCGCGAGCTCCCGACGAACGCGAGTAACGAATGGGGCCGAAGCGGCCGCTCCACCGAGGAGGCCGACCGCGATCAGCGCGAGGAACAGCGTGGTCTGGGCCGATCCTCCGGGTATTAGGGCTAGCACCGCGAGCGGGCTCCAGGCGGCGGCCCAGGCGACGAGGGCGTACCGGTACGACCGGGCGGCCCGGGCTTCGGCCGAAGGAGCGTCCGCGCCCGGGGCGGATCGGCCCTCCCGCCGATCGTTCCATACGGCGACGATCAGGCCGACCACGCCCGCGACCGCCAAGGCGATCCCGAGGACGGTCAGGGTCTCTTGGTACCCGGCGCTCGACATCGTGTAGGAATAGCTCACCAACCCCGCGGTGGAGGTGCACCCGGCGGCGCAGACCGAGGTCCCGACGGAGGAGGGGGCCGCCACCGGTACGTCCCCGGAGGACCCACCCGAGGAGGTTCCGCCGCCGCATTCTACGGGACCCGCGCAGCCACCTCCGGAGGACGCCCCGATGGCGGTCCAGAAGTTTCCGCCGTCGAGGAGGGCCACGATGGGGAGGGCCCCCGAGGACGACCCGAGGAAGGAGTCGAGCGGTACGTGGCAGGTCTCGGCGACCGAGCCCGTCGCGAGGGTGACCTGCCAGCAGTCGACCCCGAGGTCGTTCGAGGTCGTGGCGGCGATGACGACCGTGCCCGGCGAGGTCGAGACGAGCGAGACGACGTCCGGAAGGCTCCCGAGGTCGCTGTCGTCGCTCGCCAACTGGTCGAACGGGAGCGCCGTGATCGAGCCGGAGGTCAGCGGAATGAGGTAGCTCGGCGTGAGCAAGAACGCCCCCGCGTCGGGCTGGCCCTGGAGGGTCCAGCTCGACGGGGCGACCAGGAGAAGCATCGGGGCGAACGTCGGCCCGTCGCCCCCGGTGAAGTTCCATATCGTGAGCTCGGGGGGCGTTCCGTTCGACGGGTCCGCCACGAACGCGAGGTCAAGGCCGCCGACGCCCGGGGCCATTTCGAGCGCCTCGCCATCGGGGATCGCGGCGTCCGCGGGCGAAATCGCCTGCACCGTCGACCAGGAGGCCCCCGCATCGGAGCTCGTGACGGATTGAGCCGTCTCGTTGTTCGCAAAGCAGGCGGTGCTCTCGGCAAGCCAGGCCACCGCGGCGAGGTCCCCCACGAGGTTCGCCTGGAGCGAGGTCACCACGAGCCCGGGGGTGGAGAAGGTCCGTGACTGCCAAGAGGCCCCCCCGTTGCCGCTCGCCGCGAGAAGGATCGTCGAACTCTCGCTGCACGTCCCATTCGTCAGCTCGGGCGTCACCCCCGAATTCACGGGGTCGCTGGGGGGGACGGCGCTCACGTACTCGGAGGGGCTCCCGGTCGACGCCGCCATGATGATGTCGGACCCGTCCGCGGCCACGACGGCGTAGGTCCAGGGAGCGCCGCCGGCCACCGCCGAGTACGGGACCGGGCTCGCCGTCCAGCTCCCGCCTTGGTCGGTGCTTCGCTCCAGGAGGATCGACCCGCCGTTGTCCGAAGCGGCATAGAGCGTGTTGCCGGCCTCCGCGAGTGCGTAGAACGATCCGGAATCGGGGAGCAGGCTCGAGGTGTACTCGGGGGTGGCCTCAGCGACGACCGAGAGGCCGATGCCGCCGATCAGGATCACCACGGCGATCCCGACGTACCACACCTTACGGCGGTCGGTCCTCGGTGCGCCCGTCGTCCGCCCGGCATGGCTCCCCGAGGGGACCGCCGGGTTCGATCGTCGGATGGTCGCTTCCGGGTCCACGGCCTTCGCGCGTTCGTCCGTTCCTTCGATCATCTTTCGGCCCTCCTATGTTCGTGTCCGACGTCGGGATCAGAGCATGTGGGCGAGAGGATCCGGCTCCGGAGCGTCCTCGACGCCGGGAGCACCGGTGAGGCTCGCCGGAGCCGGCTCTCGCGCGGATCGCCGGGCGGGGAGCTCCGCGGTGATCGACTGGCGGCGACGCCGGGTGACGGCCACGGTCGCCACCGCGATCGTCAGGGCCACCGCGGCGAACGCCGCTCCCCAAACGGGAGCGGGGATAGGGGGCCCCTGGGAGGCCCCTGCGGAAACTGGTGGGGAGACCGGTTCGGACGCCGTCCAGGTCACCCCGACCGCGGTCGGCCCCCCTTGGACGTCAAAGGAGCCGTTCGAGTAGCCGTTCGACGCCGCGTACCCTGCGTAGGTGTACGATCCGTTCCCCAGGTCGACGACGATCGACTCCCCCGAGCTGAACGAGGAGGCGCCGTTGACCCGGATCGACCAATTGGTTCCGTTGGGAAGCCCATGCTCCTCGAACGTCACAGGGTAGGTCTCCCCCACCGCGGGGATCTGGAGCGGGATGCCCGGTGCAGCGGCTGGGCGATCCCGATCGGACGGGGCGGCGTAAGCGAGGAGGCCGACCGAACTGGCCGAAAGGAGGATGGCGAGGGCGATCCCCAGCTTCAGCCCGGAACGTACGTCGGGCCCCGGACCCCGCGGCCGCATGAGGGAAGCGAGGGTCGGGCGGGACTTCAACCCGGCGACAGCTTTTCGGTGGGAAATTGTACTACCCTTGGCCTTCCGAGGCCGGGCGGCACGTGCGGGAGCTCACCGACGCCGAGTACCGGGCGGCGCAAGCGATCCTCGCGCTCCCGCGGGCGACCGAGCGGGAGCGGATCCGCCTCTCCGCCCTCTCCTCGTCGACCTACAACGTCGCGCGGCGGAGGATCTTCTCGGAGGGATGGCTCGAGGACATCCTGATCCCGAATCCCGGCCCGTTCGGGTACGCCGGGGTCGAGCTTGTCCTCGCCCGGCCGCCGATCGCCGAGTGGAGCTCGCTCCTCGCCGGTTGGACCCAGGACCTCGAGACCGTCCTCCTGTGGGCCGGCGTGCATTCCGTCTTCGGGGTGTTCTACCGGAGGGATGGGCCGATCGCGTCGGCTGGACCCCCGCCGAACGGCGGTTCCTCGCCCCCCGCCCGCCTGTTCGTCGAGCGCGATTCGGGCTCCATCCCCGTGTACTTCGACTTCTCGGGTCTCTGGGCCCGCTTCGGGGGGGAGGACGTACCCGCCGCGTACCCGGCCGGTCTCGACCTTTCGGCCGGCCCGTCGGGTCCTCGAACGGCCGGCTCGGCGGCCCGTGCGCTCGAAGCCCGAGGTCACCGCGAAGGTCAAGCCTCTCCCTGGACCAACTTCCTGCGGACGCAGCGACCCGAGCGTCGCGCCGTGGATCGGGGCGTTCTCCAGCCCCGTACGGTGCTCGATCCAGCGCGGGTCCCTCCCCTTGACGGGCGCCGCCTTGGGGAGCTACTCTACGTGTTCGGCGACCTGAGGGTCCCGGCGGCGCCGACCGAGCTGCTCCACGATCTCACGGCGGAGTGCCACTCCTTCCCCCTCCTGCTGGCTTCGGCGGGCCGCCGAGTCCTGCTCCTCGGCATCGGGCAGACGAGCGCGCGGACTCCGGGCCGTGCGCCCGTTCGCTCCGCCCAAGGCTCGGTCCTCGCCACGATCGAACGTCACCTCGATCACGCGGAGGTCATCGTCGAGCCGGTCGAATCGATCCGCCCGCACGTCCACCACCGCTATCCCGCCATGCACCGGGCGTCCGGGCGGGAGGCACCGGCCCGCGCCCGCTCGGGCTGAGCGCCGCTCGGTCGGCCCCGGTCGGGCGCTCGGTCAGGCGAACAGGTCCTCGAGCGGGTTGTCCATCTCCCGGACCTCGCGAACCTTGACCCTCCGGGCGTCGAGGTCGTGGAGGAGCCTCGGCACCTCCTCCGGGCCGGAGAGCTCCATCAGGTAGTACTCCCCTTGACGCGCGGCATCGGAGAACCCCGAGGCGGGCTCGAGGAGGCGGATGCCCACGACGTAGCGGGCGCTCCTCAGGTTCTCGATCCGGTCGAACAGGGCGAGCCGACCGTCGCGCAACAGGAGGACGTAGCGGCCGATCTCCCGGGCCTCGAACAGGTTGTGCGACGAGTAGAGCACGACCTTCTCCCGGCTGAGCTCGAGGATCAGGGCGCGGATCTCGCGGGCGGCCTTCGGGTCGAGGTTGCTCGTCGGTTCGTCGAGGAGGTAGATCTCGCGCTCCCGCAGGAAGATCCGTCCGATCGCGACCCGCCGGCGCTGGCCCGAGCTCAGCTCCGAGAAGTACCGGTCGGCGAGCGCGCGCAGCTCGAGCCGATCGAGGATCCGCTCGACGTCGGCCGCCCCCGCCCCTTCCACCCGAGCGTAGAACTCGAGCGCCTCGCGCACGTTGAGGCCGTCCGGGATCCCGTCGAGATGGGAAAGATAGTGGAGGCTCCCCCGGGTTCCGTCCCCGTCGACCGCCGTGCCTTGGATCCGTACCTCCCCGTGCGTCGGGCGGAGGATCCCCGAGAGGGTCCGGAAGAGGGTGGTCTTGCCGGCGCCGTTCGGGCCGAGCACGACGTAGATCGCCGGTTCACCGACGCGGAAGGAGACCTCGTGGAGGACCTCGGTGCCGAGGTAGCCGGCGCTCACGGACCGGCAGTCGAGCACGGCCCGACCCTCCCCGGGAGCGGGGGTCCCCGATTCGCCCCGATCTCCCATCGTCCGCCTCACGCCGGCGAGAGCAGCCGTTCCCGCCGGAGCAACCGGCCGATGAGCCCCAGGAGGAGCCCCACGATCACGGCCACCCCGCCCGCCACCGCGGCGGCGACGGCGAGGAAGAACCCATCGCTCACGTCGCCCGCGATCCCGAGCGCCGCGAACAGCACCAACGTGGTGACCGGGGGGAGGATCCCGAAGAAGGGGGCGAGGCCGATCGGGCTGTTCATCCCGGCGCGCGGCGAGGAGAGCGCGGTCCAGTACATCCCGATCGTCGCGGCGAACGCCGCCGAGACGTAGCTCATCGGGATGGAGTACACGGTGAGGAAGAGCGCCAGGTTCCGCGTCAGCGGGTGCCCCGCGGCGAGGTCGACGCCGACCCCGACGCCGATGGACCCCACCAGCACCACGCTCGCCAGGACGAGGGAAGCGGCGAGGGCGTTCGTGAACAGGCGGCGGGGCGAGATCCCGTACGCCATCAGGCACTCGAGGACCCCCTTGATCCGGTCGTTGCTGAACACCACAAGCCCCCCCATCGAGCCGACCGCCGCGAAGATCGGGAGGAGGACCGGGAACGAGGTGCTGAACGCGCCGCCGGGAGTGATCGCGAGGACGACGCCGAGGAAGATCGACATCCCGGTGCCGTAGACGAGGAAGAACCGGCCGCTCACGCTCGCTCTCCGGACGGTGATCCCGAGCAGCGAGAGGGGCTCTGTCGCGACCCCAGGTGTGCTCACCCCGGCCTCCCCACCCGCGTGCCGGCCTCGCCCCGGAGGGCCCGTGGCAGCGAACGGACGTCGGTGATGACGAAGTAGCGGCCCCCGGCCCGGAGGAAGTCGAGCCCCGCCCCCACCTTCGGGCCCATGCTCCCTTCGGCGAACTCCCCGGCGGCGAGGAGCGCCGAGAGACGACCGGCGGTCACGTTTCCGAGCCATTCCGGCCGAGGTCCTCGGAAGCCGACCGCGGCCCCCGGGACGTCGGTGACGATCGCGAGCGTCGTTGCGCCGAGCTGGCGGGCCACGACCGCCGCGGCCCGGTCCTTGTCGACCACCGCGTCCACGCCGTCGAACCCGCCGTTCTGGGAGCGGACGACCGGGATCCCGCCCCCTCCCGAGACGACGAGGACCGAGGAACGACCGAGCCCGGCGTCGAGGGCGGAGCGGACCGCCTCGCCCTCGAGCCATCGTCGGGGGCGCGGGGAGGCCACCACCCGCCGCCAGCCCCCGCGGGCGGGGTCGACGCGCATCGTCCATCCGTGGAGGGAGGCGAGGCGCTTCGCCTCCGCGGCCGAGTAGAATCGCCCGACCGGCTTCGCCGGCGCGCGGAAGGCCGGGTCGGCCCGGGCGACCTCCGTCCGACTCACGATCGGCAGGACCGTCCGGGAGAGGCGGGCCCGAGCGAGGGCGCGGCCGAGCTCCTGCGCGATGAGGAAGCCGATCTGGCCCTCGGTCTCCGCATCGAGGACGTGCATCGGTGGGGGCGGGATCTCCGCCGCCCCGAGCTCGGCCTCGCGGAGCAGGTCGCCGACCTGGGGGCCGTTCCCGTGGGTCAGGACGAGCTCGTGACCGGCCCGGACCACGGCGACGAGGGCGCGGGCCGTTCGCCGCATCTGGCGGATCGCGTCCGACCAGGTGCCCGCGTCGCGGGCACGCTGGATCGCGTTCCCCCCGAGGGCGACCAGGATGCGGGTCATCGGTCGAACCCGGGGGAAGGGCCCCTTGGCGCGGCCCGGCCACGCCCCGGGGCGCGATCGCGCTCGATCATCTCCTCGAACCGGATGTCGGCTACGGGCTCATTACCTGCGCCCCCGGGAGGCAAGGTCGCTCGAGGAAGGGCCTGGGGTCACGGACCCAGCGCCATGGTGCGCCCCGAAGGAATTTGAGCCTGTACCCTCTCGCCGGATCCGATGGCGAGACCCCGAAGACCCCCACCCCCCGAGCCCGTCCTCCCGAGCGCGTCGGCCCCGCCCACCGGATCACCGCGGGGCTTCCGGGGTCGGGAGGGCTAGGCCGTGGAGGACCCCCAGCATCCGGGATGGAGGAAGCTCACCCGGGAGGAGGAGCGGGTCATCGTGCACAAGGGGACCGAGCGACCGTTCTCGGGCGAGTACGAGCACCATCGGGGGGCGGGCACCTACGTGTGTCGGCGATGCGGCGCCGCGCTCTACCGCTCGACCGACAAGTTCGACGCCGGCTGCGGGTGGCCGAGCTTCGACCAGGAGATCGCGGGGGCGGTCCGCCGGATCCCGGATCCGGATGGGGAACGCACCGAGATCGAGTGTGCGAGGTGCGGGGCCCACTTGGGCCACGTCTTCCTCGGGGAGAAGTTCACCCCGAAGAACACCCGGCACTGCGTGAACTCGATCTCGCTCCGGTTCGAGGCCGGGCCCTCGGCCGCTGCCCCGAAGGGGGCCGACCCGGCCCGGTGATCGGCGCCTACGGGCTCGGCTCGTCGCTCGTCCCGTCGGGGGGCTGGGACCGGGTCGCCCGCCGCTTCCGGGCCGAGACGAGCGCGATGACGGCCCCAAGGCCGATCACGACGATTGCCGCGAGCGCGAGATAGGTCGTCGAACCCGCCCCCCCGAGGGGGCCCTTCGACACGGTGACGTTCACCGACCCGTTCGCCGAGCGTCCGAGCGAGTCGGTGACCGAGAGCGAGATCCGGAAGTTCCCCGTCTGCGACGGCGTGCAAGAGATCGTCGCCAGGTCCTGGCTCGAGCAACCCCCGGGAAGCCCGGTCCAGGTGTAGCTCAAGTTCCCGGTCCCGCCGGAGACGTCCGCCTCGAGCCGGAGCGACTGCCCGGTCGACAGTCGATCCGGTGCGGCGGAGATCGCGGCGACGGCGGGGAGCGCGTGGACCGTCATTTCGACCGAGGCCGTCGTCGCGACGAACCCGTTCGCGTCCTCGGCGGTAACGTTCACGGTGTAGGTTCCCGCCGTCTCGGGCGTGCAGGTCGTCAGCGTCGGTTCGTCCGCGGCCACGCAGCCGCCCGGGAGCCCGGACCAATTGTAGGCGTAGGTCGGGAGCCCCCCGGTCGCCTCGACGGCGAGGGGGATCGTCCCCCCGACGTCGTCCCCCGCCGGCGGCGGGGTCACCCATCCAAGCACGAGGGTCGGGTCGACGGTGAACGGGAGGTCGCCCTGCGATTCCGTCCCGCTCCGGTCGGTCACGTAGGCCCGGACCGTGAACGGGCCCACCACGTTCATCAGGCACGTGAGCGAGGCGGAGTTCTCGGTCGCGCATCCCGGCGGGAGCCCCGCCCAGATGTACGAGAACCCACCGGAGCCGTTCGTCACCCCCGCCTCGAACCGGGCGTACTGACCGGCGTCGGCCGTTCCGGGCCGGTCCGCGCTCACGGTGACCTGCGGCACCGGATAGACGGTGACCGACAGGTTGGCGGACCCGGTCGTGATCCCGTTCGAGTCGGTCGCGCGGACCGTCACGTCGAGCGTACCGGGGTTCGTCGCCGCGCAGGAGACCTCCGCGGTCGATGTCTTCGGGGCGCACCCGCTCGGCAACCCGCTCCAATTGAAGGTGAACCGGCCCGACCCGTTCGAGACCTCGGCGGCGAGCACGACGTCCTGGCCCGCGTCGGTGTAGGGCTCCAGGTTGTCGATCCCGAGGAGGGTGGGCGCGGCGAAGACCCGGAAGACCGTCGCGGGGGAGCGCGCCTCGAACCCCTCGGTGTCATTGACGGCCACCGCGACCGAGTAGTTGCCCACCCCGGTGAGTTCCGGGCACGTGGCGGTGGGACCGTCCGTCGCGCAGCCCACCGGTAGTCCGCTCCACGCGTACGTGTAGCCGCCGCTCCCCCCCGATGCGAGGGACGAGAAGTCAACCGATTGGCCGACATCGGCGCTCGAACGGGAGGCGGTGGGTTGACCGACCGTCGGGTCGGGGTTCACCACGACCCCCGCCGCCGCGCTCACGAGATCTCCGATCTGATCCGTGACGGTGACGTTCACCTCATAGTCCCCCGCTTCGCCGAAGGTGTGGTTCGTCCTCCCCGTAGAGGTGGTCGCGCTCCCATCGCTGCCGAACACCCAGCGGTAGCTCGCGTACGGGGGGTATCCGAGCGAGGCGTTCGCCCAGAACTCGACGGTGCCGCCTGCGTCCGTCAGGTCCCGATCCGCGGCGAGCGTGAGCGTGAGGTTCGTGGTCACGAGGAACGGCTCGACCGCCGTCTCCTGACCCGGGTCGTCCTCGTGGGCGGTCACCTCGTACGTTCCGTTGGCGGTCAGGGGGACATCGAAGGTGCAGGAGTAGGACCCGTTGGGGGGGACGGTGCCGGAGCACAACGACGCGTTGTTCGTGCCCCATGTGATCGAAAGCGTCGAGCCCGGAGTGAACGAGCTCGCCTGCGCGGTCGCGGTGGTGTCGCTGCGGCCGCTGGCCGGTTCGACGGAAAGGACGCCGAAGGAGACGGCGGTGTATTGCCCGGCCTGGACGAGCACCGTCTTGGCCGAATCGGCGGGCGTGCCGTTCGTATCGGTGAGGCGATAGGTTCCCGGGACGAGCGTGAGGTTCGCGTCCAGCCCGCGGTACGGGACCGACGAGCCATTGACGAGGAGGGTCGCGTTCCCAATCTCCGCGGTGACGTTCACGATCGATTGGTTCTTGTAACCGTAGAGCGCGTGCAACGTGCCGGAGCCGCCGACGTAGCGCCCGCCGGGGGTGCCGAACGGGTCGACCGCCGTCGCGGTCGAGGCGACGACGTTCGCCGTGTTCTCCGCCGTATCGGAGCCGAAGTCGTAGGCGTTCGGGACCGCCTCGAAGTTGTGGCCGTTGTAGTACTCGAGGTCCATCGTGAAGTTCGACGACTCGTCGATGATCCCCGAGCCACCGCCCGGGCCGCCGATCACCCACTCGGCGTCGTTGAACAGGCCGAACGGGTTCAGGGAGGAGCCGTTCACCTGGAAACCGCGGAGGGTCCACCCGGAGGTCCACGGGAAGGTGACGTTGTCGTAGGTGACCCAGCCGTACCCGTCGTTGTAGAGGAACGCCACGTACGGGAGGCCCCGAACGTCGCTCGCCACGACCTCGGCGGAAACGTTCGCGGGGGAGCGCAGGGCCACCCCGTTTCCCGGTAGGCCCGAGGCGGCGCCGTCGGCGTAGTACTCCCCCCCGTAGATCGTCCCGTTCCCGACGACCGACCGGGAGGGGAGGTGGTTGCTCGATCCGGAGAAGTTCCAGACGTTGTCCTCGAAGGTGATGAAGTGGCTCGAGGTGTTGTAGAACGGGACGTCCTGGATCCAGTAGTCGGCCGACGCCTTCCCGTGGGTCAGAACGACCACGACGTTGAGCTGGATCGTGGTAAAGTTCCCGTTCCCGGTCGACACGTTCGCCGGGCCCGCGTTCCAGCTCCCAAAATGGGCCGTCGCGAGGAAGCGGGTGGTGTTGTAGGTGTAGGCGGCGCCGGTCGAGCTGATCCCGAAGTCGCCCACCCCGACCGGTGCCGGTTCGCTCGAATAGTAACCGAACGGGTCCACCGTCAGGCCCCCCGGGGCGAGCCTGCGGCCCGACGCGGGGTCGGTCGGACCCCCGAGCCAGTACGGCGGACCGGGCTCGAAGGACCGGTCGGGCGCTACCATCGGCTCGTGGCCGGCGGAGCCGGACGTTGGTCCGGCCACGGGGAGAATCCAAGGGACGGGGGCGGAACGCGCCGCTGGGGCCGCGAGTCCGAACGCCGAGGTAACGAGGAGCGCGGTCACGAGCGCCGTCCGGACCGCGACCTTTGCCCCGACCATTCCGCCCCGACGCCGGGAATCAAGGGGGGCGGCCCCTCATCTCCTTTGTCGCTCCGCGAATTCGGGAGGGCAGGGGTCTCGGCGGGCTCATTCCCCCGGCCAGCCGATTGGCACCCCGCGCGTCTCCCGTTCGAGCCACCCGATGAGCGGCCGGAAGTAGTCGAGGATCCCGGTCGCGTCCATCGTGCGGCTTCCGGTCAGGGCCTCGAGGGCGTCCGGCCACGGCCGGCTGGCGCCCATCTCGAACATCGACCGCAGGCGGGCACCGGCGGCCCGGTCCCCGTAGATCGAGAACCGGTGGAGGGGTCCGGTCCATCCGGCCGAGCGAGCGAGGGCGCGGTGGAACTGGAACTGGAGGATCGCCGCCAGGAAGTAGCGCATGTACGGGGTGCTCGACGGGATGTGCGCCTTCGCCCCGGGATCGAAGTCGGCCTCGGAACGGGGCGTCGGAGGGGCCACCCCCTGGTAGCGGAGTCGCATCTCCCACCACGTTGAGTTGTACCGTTCCGGCGGGACGTCCCCGGAGAACACCCGCCATCTCCACCCGTCGACGAGAAGGCCGAACGGAAGGAAGGCGACCTTCTCGAGCGCCTTGCGGAGGAGGAGCCCCACGTCCCGGTCGGGCGGCGGGACGGCGTCGAGGAAGCCGGTCCGGGCGAGGTACTCGGGGGTCACGGACAGGTCGATCGTGTCCCCGACGGCCTCGTGGAAACCGTCGTTCGCACTGTCTCGGAAGAGAAGGGGTTGGTGGGCGTAGGCGCGCTGGTAGAAGTTGTGTCCGAGCTCGTGGTGAACGACGTGGAACTCCTCCCCGGTGATCTCGATGCACATCTTGATCCGCAGGTCGTCCACGAGGTCGATGTCCCACGCGCTCGCGTGGCATAGGACCTCACGGCCCGCGGGCTTCTCGAACATCGACCGCTCCCAGAAGGTCGCGGGGAGCGGCTCGAATCCGAGCGAGGCGAAGAACCGCTCGGCGATGCGAACGAGCTCCCGAGGATCCACCTTTCGGCGGCGAAGGATCTCGGTGAGGTCGACCCCAGGGTCCGCGTCCGGCGGGGCGAGCAGTGGGTAGAGGTTGTCCCAGGTCTGGGCCCACATGTTGCCGAGGAGGTGGGCCGGGATGGGGCCGCTCCGCGGGACAACCGACTCCCCGTAACGCTCGACGAGCCGGTGTCGCACGTAGGCATGGAGGAGGCGGTAGAGCGGGCGAACTTCCGCCCAAAGGCGCTCGGTCTCCGCCACGAACTCCTCGGGCGGCATGTCGTACTTCGCGCGCCACATCGCCCCGGTGTCCGCGAACCCCACCGCGCGGCTGCCCGCGTTCGCGAGCTCGACGTACCGGACGAACTCGGGGCGCATCGGGACCCCGACCGAGTGCCATCCGGTCCACAGGGCCGCGAGCTCCACGGGGTCGCGGCTCTCCGCCATGCGGCGGCCGATCGCGTTGAGGTCAAGCGCCTCCCCGGCGCGATCCGGCTGGTATCGGCCCTTCGCGTACCGTCCCCGCATCGAGGCCGAGAGCCGGGCGAGCTCCTCGCTCTCCCGTTCGCCGGGCGGGGCGAGTAGCGGGAGCGAGAGCCGCAGGAGACGGAGCTTGCGGGAGGTCGAGTCGGGTAGGGGCCGACCCTCGAACTCGGCCGCCCGCCGCGCGAGATCGACGGTGGCCGAAGTGAGCCGGGCGTCGGCCCGCGCGGTGAGGGCCTCGGTGTCCGGGGTGATGTACGTCTCGTAGACCCAGGCCGCCCGCGACGCCTCGATGGACAGTTCGAGGAGCCGGGCTTCCGCGGCGACGACGAACGCCTCGGCCTCGATTTCCCACTGGGCCCGCACGCCCCGCGGAACGGGCCGGCCCTAATAGGGCCGGAGGGAGGCCGCCCCGAACGGCCCGACGTAGCCGCCTTCCGAAGTCGGCGCCTGGCCGGCACCGCCCGTTTTATATGGGTAGCCGGGTCGGGGGCGGGGGAATGAGGAGCACCTGTCTCTCCGATCCGATGACGAGACACGCGACGAGCTGACCCCCCCTCCCGATCATGCCGGAGAAGGCCTCCATCATCCCCGTGGTCGTCCTGGTGGCGATCGTCCTCGTCGCCGGGGGGGCGACCGGCGCCTACCTGTACGAGAAGAACCGCCCCAAGTCGGCCCCGACGCCCCTGACCGTCGCCGTCGGCGACAACATCACGGTGAACTACATCGGGATCCTGGGTTCCGGACCCGAACAGGGGAAGGTGTTCGACACCTCGCTCCTGAGCGTCGCCTACGACAACGCGACCTACCCGAAGGCGCTCCAGTACAGTCTTCGCGGGTCGCTGAGCCAGTACGCTCCGCTCCCGGTGTACGTGGGGCCGAGCGCCCCGAACGGCCAGTACACGCTGAACGGCGTGAACTTCTCGGAGGTCATCCCGGGGTTCTGGCAGGGTCTCGTCGGCCTCCCCGGGAACCAGTCCCACGCGATCGTCGTGCCCCCGGCGCTCGGCTACCCGGTGAACTCTGCGTGCATCGAAGCCCTGCCCCTCACGGTGAAGGTGCCGGTGTTCGAGACGATCTCGGGCCCGGTGTTCACCAAGCGGTATCCGACGGTGGTCGCGACCACCGGCGCCTCGTTCGACAACACCACCTACGGGTGGAAGACGGTCATCCTGAGCGCGAACTCGACCTCCGTGACGATCGAGAACCTCGCCCAGGCGGGCAATACGACCTACCTACAGGGATGGCCCGCGGAGGTCACCAACGTCACCTCCACGGCGAACGGGAGCGGGATGATCACCGTGCAGAACGAGCTCACCCCGACCGAGGCCGGGCACCTCAAAGGGACCTCCTCGACCGGGCTGTGCTCGTCGACCTCCGAGGACGATTTCATCGTCACCGCGGTCAACTACACGAGCGGGACGTTCACCGAGGACTACAACCAGGAGGTCGACGGGGCGACGTTGATCTTCGTGGTCACGGTCATCGACATCTACGTGCCGGTCGCCGCCGTGGTCTAACGCGATCGGGCCGAGACGGCGCCCCGGGCCATCCCCGTACGGCTAGCCCCGGAGCGTGACCCGGCCGCGCTTGAGGAGCTCCTCGAGCTGCCGGTCGGCGACCTGGGCGTCGCTCGCCCCTCGGGCCGAGCCGGTCGCCCGAACCCCCTGGCGATAGGCGCCGATCGCCTGGCGGGCCTCGTCCCGGCGCTGGCGGGAATTGCGCGCGAGCTGGTCGGCCTCCCGCTCGAGTCCGTCGATCTCGGCGCTGATCGTCCGCACGCGGTCCATCGCCGCGCCGCGGGCCTTCGCCTTCTCCCGGATCTGCGAAACGAGCTCGCCGGACGCCGCGAGCCGGCCGCGGATCGACTGCATCCGCTGGTCCCGCTCGGCGCGGAGCCGGGGCAGTTCCTCGGCGGCCTTCCGGGCCAGGGCGAGCCGCTCGGCGACGACCTTCTCGAGGGCGTGGATCCGCTTCTCGCGCTCCTCCGCCCGGGTCTTCCCCTTCTCGGCCTCCTCGGCGCGCTTCGTCAGGGCCCGGAGCCGGTCGATCAGGGCGTTCTCGTCGGTCAGGCTGAGCGTCTGGGTCTGCTGGCGGCGCTCGAGCTCGGCGACCTCCCGCCGGATCTCCTCGGGCCGGGACGATTCGGCCCGGGGGTTCAGCGCTTGGAACTCCCGGAGCTCGGCGACGGACTCTTCGAGCTGGTGGCGGGCCGCGTCCCGGGCCGTGCGGGCGCGGCTGAGGGCGTGGCCGAGCTCCTGGTACTCGCGGTGCACCCGCTCGACCTCCTCCTCCTTCGGGGCGCGGGCCTCGTACAGGACCCGCTGCTCGTCGGAGAGGCGGTGGAACTCCCCGAGGAGGACCCTCCGCTTGTCGACGAGCTCGCGGAGCTTCCCGCGAAGCTCGTAGAGGCGGTCGCGGTCCTTCCGCTCCTCCTCCTCCGCCTCTTCGGAGAGGTACGCCCGCCCCGGCATCGCCGGGCTAGGACCGTCGAGCGTCAAAAAGATAGCCCGGCGGCCCAAGGGGCTACGACCGCCCCGACCGTCCGCCCGGGCCGGGGGCGGCCAGGAGCTGGAGCGCGAAGAGCGCCGCCGGGACGGCGGCGTCGATGTTCACCACCGCGATCGGGGCGCACGACTGGAGCATCGCCAGGAGCGCGGCCTCCCCGCGACCGCCCCGCCCGTACCCGACCGAGGTGGGCACGCCGACCACCGGGGCCCGGACGAGACCCGCCACGACGGTCGGGAGGGCTCCTTCCCGACCCGCGAAGACGAGGTAGAGGCGCGGACGCCGCTTGCGGATCCGCTCGAGCCCCCGGGAGAGCCGGTGGAGGCCGGCGACCCCGACGTCGTGCGCGACCGCGACCTCGACCCCGACCGCCTCGAGGAGCGCGATCGCCTCCTCCGCCACCGGGACGTCGGCCGTCCCGGCCGTGAGGACGGCGACCGTCCCCCCCGGGGCCGGTCCGCCGATCGGGCCGTCCAGGAGGAAGAGCCGGCCCCCGGCGAGTTCGCGGAGGGGGATCCCTTGCTTCGCGAGGCGGCCGAGGGCGGTCGCCTGCGGCCGGGTCGGCCGGGAGACGATCGCGCCGAGGCCGCGCCGCGCGAGCCGAGCGACGATCCCCTCGAGATGCGCGACGGTCTTCCCCTCTCCGAGGACCACCTCGGGGGCCCCGGTCCGCGCCGCGCGGTCCCGGTCGAATCGGGCGTAGGCGCCCACCGCCACCTCGCGGGACCCCCGCGGGCCGGCGGGCCCGTTCCTCCGACGCACTGCGGGCGACTCCCCGATTCACTTATATCGGATTCCGGTGACGCCCATCGCGCCGGCGGAACATGGCGGACTTCTCGCTCTCGGAGGAGGACAAGAGCCTCCAGGAGCTCGCCCGGAAGTTCGCCCGGACCGAGATGGCCCCGCACGCCGCGGAGTGCGACCGGGTCGGCCGCTTCCCGGAGGAGATCTACCGGAAGGCGTGGGAGCTCGGTCTGATGAACCTCAACGTCCCGTCCGATTACGGCGGGAGCGGGCTCTCCCTGTTCCAGCAATGCCTCATCGTCGAGGAGCTCGCCCACGCTTGCGCCGGGATGACGACGTCGATCATCGCGAACTGCCTCGCCCTCGAGCCGATTCTCCTCGGGGGGTCCGAGGAACTGAAACGGGCGATCCTATCGCCGTTCTGCGCCTCCTACCAGCTCGCCTCCTTCTGCCTCACCGAGCCCGGGGGGGGGAGCGACGCGGGCGCCCTCAAGACCCGGGCGCGCCCGGACGGCGACGGGTTCGTGATCGACGGGGAGAAGTGCTTCATCACGAACGGCCCGTTCGCGAGCCTCTACACGGTGTTCGCGACGAGCGATCCCGCGCTCAAGCACAAGGGGATCAACGCGTTCGTCGTCCCCCGGAGCACCCCCGGGGTCGTCCCGGGGAAGGAGGAGGAGAAGATGGGCCACCGGGCCTCGGCGACGAGCACGGTCCGGTTCGACGGGGCCCGGGTGCCGAGGTCGAACCGGCTCGGGGGGGACGGCGAGGGATTCGCGATCGCCATGCGCACCCTCGACCAGACCCGGACCCCGATCGGGGCTCTCGCGACGGGGATCGCCCAGGCGGCGATCGACCACGCGGCGGCGTACGCCCTCCAAAGGGTGACGTTCGGCCGCCCGATCGCCGAGCACCAGGCGATCCAGATCAAGCTCGCGGACATGTCGATGGCGACCCACGCCGCGCGCCTGTTGACCTGGCAATCCGCGTGGGCGATCGACGGGGGCCGGAAGGGCACGTTCGAGTCGTCGATGGCGAAGTGCTTCGCCTCGGACGCCGCGATGCGCGTCGCCGACGAGGCGATCCAGATATTCGGCGGGAACGGCTACATGCGGGAGTATCCGGTGGAGAAGCTCCTTCGGGACGCCAAGCTCGCCCAGATCTACGAGGGGGCGAACGAGATCCAGCGCCTCGTGATCGCGAAGGAGCTGCTCAAGGCCTACCGATAGCCGGCCCGACCGATACCGATGGAGATCGCGGTCCTCGTCAAGCCGGTCCCGGAATCGGAGACGCGGCTGCGGCCCGACGCGTCGGGGACGGTCGCCGAGACGGAGGGGGTCAAGTTCGTCCTCGCCGGCTACGACGAGTCGGCCGTCGAGCAGGCGCTGCTCCTCAAGGAGGCGAACTCGGGCTCGACCGTCCAGGCGATCGGCCTCGGCCCGCTCCCGCGGGTCGAGGAGGTCCTGCGCTCGGCCCTGGCGCTCGGGGTGGACACGGCCACCGCCGTCGAGGCGCCACCGGGGATCTCCCATGACCCGGTCGCGGTGGCGCGGGCCCTCGCGCTCGCCGTCCAGATGGGTCACCCGGACCTCGTCCTCACCGGGAAACAGTCCCAGGACGAGCAATCCGGGGTCGTCCCGTCCATCCTCGGCGAGATCCTCGGAGTTCCGGAGTTCTCCCCCGTCGTCTCCCTCGCCTGGAACCCCGGCGAGCGCCGCTTCGAGTTCGCCGTCGTCTCGGAATCGGGGCGCACCTCGATCGGATCGGCCGGACCGGTGGTGATCGGCCTCCAGGAGGCGAAGAACGACCCGCGAACTGCCAAGCTCCCGATGATCCTCAAGTCGCGCAAGGCCCCGATCGGCCGGATCGGGCGGGCCAAGGTCGAGGCCGCGCTCGCCGCCGCGGGAGACCGCGCGCTCGTCCGGCCCCTCGCTTTCCGGCTCCCGGCCCCCCGGACGGGGGCCCGGATGATCGAGTACAAGACGCCCGAAGAGGCCGCGGAGAAGCTCGTACGCCTCCTCGGCGAGGAGGCGAAGGTCCTGCCATGAGCGCCATC
>JASHSI010000039.1 GCA_030040915.1 Thermoplasmata archaeon | reverse complement strand
CGTAACCGACCTCCGGGGCGAGCCGCTCCACGATCGAGAACGCCTCCACGCGCCGGGCTCGGACGATCCCCCGCACGGTCTCGACGTCGCGAAGGCATCGATTAGCGTGCCATCGGTAGTACCCGGTGAACACGGCCTTCACCACGTCGCGCGCGGCGGCGCGCTCTGCGGAGCGGAGATCGCGGATCCGGAGGACCTCCACGTTCGGCTCGGGGGACAAGGATCGTCGGGTGGTGGTAAGGGTGGGGCGAATGCTACGCCGCTCGGAGGGTCCGGGATGGATGATCCAAGAGGGCCCCACGACGGGCCGTCGGCGAGCGGTCGCCGGCCGGATCGCTCCCCCTCACGAGGGGCCCAGGACCGAGGCGGTCCCGTACCTCCTCGGGCCCGGGAGGCCTCACGGTTCCCGGGAAGTTCCGTCCCCTACTACGAGGGGCGTCGGTGCCTCTCGAGAACGACCTTGCCGTGGACGTTCGTCGCGGTCTCGACGTGCGAGGTCCCGACATGGAGGATGACGGCCTCGCCGGGGGCGATCTTGTGCACGACCGGCCCCGCCGGCGCGGCGGGCGTCGTGGGTGCCGCGGGAGCCGCCACGACGGCGGCTCCCGGCGAAGCGGACGGCGCCGGGTTGCTCTTCGGGGACGGCGCGCTCGGGGTGGACCCGGCGAGCCAGAAACGGAATTCGCGTCCCTGCCGGCGCGCGCTTACCATCTTCCGCCGCAGCATGGTCCGGAGCGCGGAATACACCGAAAAGTCGGGGATCCGCGATCCGCGCAGCTTCGCGATCGTGGACTTGATCTCCGAGGTGAGCATCCCGCCGGAGTCCTTCGAGGTCTCGAGCGCCTTGAGGATCCACTTTCGGGTATCATGGCGCGTTCGAGTGGCTCCTTTCTTGGGTCGGGGCATGCGCCCACCCACCCTCAACTAGTAAGTAAAGGTGTTGCTTTTGCAAACCAAGGGGCCCGCGCGGCTAACCGTTACAATAACTGTCATACCCAGTCTGTCAGATAGTGGGTTGTCCCCGCTCCACCCTCCAGGGTCGTTCGGCGTCCGGTCTCCCTCGAGAGGATGGGGACGAACCGGGGTCCGGCGAACTGAATTTGGCTAGTCGGTCGATGTTCAACGACCGGCCCCCGCTCCTGGGCCCCGACCCTCCTAATTCGGTCGGTCGGGGAGTCCGCCCTTAACGTCCCCTCTCGGGGCCCTAAATTCGCCGGCCCGCCGGACGCGTCTAGAAATACCCGGGTGGACAGGGGCGGCGGAGGAAACCATGTTCTGTCCGTCGTGCGGCGCTCCGGCCCCCGAGGGGACTCGATTCTGCAGCTATTGCGGCGGGGCGATCCCGGCCGGCGGTGACGCCGGTGCGATCCCCAGTGGCGGAGGCGCCTCGCCTCCGCCGATGACCGCGCCCCCTCCTCCCCCGCCGGTGCCGATGGCCGGTTACCCGCCGGTCCCGAGGCCGAAGCGGTCCCGAACGTTCGTCATCGTGGTCGTCGTCGTGATCGTGGGAATCCTGGTCGTGGCGGCCGTCGGTCTCTACCTGATCGCGTCGAGCGTGCCGCCGGTCCAGGTGCAGAACATCAACATCTACGCGCCGGACAACGTCTGCGGCCTGAACTCGAACCTCATCGGCTTCTCGGGCTACAACTCCTCCACCTCGGCGAGCACCCCGCTCGAGCTCGAGATGCCGAATTACAATTCGACGGCGTGCACCATCATGACGATGACAACGAACACGACCGGGTTCATCCTATCCGGGATCCAGGAGCCGCTCACGATCCCGGGGAGCGGGACGGCGGGGATGAACGTCACCATCCAGTCCCCGGGCTCGGATTTCAACGGGAACCTGAACCTCGTGCTCACCTGATCCGGATCGGCCCCAGGAGTCGGCCGACGGAGGGCGACGGCGCACGCCCCCACCCCGACTAGCGGTCGGGCTCGGCCCAGCTTCGCACGATGCGGTCGCCGGCTGTGGTGAGGACGAGGTCCGGCGGGTCGGTCTCGACCTCGACGTACCCCTCCGAGATCGCCCAGTCGAGGGTCTCCTCGAGGGCCGCGGGCATCTCCTCGGGGGTGGGGAAGGCGAAGAGCTGGAGCAGGCGCACCGCCGGTTCGGCGGAGCGCGAGAGCGTGAGGTGCGTGTGGTGGGCGCCCAGCTCGCGAAGGATCTCGGGCGCGTCCGCGACGGGGATCTCCCGGAGGTCGTACGGGCAAAGGAACCGCGACCTCGCGCGGGGCTGCTCCTGGAACCAGGCCTCGTACTCGAGATGGTCTGGGATGTTGCGGGGCTGCCAGAAATGGGAGATCGTCTCACCCGCGGCCGTCACGCCGTCCGGATGCCGCCCCATGAACTCCTGGACCTCCGGGGCAGGGCGGAGACGCCCCCCCTCGGGGACGGCCTGGCTGTGGTTCAGGACCGCGACGCTCCCGACCTGCTCCGGGGCCTCGCGCGAGAGCCATCGACGATAGTACTGAGCGCGGCGTGGGTCGAACACCCAGTAGGCGGCCGACTGCCCCTTCGGCGTGCCGGCGAGGAACTCGGCCGCGTGGCGAGCGCCCTCCTCCGTGCTCGAGTGAAGGCTCAACGCGTGGGTGCCCCGCTTCAGCTCGCGAAGGTCGTCCACCAGGGTTAGCATGCTGGGCTAGCCAAGGACAAGCAACCCTCTACTTAATCGCGCGGCCCGCGCGGGGGCCGGCCCACCCGGAGGCTATCGGCGAGGAGCCCAGCGAGGACGACGAGGCCGGCGAGCGGAAGGGCCGAGAGGCCCCTCGGCAGGGCCCCGATCGCGAGGGCGGCGCCGCTGCCCCCGACCGCGACGAGGACCGCGAGCGCGGCCGCGAGTCGGGGGACCGGACGGGGCTCGACGCGGCGCCGACGCATCGCCGCCGCGAGGGCGGTCAGGATCCCGACGAGGAGGAGGAGGCCGGCGACCTCGTGGAGGATGAATCCAGGGCCGGGCCAGGCGAGGATGGCGGTCGCGAAGACGATGACGACCCCGAGGGAGAAGGTCGCCGCAAGATCGCGGACCTGCCCGCTCGTCGGCGCGCTCATGACGGGGGGACCGGGGAAGACGGATACCTGTTGGGGCCGCGTTCGTCGGCCGGTTCAGCGGTCCGACTCCCGGTCGGCGAGGCCCGGGACCGGCCCGGTCCCTCTGCGCTCCCCGGGGGGCGCGGCCGCCGGCGACGCGCTCGCCGCGGGGGTGACTCCGTAGATGAACGTGCGTCCCCGCAGCGCCGAGATCGCGACCGCCGCCGCCGTCAGTCCCGTGGCGACGAGGAACGCGTGGGAGAGCGCGGTCGAGAACCCCGGCTGGATCGCCGAGGCGAAGAAGTGCGGGGCGAGGAGTGCCGCGGTCGCGCTCGAGGGGAGCGGGACCCAACCGGGCGACGACGAGACCAGGGCGAGGAGCTGCGTCATCGGGTTCTCCCCGAGGAACGCCCCGAAGAGGGCCCCGGTCGGGTTCGAGGCGATCGCATGGCCCAGGATCGCCGCGTCGCCCGCGGGGACGCCCGCCGAGGCGAGCTGGCCCGGAACGGTGCCTCCGAGCCCACCGGCGAGACCGACGATCACGACGGTAAAGAAGATCGCGAGCGACATCTGCTGGCCGGTGTTCTGGAG
>JASHSI010000003.1 GCA_030040915.1 Thermoplasmata archaeon | reverse complement strand
TGGCGAACGCGAAGCGCTACGAGGAGGCGATCAAGCTCATGGAGCAGAAGGGCGGGCAGGTCGACACCCGGGCCGCCCTCCTCGTGCAACGCTCGGAGGAGCTCGACCGACGCGAGGCGGCGTTGGACTCGCGCGAGAAGGCGAGCTCCGACCGGGAGGCGGAGGCCCAGCGCAAGCTGACCGAGTTCGACCGGCGCGAGCGGGACCTTCTCGTCCAGCGGAAGACCGTCTCCTCGCTCGAGGACGAGCTTCGGCTCGCCCGCCAGTCGATGGTCAAGCGCGGGGCCGACCTGCCGGGCTTCTCGTTGGCGCTCGCCGCGATCCCCGAGACCCCCGGCTTCGCCGGGCCCGCGCGTTCGCGCCGGGGAAGGACGCCGACCGAACCGGACCTGAGCCCGCTGGTCCCTCCCGAGGAGACCGCCGCGCCCGGTCCGCTCACGATGCCCCCCGGTGGGAAGTTCCCGGACCGCCTCCCGACCGGCACGCCCCGGCTCGACGACCTCCTGCGGGGGGGCCTCCCCCCGAAGGGCCACGTCGTCCTCATCGGCGACGCGTTCGTGGGGAAGGAGGTCGCGATCTACTCCTTCCTCGCCGAGGGGCTGAAGCGCGGGGAGTCCGCCGTGATCGTGACCGCGGCCCGCTCCCCGGAGGAGGCCGGCGCCGCGATCGGGCTCGTCTCCCCGCAGTTCCACGAGTACGAGCAGCTCGACCTCGTCCGCTGGGTCGACGCCTCCAACGCGGGGGGGGAGCCGAGGACCGGCGCGCCCCCGAAGGGCCATCTCCTCGCCGCCGGGCCGCACGACCATGCGGGGATCCTCTCCGGGCTCGTCAAGGCGGCGAACTCGTTCGAGGACGGGAGCGCCCGGCCGATCCGCGTCGCCTTCCTCGGCCTCTCCGCCTGCCTGACGCACGGGGACGACCGGCAGCGCCTGAAGTTCGTGCAGAACGTCGTCGGGGTGCTGAAGCCGAGGAACGCGATCGCCCTCTACTCGCTCGAGAGCGGGACCCTCCCCGAGACCCAGCTTGAGACGGTCCTCTCGCGCCTCGACGGAGCAATCTACTTCAAGCGCGACGGGAGCCGGACGTTCCTCTCCGTCCAGGGGATCGGCGAGATCCAGACGCGGGAGTGGATCGAGTACACCGCGACGAACCGCTCGCTCCTGATCGGCTCGTTCGCGCTCGAGCGGATCCGCTAGCCGCGTGCCGTCCGGGCCCTATTCGGCGTCGACCGTGCGGCGGTTCGGGATCACCTTCGGCTGCTCCGCCTCGGTCGGCATCCCGAACTTCCCCTCGACGAGGTCGCAATCCTGCCAGTTCACCCCGACGGTCACGCTCGGGAAGGCGACCTTGAGAGTGTAGTTCGCGAGCTTGCCGACCACGAGCCCCGAGGCGCCGACCACGAGGTTCGGGTTCATCACCGAGAGGTCCCGGGTGAGGACGACCCGGGTCTTCTGGAAGACGATCCGTTGGAGATCGGAGCGCTCCTGCATGTCCGTCCGACGCGCGCCCACCGGGGAGGTCGGCCATAAGTTCGACGGGGGGGTCCGTTCTAGCAAGCCTATTAGACACCACCCTGTACCGGCGCTCCATCGGGACCCGATGGTGGAACGGGGCAAGGGCCACGACAAACCGGAGAAGCTTGTCCACCTCCGAATCGACCCGAATGACGAGACCACGACGCTCGAGGATGTCCTCGCCAAGATCTCCGAGGTCCAGCGGCACCACCCGGACCGCGAGGTCTTCTTCGACGGGGACGAGTACGCCATCTGCTCCCGCCCGAAGCGGCCCAAGGCCGCCGTCGCCCACTAGCCCCCGCCCCCTCGGCCGGCCCCTCCTCCTCGTCAACCTGAAGGCGTATCCGGCGACCCTCGGGACCCCGGCGCTCGAGCTCGGCCGGAGGCTCCAATCGATTGCCGCCCGGTCCGGGGTGCCGGCCGCGATCGCCCCGTCGCTCCCCGACCTCGGCCACCTCGCGGGGCAGCTCGGCATCCCCGTCCTCTCGCAGCACACGGACCCGGACCCGGCGGGAGCCCGGACGGGTCGGGTCGTCGCGGAGGCGCTCCGGGCCGCGGGGGCGTCGGGGAGCCTCGTGAACCACTCCGAGCGGCGGATCCCCGAGGCGGAGGTCGGGGAGGTGGTAGGGAGGCTCCGGGAGGTCGGGCTCGCCTCGATCGTCTGCGCGGGGGACCTCGAGGAGACCGGACGGCTCGCCCGGTTCCGGCCCCCCTTCCTCGCCATCGAGCCGCCGGAGCTCATCGGGGGGGACGTGTCGGTGACCTCGGCCCGGCCCGAGCTGCTCCGGGAGGCCGTTCGCGCCGTCCGCTCCGTCTCGGCGGAGACCGTCGTCCTGTGCGGGGCCGGGATCCACGACGCGGCGGACATCCGGGCCGCTCTTGCCCTCGGCACGGAGGGGGTCCTCGTGGCGAGCGCGGTCGCCCGATCGGCGGACCCGGGGGTGGCCATCGAACGGCTCGTGTCCGGGTTCGGTCCGCCGACCGAAAGAACGAAGGGGGTCTGAGGCCAGGGGCCGGCCGGAGGTTCCGGTGGTCCGCGCCGCACGAATGAGCGCGGAACACCCGATCCGCCGCCGGTCCTCGACCCCACGCCGTTCGGACCCGGCGGGCCACGCCGCTCGGCCCCTTCGACCCCGAGCCCGGTCCCGCCGCGGGACGAGGCCCGGCGGCCCCTCCCGGTCGAGACGGTCGGTCCGTTCCCGCTCGTCCGAGTCGGCCCTTCCTCCCCGGCGGTCGCTTCCGTCCCCGTCCCGGCGGGAGGGGACCCCCCCCGGGCGCCCGCTCCGGATCCTGATGGTCGGCTGGGAGTGGCCGCCGAGCCACTCCGGGGGGCTCGGGGTCCATGTCTTCGAGCTCTCCCAAGAGCTCGTCCGCCTGGGCCACCGCATCACCTTCCTCCTCCCGTTCGACGGGGAGCGGACCCCGGTCGACGGGGTCGAGTTCCGGACCCCCTGGAGCCCCGAAGCGTTCCCCTACCCGGGGGCGTACGACGTCCACGGCTCGCCGGGAGGGGGATGGGGCGAGACCGACATCTACGCGTTCAACGAGTGGATCGCGGGGTACCCGGCGAAGGGGTTCGACGTCGTCCACGCCCACGACTGGTTCGGGACGGTCGGGGCCTCCCGGCTCGCGGGCCGGTTCGGCCTCCCGTTGGTCCTCACCATCCACTCCACCGAGTACGATCGCTCGCTCGATCACCCTTGGACCGAGATCCTCGCCCGGGAGCAGTTCGGGATCGACCGGGCCCGGCGGGTCATCGCGGTGAGCCGTCACTTGAAGGCCCAGATCGTGAAGCGCTACCATGCCCGACCGGAGAAGGTCGACGTCGTGTACAACGCGGTCCGCCCGACGGGCCGACTGAGCCCGCTCACCGGCGGCCGGAAGATCGTCCTGTGCCTCGGCCGGCTCGCGGCCATGAAGGCGGTCGACACCTTCCTGAGGGCCGCCGCCCGCGTCGCCGCCACCGAGCCGAGCGCCCTCTTCGTCGTCGCGGGGGAGGGTCCGGAGTTCCCCCGACTCCTCCGGCTCGCGGTGAGCTTGGGCCTCGGCGAACGCGTCCTCTTCCTCGGGAAGGTCACCGACGAGGAGCGGACGACCCTCCTCGAGGCCGCGACCGTCTACGTCCTGCCGAGCGTCGTCGAGCCGTTCGGCATCGCCGCCCTCGAGGCGATGGCGGCCGGGGTCCCCGCGATCGTCTCGAAGACGAGCGGGGTCGCGGAGATGAGCGAGGGCGTGTTCACGGTCGACTTCTGGGACGTCGAGGAGTTCGCGAGCCGGATCGCCGAGCTCCTCGCCTACCCGACGCTCCGCGCGGCGATGGGCGAGGCCGGTCGGATCTCGGCGACCCGGGAAGGGTGGGAGGAGCGCGCCCGTCAGACCATCGAGGTCTACCACCGGGCGATCTCGGGGGGGCGGCCGTGAAGATCGTCCTCTACCTCCACATGCACCAACCCTGGCGCCTCGGCCGGTTCCGCTACCTGGACCTGGGCTCCGATCGACCGTACATCGACGAGCGACGCAACCTCGAGATCTTTCGGGGCATCGCCGACCGTTGCTACCGGCCCGCGCTCGCCCGGATCGCGAAGGCGCTCGCGGAGTACCCCGAGTTCCGGCTGAGCCTCAGCGTCACCGGGACCTTTCTCGAGCAGGCGGAGCGGACCGCGCCGGACGTGATCGACCGACTCCGGGAGATCGTCGCGACCCATCGGGTCGCCCTTCTCTCGGAGACCTACTACCACTCCCTCGCCTTCCTCCTCTCGCCCCCCGAGCTCGCCGAGGAGGTCGCCCAGCACCGGGCGGCCCTCCGGGAGCGCCTCGGCGCCGCCCCCCGGGTCCTTCGGATGACCGAGCTCGCCTACTCCGACGAGCTCGCGCAATTCGCTGCGCGGGAACGGTTCGAGGGGATGCTCATGGAGGGCTGGGAGGGGGTGCTGAAGGGCCGGGCCCCGACCCACGTCTACCAGAGCATCGCCGCCCCCTCCGTGGGGCTCCTCCCCCGCCACTATCCGCTGAGCGACGACGTCGGGTTCCGGTTCTCCTCGGCCGGCTGGTCGGAGTACCCCCTGACGAGCGAGAAGTACGGCCGGTGGATCGCCGCGACCCCCGGCGACGTCGTGAACCTGTTCATGGACTTCGAGACGTTCGGGGAGCACCACCCCGCGTCGAGCGGGATCCTCGACTTCCTGAGCGCGCTCCCCGGCGCGATGCGGGCCCACCCGGGCCTCGACTGGGCGACCGTCGAGGAGGCGCTCGCCCTGCCGCGCGCCGGGCCGGTCTCGGTCCCGGTGACGATCAGCTGGGCCGACCAGAACCGCGACCTCGGGGCGTGGCTCGGGAACGACCTCCAGCGCTCGGCGTTCGAGGCGGCGAAGAAGGTCGGCCAGATCGTCCGAAGGAGCGGGGACCCCGAGCTCCTGGATATCTGGCGGAAGCTCCTCACCTCCGACCACTTCTACTACATGTACGTCGGCGGGCACGGGGCGGACGCCGGCGTCCACCAGTACTTCAACTCGTACGGGAACCCCTACGATGCGTACGCGAACTACATGAACGTCCTGACCGACCTCCGCCGTCACGCCCTCGAGCGGGTCGCTGCCTGATCCGACGACGAGGTCCGGACCGGATGCGATGATCACCCAGCTCGCCGGGAACGGGCGCATCCTCCTCACGCTCGACGACCACGGGGCCTGGGAGGACCTCTTCTACCCGTTCCCGGGCCAGTTCCAGCACCTGCGGGAGCACCGCTTGGGCCTGTGGGACGCCGACCGCTCCCAGTTCCACTGGCTCGCCCCGGGGGACGGCTGGCAGTACGACGGGCCGATCCCCGGGGTGGACGCCTACCCGACCACGCTGTGGAAGGCCCCCGGGCTCCTCCTGACGACCGAGGACGTCGTGCACCCCAACCACGACGTGATCATCCGGGTCGTCACATTGACGAGCGAGGCCGCGCGCCGGATGCGCCTGTTCTCCTATCAGTCGTTCACCATCGCCGAGTCGATGTACCAGGAGACCGCCTACGTCGACCGGGCCGGATGGTCGCTGGTCCACTACAAGCGCGGGTTC
>JASHSI010000038.1 GCA_030040915.1 Thermoplasmata archaeon | reverse complement strand
CCGGTCTCAGGTACATCCGAAAGTCGAGCGCCGGCTGGGGGAGGCCGGCGCGCGCCCGCTGCACTCCGGCGTAGGGGGCGAGCGCCTCGGCCTCGGCCACCTCGTGGCGCCGTCCCGGCGCGGCTCGGACCACGCGCCAGAGGCGACCCGGGCGGGCGAGGAGCAGGCCGAACGTCTTGAGGAGCACGCGGGACCGGCGGCCGACGTACGCCCAGGAGACCCCGTCGGTCCCCGCGTCGCCCGGAGCACGCACCGGAGCTCTCGCCGACGGTCCTGCCATTCTCCGCTCCCCTCCTGACGAGGGGGCAGCCGGCGGGGCTAAAGCCCGCTTCGGGTCCGAGGGACCGGGGCTCCGCGGCGGTCGCCGGCTACTGCTGGCGCCAGTTGATCGCGCAGCAGTGGACGCAGCCCGGCCACAGGCCGTGCTCGTTCAGCTTCGACCGGAACTTCTTCGCGGCGTCGTTGTTCCACAGCTCGAGGAGGGGCGCCTCGCGCACGTTCCCGACCGAGTAGGCGATCCACTGGTCCGGGCAGAACTCGACCGTGCCGTCGGCCTTGATGTTGATGCCCGCCCACGGCTTGCCGCACGATTTCACGACGCAGAACTTCATGTCGGAGTAGTACTTCTCCGACTCCTCGAGCGAGAGGCGCGGCGCGGTCCACATCTGGAACGGGAAGACCGCCCGGCGGGTCCCCTCGAGCTCCTCGTAGACCTTCCGGCCGTACTCCTTCCCCGGCAGCTCCATCAGGTGCCCCTCGGCGGCGGTGTCGACGATCCCGAAGTCGTCCATCAGGGCCTGCTTGTGCTGGTCGAGGGTCGGGCGGTCCGCGAACCAGAGGTGCTGGAAGACGTGGCGGTCGAACCCGGCCTTCTCGATCGTGCGCACGAGCTCGGTCGTCTTCCCGAACAGCGCGTTGGTGATTACCGAGTTCGCCCAGACCTGGGGGCGGCGGTTCTCGCGGAGCGCCAGGATCTTCTGTGCGTTCGCGATCGTCGTCGCGAAGTTCCCCTTCCCGCGGATCGAGTCGTGGATCTCCTGGGGTCCGTCGATCGAGAAGTGGACGATCGTGACCCCCTTCACCTTCACGAGACGCTCGATGATCGGATCGGTGAGCAACGTCCCGTTCGTCGTGAAGCTGACCGTGAGCCCCATCGACGAGATGAACTCGATGATGTCGATCGCGTCCTTCCGCTCGAACGGCTCCCCGCCCGAGAGGTAGACGTGGACCTTCTTGCCCTTCAACGGGAGGAACACTTTCTGGATCTCCTCGAACGTCAGCTGGTCCTTCCAGAGGGGCTGCTTCTCCCGGATGATCTTCGGGGCGACCCCGTTGGTCCCCCACCACCAGCAGAACGGGCAGCGAAGGTTGCAGACGATCGTCATCTCGAGGTTGATCTCGCGGAACAGCGGCGCCTCGAGCGAGGAGTGGAGCCGGGACTCCCGGAGGTCGTTGAGAGCGCGCCACCCCGTGACCGGCAGGAGCCGGGAGGCGACCCCGATCCGGTTCGCGAGCCCGCCCGAGCTCATGCGGCGACCTCGGGTCGGAGCGGGAGGGGGGCAGAGTGGTCCGCCATCGGTGGGTTGGGCCTGCCGGTCCCGGGTGGCCCACCCGGCCGGCGGAAGCCAAGGAGGCGATGGGCCGCGCGCCTCATATGGCTTCCCCTGCGGGGGGCCGGTCGCCCCCGATGGGGCGCCCGCCGGGGGGACCGCTTCAAATCCCGGGGCGGGCTGGCGGGCGCGAGCCTACGGTTCGAATGGCAACGGACCCTCCCCTGACCTTTCCGTCCCTGAGTTCGCTCGAGGAGGCGGCCTCCGCGAAGGTCCCACCCCGCATCTGGGCGTACATCCAGGGCGGGTCGGGTGACGAACGAGCCCTGGAAGGCAATCGGGAGGCGTTCCGCCGCTGGCGGCTCCGCCCGAGAGTGCTCGGAGACGTCTCCACCGTCGACCTCGGCACGACGCTCCTCGGGACCTCGGTGCACGCTCCGTTCTTCGTGGCGCCGACCGCCTACCAGGGCGAGATCCATCGGGACGGCGAGGTGGGGACGGCCCGGGCGGCCGCCGGGCTCGGCATCCTGGGGATCTACAGCACCCTCTCCTCCGCGTCGCTCGAGACGATCGCATCCGCGGCCGGAGCGGGGCCCCGCTGGTTCCAGCTGTACCTGCAGCCGGAGTTCGCGCGCAGCCGCCGTCTCGTCGAGCGGGCGGAAGCCGCGGGATACCGGGCGATCGTGGTGACCGCGGACGTTCCCGTCCTGGCCGTACGGGACCGCCAAGCGAGCGGAGGGTTCGCGATCGACGCGTCGCTCCCCCTCGGGAACGGGCCGGACGTCACGCCGCCGCCGCGGGGTCCGACCCGGGACGGCGCCCGGTACACCCTCCGGACCGAGGCCGCGACCACCTGGACGATCCTCGACCAGCTCCGTGAGGTCACCCGACTGCCGCTCGCGGTCAAAGGAATCCTCACGGCCGAGGACGCGCGGGAGGCGGTACGCCACGGAGCGCAAGCGATCGTCGTCTCGAACCACGGGGGTCGCCAGCTCGATGCCGCTCGCCCGAGCCTCCTCGCCTTGCCCGAGATCGTTGCGGCCGTCGACGGCAAGGCCGAGGTCTACCTGGACGGCGGCGTCCGCCGAGGGGTGGATGTACTGATCGCGCTCGCGCTCGGCGCACGCGGCGTCGGACTGGGCCGTCCGGTCCTCTGGGCGCTCGCCTGGGGCGGCTCGGACGGCGTCGGACGATACCTCTCGGCCCTCGGCACGGAGCTGGCGACCTCGATGGCCCTCTCCGGCCGGCGCTCGATCGCCGAGATCGACCCGTCGCTCGTGGAGCCGAACCCGCCGCTCCACATCTTCACGTAGCGCGGACGAGTGGGGCCGCCGTGCCGGCCCGCGTCGGGCATAGTTTAAGGGGGGCAGCTCTTCTCGTGGCTCGGCCCCGCCGCCCCCTGGGCGGCCCCGGCACCGGGCAGGCTCCGTAGCGATGGTCAACTGGGATCGGGTCGAGGAACTCCGCGCGAAAGGGTGGGAGTGGGACCGGATCGCCGACGACCCGAAGGTCGGGTTCCGGGCGGACCCGAACGCCGGGAGTCCGGGCCGGGCCCTGAAGCTCCTG
>JASHSI010000037.1 GCA_030040915.1 Thermoplasmata archaeon | reverse complement strand
TAGGGAGTCCGCCCACCGGTCGATATCGGCCCACGTCGCCCGCCGGCACTTCGGCAGGTCGGCCATGGTCGGTGCCGGGCCCGGTGAGTGCCCGCCTACGGGTAGATGCCCCGCAGCCGGATCGCGTCGACGACCCGCTGGATCGCGAGGATGTAGGCGGCCGTCCGGTTGTGGACCTTGTGCTCGACCGCGACCTTGTGGACGTCGGCGTACGACTGGACCATCACCCGGTCGAGGCGCTGGTTGACCTCGGCGAGCGGCCAGAAGAACCCCTGGATGTCCTGGGCCCACTCGAAGTAGCTGACCGTGACGCCCCCCGCGTTGGCGAGGATGTCGGGCAGCACCGTTGCCTTCTTCTCGAACAGGATCGTGTCGGCTTCGGGCAGGGTCGGGCCGTTCGCGGCCTCGGCGACGACCTTCGCCTCGATCTTCGGCGCGTTCTTGGCGGTGATCTGGTTCTCGAGGGCGGCCGGCACGAGGATGTCGACCTTCGCCTCGAGGACCTCGGCGTTCGAGATCGCCTTCGTCCCGGGGAACCCGACGACCGAGCCGGTCTTCTGCTTGTGCTCCTCGACGGCGTGCGGGTTCAGCCCGTCCGCCTTGAAGATCCCGCCCTTCGAGTCCGAGACGGCGACGATTTGGGCGCCCTGCTCGTCGTAGAGCAGCCGGGCCGCGACGCTGCCGGCGTTGCCGAACCCCTGGACCGCGACCTTCGCGCCCTTCACGCGGATCCCGGCGTCCTTCGCCGCCTCGCGGATGACGATCGAGCAGCCCCGCCCGGTCGCCTCGCCCCGCCCCTCGCTACCGCCGAGCGGGATCGGCTTGCCGGTCACGACCCCGGGGACGGAGTAGCCGGCCTGCATCGAGTAGGTGTCCATGATCCAGGCCATCGTCTGGCTGTCCGTGTAGACGTCGGGGGCCGGGATGTCGATCTCGGGCCCGATGATCAGTGAGATCTCGCTCGCGTAGCGGCGGGTGAGGCGCTCGAGCTCCCCGCGGCTCATCGACTTGGGATCGCAGATGACCCCGCCTTTCGCCCCGCCGTACGGGATGTTGACGACCGCGCACTTCCACGTCATCCACGCGGCGAGCGCCCGGACCTCGTCGAGGCTCACCTGCGGGTGGAAGCGGATCCCTCCCTTCGTCGGGCCGCGGGCCATGTTGTACTGGACCCGGTAGCCGGTGTAGACGCGGAACGAGCCGTCGTCCATCCGGACCGGGAAGTGGACCGTCAGCTCCCGCTTGGGGTGCTTCAGGACCTCCAGGACCCCCCCGTCGAGGTGGATCTGCTTCGCGACGATGTCGATCTGCTGCTTCGCTGTCTCGAACGGGTTGACCGTGGAAGTTTCGTTCGGCATGGTAGGACCTCGAGAGACGGCGCGGCACCCCGGTTCGGCTACTTGAACGTAGCGAGCGCCCTGCCACGGTGGCACACGCCCGCCGGTCGGAACCGGGCCGGTGGAGCTACTTGTACGGCACGAACTCCTTTCCGAGGAGCTCCCGACCGAGGATGATCCGCATGATGTTGAGGCCCCCCTCGGCGCCGACGAGGTAGCTCATGATCCCCCGGAACCCGAGCTCGAGGCCGACGTCCTTCGTGTAGCCGGCGGCGCCGAACCACATCATGACCCGCCGGACGCACTCGAAGGCGACCTGGGGCGCCGTGAGCTTCACCGACGCGACGAGCCGGTCGACCTCGCTGCGCCGGGCGAGATCCCCGCGCAGGAGGGTCCGGTCGAGCAGCCAGGCGGCGCGGCGGCACTGCCACTTCACCGCCTCGACCTGGGTCCACAGGTCTACCAGCTCGAACTGGATCGCCTCGAACTTTCCGAGCGGCTGGCCGAACGCCTTCCGCTCCCGGATGTAGGCGATCCCGGTCTCGAGAGCGCGCTCGGCGGCCCCGATGCAGGCGGCGCTGACGAACGTCCGCGCGACCGAGAACCCCTCCATCGCGCACTCGAACCCCTTCCCCTCGCTCCCGACGAGCGCGGCCTCGGGGACCCGGGCGTCCTGGTACGTGAGCGCCCCCGTGGAGATCCCCATCCGGCCCATGTTGTCGAACCGCTGCGTCGAGATCCCGGGGGTGCGCGTCGCGACGTACAGCAGATTGAACCCGGACCCCGCTCCCGACCTCGTGAGGGTCAGGTGGCCGCCCCCGAGCTCCTTCGCCTCCTCGACCCCGGAGACGAACGCTTTCTCCCCCCGCAGCAGGAACGAGGCGCCGTCCCGGCGGGAGGTCGTGTGCATCCCCTGGAGGTCGCTGCCGCCGGTCGGCTCCGTGGTCGCGACCCCGAGGAACGCCTTTCCTCGGGTCACCGCCGGCAGAACCTCCTGCCGGGTCGCGTCGGTCCCGTACCGCGCGAGGACGTGGCCCCAGCCCGCCTCGAGCAGGAAGAAGACCGCCGTGGCCATCGAGAAGTCGCCCCGGCCGACCTCCTCGGCCGCGATCTCGGTCAGCACGGCGCTCGCGCCCATCCCGCCGTACTGCTCGGGAACCGGCATCGCGAGCAGCCCGAGCTCGGCCATCGCCGACAGCACCTCGGCGGGGATCCGATGCTCCGCGTCGATCCGCCGCTCGTTCGGGCGGAGGACCCGGTCGCCGAACCGGCGGACCGCTTCCTGGAACGCGCGCTCCTCGTCGGTGAGTTCGAAATCCATCGGCCGGCCGCGGACGGGGCCCCGAGGATTTAGCCCTACGCCGAGCCACCGGCGTCGTCGCGCCGGGAACGCCTTTATGCCGGGCCCGGCTCCAAGCGGTCGGGAACGTCGGTGAAGGTCCGCGTCGCCGTCAACGGCTACGGGACGATCGGCAAGCGGGTCGCCGACGCGGTCGTCCGCCAGCCCGATATGGAGCTGGTCGGCGTCGCGAAGACCCGGCCTTCGTTCGAGGCGCGCCGGGCGATC
>JASHSI010000036.1 GCA_030040915.1 Thermoplasmata archaeon | reverse complement strand
CAGGTGTTGTTCTCCTCGGCCGAGCCCGACCAGCCGTCGACGAGGAGGACCCCCGAGGCACCGGGATCCGCGACGAGCTGGTCGAAGTCCCGGGCCGCCGGCGCCGTCGTCGAGTTCACCGACCACCATTGCCCCGAATAGAGCTCCCAGGTCGCCGCGTCGTACGCTCCCGACTCCTCGAACCCGCCGAACTGCACGAGGACGCCGCTCGCGGCATCGTAGGCCATCGACGTGTAGCAGACCCCGGGCGGGGCGAGCGAGCTCGTCGTCATCGGGACCCAGCCGGAGCCCCCCTGCCAGATCCAGACGTTGTTCGGGTAGCCGATCCCGTAGGCGTACCCTCCGAAGAGCACCGAGCCGTTCTCCTCGGGCTGCGGATCGAACGCCATCGCGGCGCCGAATCGTGCGGGCGGGGCCCGGCTGTACCAGGTGACGTTCGTCCAGGTCCCGTTGCTGAAGAGCCACGTGTCGTTGTAGTAGGTGAATCCGTCGAGCCCGCCGAACAGCAGGACGGCGTGCATGTTCGCGTCGTAGTCCATGCTCGCGTAGGCCCGGGCGGGCGGCGAGTCCTTGGCGTCCGTCTCGTTCGTCCAATGGCCGTGGGCGAAGACCCAGGTCTGGTTGCTCTCGACCGAGCAGTTGTAGGTGAGGCAGCCGCCGAAGTAGACGGTCTCGTTATCGGCCGCGTCGTACGCCGAACTCCCCCAGGCGGAGGCGGGCGGGTGGGCGCCGGCCGACGAGGACGTCACGTTGATCCACGTAGGCTGAGGTGGGGGCGGGATCCGGATCGCCGGGGAGGTGAAGGACGCGGCGCCCGCCCCGACGTCCGAGGGGGCCCGGGTGGCGTGGAGGACCGGACCGCTCGGCGCGGTGGCGACCTGGGAAAGGCCGATCCCGATCCCGCCCGGTAGGGCGCACGACAGGGCGAGGCCGAGCAGGAGGAACCGAACGGCCGAGGCCCTCCGAACCGCCCGGTACACGCTGCGAAGCATCCGACCTCTTCAACTCGTGGGCGGGGTGGAGGACGGTGGGGTGGGGGCGGCGCCGGGAGGCGGCGAGGTCGCGGCGGGCGGGGTCGGGCCCGGGCCCTTCTTGCGGACGAGGAGCGCCAGGACCGCGAGCAGCAGGAGGACGGCGATTGCCCCCAGGCCGAGGTAGAGCGCGTAGTCCGGGGAGGTCGTCGCGTGGGTCGGGGTCGGCGTCGACGGCCTGGGGGTCGACGGCGAGGGTCCCGGGGCCATCGGGAGGGTCGAGCCGATCTCGGTCAGGAAGAGCGAATCGATCGGGTCGGTGGCGTTCCCGCCGGTCCGGGCGAGCGCATAGACGAGGATCGCCCCCCCCGACTGGGCGAGGCCGAAACCGCTCACGCCGGCCAAGGTGACGTTCGTCAGGTTCGTGAACGATCCCGCGGTCTCGCTCCACCCCTCGAGCCCGGCCGACGAGCGGACGAACACGTAGGTCGTCGACGCGCCGGCGATCGCCTCCGCCTCCGTCGCATCGGTCGAGACGGGCATCGTCGCGATGGCCTGCCCGTTCGCGAGGTCATAGAGGACGAGCTCGGCGGTCGAGTTCCCCCGGTAGACGAGCACGAGCGTCGAAGCGGAGCCCGACGCGAATTCGGCGGAGACGAGGTGCGTCCCCGTCGGGGCGGCGTCGGTGATGGGGCTGACGGTGCCGGAAGCGACGGTCAGGAGCGAGTAGTTCCCCCCGACGGTCTCGACGATCGCCTCGCCCGCCGAGGCGCGCAGGGAGACCACCTCGGAGAGGCCGGTCGCGCTCGTGTTCGCCTCGAGCGCGCCGTCCGTCAGGTTGTACTCGACGAGCCGTTCGGTCGTCGTGCTCCCGATCAGCGGGCTCGACGACACGAGGGCCAGGACGCTCCCTCCGTTCCCGTCCGCATCGACCTGATAGGACTCCGCGAACCCGGCCTGGCTGAACGTCGTGACCGGGCCCCAGCTCGACGTGTTCGGGTAGTAGAGGGCCCCCTGGAGCGCGAGCGAGGCGAGGTCGAGCGGGCTCGGGTCGCTCGCCTCGGCGACGGGGAGCGCGTCCCAGGCGACGTAGACCGTCCCATCGCTGAGCGTCGTCGCCTCCGGCGCCGCGATGAGGTAGCCCGGGTCCGCGGGCGCGGGGATGCCCCGGGCCCCGTTCGTGCTCGCGTTCAGGGCGAGCTCCGATAGGCCGAGGCCGCTCTCGACAGGGTCGGTCGTGTTGTCGCTCGTGTAGAACAGGTAGGATCCGGACGAGGTGGAGGCGGCGCTCACCTCGGTGTACGGATAGATGTCCGAGATCGCAGGGCCCTGCGAGGTCGTGGGATCCCAGACCAGCGCGTCGTACCCGGGCCCGGCGTAGTAGCGTGCGTGCGGGCCCCACGTCGTGCCGGTGCCGTTGTTGTTGTAGACCGCGGAGCCATCGCCCGGGCGCAGCGCGGCGAGCGGCGACGGCGGGTCCCAGGAGTAGATGGTCCCGCTCACGATGTTCCAGGAGTCCGACCAGAAGAGGAAGGAGGCGGTCGCGAAGATCGACCCGTTCACCCAACCGGCCCCGATCGAGAAGGATGGGGAGAGCGTCATCGCGAGCGCCACCGAGATCCCGGCTCCGAGTCCGATCGAGGCGATCCCGATCCCGAAGTCGACGGAGGCGGAGAGCGCGAGCGTGAACACGCCGAGGAGCTTCTGGACCTCGATGCCGATCCCGGGGATGAGGTCCGTGCCGCCCGCCTGGGTCGGCGCGAGGATGAGGGTGAGGGCGAAGGCGGCCGAGACCGTCACGTCGAGGTAGAAGCCGACGGAGATGCCGAGGATGCTGAAGCCGTAGATCGGGACCGAGGCGGAAAGGTTGGCGGCGACCGAGAGGGTCGCGGAGGCGCTGACCCACTGGACGGTCGTGCCGGTGACGTCGAACGTCCCGTTCAGCGTGACCCCGATCATGAAGTCGAGCGAGGCGGGGCCGATGTCGATCGACGGGGTCGAGATGGGGAGGGTCGCCGAGATCGTGAGGAGCCCCTGGCTGGTCATCGCGAAGACGGTCGTCATCGACGGGATGACGTCGTAGGCGCCGCCCAGCAGCTCGACGGGGATGGAGAAGTCGGTGCTATCGGCGAGGTTCCAGGCGTACGATTCGTCGATCGTGAAGGTCTGGTTCCACGGCCCGTTCCCCCCGCTCTTGATCGATTGGTTCGCCCCGGAGTAGGAGACGAGGCTCGAGAGCCAGCTCGGGAAGGAGATCACCGTCACGGTGTAGGAGATGTTCTGGCTCCAGTTGCTGTCGAAGAACGCCTCCACGTGCAGCGTCGCCTGGTTCGGCACGTTCGCCATCGGCACCGAGGCGTTCCACCACTTCGCGTTGTACGACTGCGGGTGGGAAGTGGACGCTCATTCCGGCGATCGAGGCGACGACGCTCGTCGGGGGTCCGTTGGCCACCTCGGCGTAGAGGCCGAAGGTGTTGCTGAAGCCGATCCCGGAGTAGAACAGGCTGACGTACTGCGAGTAGAGGCGGATCGTCTCCGGCGGTAGGATGCTCACCGTCCAGTTCGACGTCGCCGTCGGATGCGACGCGTTCCCCTCGTCCGTGATCGTCAGCACGACGCGGTAGACGTTGAACGCCTTCGCGTTCGGTACGCAGTCGAGCGCCCAGGTCCCGTTGTCCGGGAGGACGACCTCCACGTCCGCCTGGAGGCTCGTGCACGCGGCGTTCCCGCTCAGCTTGTTCGTGTTCCTCAACCCGACCACGTCGAGCTTGTAGTCGAGGTCGCCGGTGCCCCCGTACCCCAGGAGATTGAACGTGGTGGACCCGAGGAGGATCTGGCCCGGCTGCGTCACGAGCTCGAGCGGGCCGGTGAGCTTCGCGTAGACGACCTCGTAGAACCTCCACGTGGCGTTCAGGAGGACCCCCGAGCCGATCCCGCCGAAGATCTCGAAGTAATCGTCCGTGTAGTCCGCGGCGTATCCCATGTACGCCCGGGCCGTCGGACCGGCCGGGTAGCTCGCGTTGTTCCAGGTGAACCCGCCCCCGCCGCCCGGCACATCGTAGGTCCACGTGTCGTTCAGGAAGAGTTCGGTCGTCCCGCAGCCGCCCGAGACCTCTTGCGTACCGTATCCACCGTAGACCACGAACCGGTTGTTCTTCGGGCTCCATCCGAGGGCCGCGCCCACTCGCCCGCACGGGGGGTACGGACCCGGGGTCGAACCGGTGGAGGGGACGGGGGCGCCGGGGCTGGCGTTCGTCCCGTTCTGGGGCGACGGGGGAGGGCAGACGTTGTCGTAGCCGTAGAGCGGGGTCCAGGCGCCCTCGTAGTACCACGCCGCGACCGCGGCGAACGTCGTCCCCACGGTCGGGTTGCACGGATTCTGAATGATCTCCGTCGAGGTCGCGCCGCCGAACATCAGCACGTAGCCGTTCGGGGAGTAGCCGATCGCGGCGGCATACCGGCCCTCCGGCGCGCTCTTCAGGGAGGAGGTCAAGTTCGTCCAGGCCCCGCTCGCGAACTTCCAGGTGTCGCCGAGGGCGTTGCCGTTCCCGTCGAGCCCCCCGAAGAGGAGGACGTAGTTGTCCGACGGATCATAGGTCATGGCGGCGTCGTATCGGGCCGAGGGGCTCGTCCCGAGCGTGGAGGTGATGTTCGTCCACGTGTTGTTCTCGAAGAGCCAGGTGTCGCCGTAGGCGATGATGTGCCCGATCGGATCGCCCGGAACGAGGATCTCTCCGCCGAAAAGTATCATGGCGCCCGCGGCCGCGTCGTAGGCGAGCTCGGCCCCGGCCCTCGCCGAGGGGCAGGTGGTGGAGGTGCACGACGACGCGGGAATGAGTTCCGTCCAACGGCCGTCCGAGAAACCCCACGTGTCCTGCTGGTAGAGGTCCGCGCCCCCGGTGGTCGTGCCGTACCCGCCGAACAGGACCACCTCGTGCCCATTCGGGTAGTACGCCTCGGCGGGTAGCTCCCGTTCGATGGGGTTCGCGTTCCCCTTCGGCGGGGTGATCTGGGTCCACGAGGACGGGGGCGAGGCGGAAGAGGTCGGCTCCTCCGCGGGGTCGGTCGGTGGCGCGGTTGGGAAACAGGTGGCCAGGGCCCCCGAGAGGCAAAGTTCGGTGTCCGTGAGCGACGACGGTCCGGACTCCTCCGGGGGGCGGGCCCGCGGCACGTAGGTGCCGAGGGGGCGCGGTGCACCGGGTCCGGCGGAGGCAGAGGCGGGCGGCGAACGAGCGGAGGGCGGCCCCGCGTTCTGGGTCCCGACCGAGGGAAATCCCCAGAGCACGAAGATCAACGCCAAGCCGAAGGCGACCGCCGTGGCAAACGCGCGGACCGGCCGCCGACGAAACTGCCGCGGGCGACTCGACTGTTCCATCCGCCTGAGCGAGCGCGGGGATGAGGACCCGGGGTATAGACTTGTGGTCGAGTCGGGACGGCCCGGGGTACGACCCGGCATCCCGGGGGTTCGCGCACGGGGCGCCGTACCGGTACCTTCGGGTCCGGGGAGGTCCGGTCGGGCGAGGGAGCGCGATCGACCTCCCCCGAAGGTGCGTCCGTTTCGTCCGGTCGGACCACGTATCGCGGGCCCTCAACACGAGCGGTCGAGGGCCCGCGAGCCGCGCCCTGCTACTCTACGTCCGCAGGAGCCGTCCGTCGATCTCGACCTGGGCCCCGGCGCAGACCGCGAAGCCGAAGAACGGCGAGGGGTTCCGGCCCCCGAGGAACTTGTTCCCCCCGACCGAGACCATGACCGCGCCGTGCTCGGTGTCCTCGAGCTGCGGGGTGTTGTGGAGCTCGGGGTTGAGTCCGATCCGGAACATGCCGGGCTGGTCGCGACCCTTCCCGCCCTTCGCGAACGGGCCGTCAAAGCGCTCGCCACCCTTCTCGAACGTCGCCTCGGTGAGCCGGCCGTCCTGGAAGTGGAGGACCCCGCCGGTCGCGATCCCATCATCGTAGTAGTTCGTTCGGTTCGCGACGAGGACCCCGTCCGCGACGGTCTCATCGAGGGAGGTCCCGACGAGCCCGCTGGGGACGTTCACCAACCGGTCGTACGGGGTCCGCTCGGAAGGAGGCCGGAGCGACCCAGTGTATTGGCGGACCGGGCGACGGGCGAGCCCCACGGTGAGGTCCGTGCCGTTCGAGTGTCGGACCCGGACGCGACGGCCCTTCGACAGCGCCGAGGCGATCGGGGCCGCGGACCGGGCGAGCCGCGCCGGGTCGACCAGCGACGCTCGCACCAGTTGGTCCATCCACGTCCGCTCGTCCACCCCGTACGCGGCGACGAGCGACGGGTACGGGCGGCCGATCTCCAGACGAGCGCCGCGGACCTTCGCCCGGTTCGCGACCTGGTACCACCGATCGTTCCAGGCGAAGAGGGCCTTCTGGGTCTTGGGCGGGAGGGCGTTGAGGCGGACGCGGTCCCCGGGGCCCCACATGTGCACGTAGACGTCGGCGTGACGGAGCGCCTCCCACTCCTGCCGACCGAGCGTGCCGAGACTCTTCGCCTCCCCGCTCTCGACCGAGTCCCAGTAGGCGGTCTCGTCGTCGAACACGACCATCGGGGAGGCTCCCAGCCGCCGGGCCTCGCGTAGGAAGGCGATGGACCACGGGAGCGTGTGCGTCCACGCCTCGATGATGACCTTCTCGCCCTTCCGGACCTTCAGGTTCTTCGTCAGCACCGACCGCGCGAGCTCGGTCCTGGTCCTTTCGAGCGACTTGGGCTCCAACATGCCCGGGTCGAAGCCGTCGCCCTATTTGGCGGGTAACGGGGTACGATGGGCGGCTCGGGTCTGGATCACCGAGCGGCGGCGAGCATCGGCGGGGCCGGTGAGGACCAACCTGGGCGGTTTCCGCCGGGAGCGCGGAACCGAATCGGGAGGCCACGTGGACTGAACGGCTGAACGGCCGATGGAGGGGATCGGGTTCCCTCGTCGGACTCCTCCCGCGTCTACTTCCGCGACTCGTAATGCAGGCCGAGGACGCCAGAGCGGAACGGCGTGGCCCGGACGAGTTTCAGCTTGAGGCGATCGGCGGCCGTCGGGAAGAGGGATCGTCCAGAGCCGAGGAGGATCGGTTGCACTCGGAGGCGGAAGTCGTCGACGAGGCCCGCGCGAACCGCGGCGGATACGATCGAACCACTCCCGACGATCTGGATGTCCTTACCAGGCCCTTCCTTGAGCCGGGCGATCTCCTTTACCGGGTCCGTTCGAACGATCGTGACCGGTTTCCAGGTCCCTTCCTGGAGCTGCCTCGAGAAGACGACCTTCGGGAGCGCGTTGAGGGTCTCGGGGATGAATGGGTCCCACCCCTTCCCCACCGGATCCTGCATCTTGGGAAAGACCTGGGAGAACTCCTCGTAGGTCGTGCGTCCGAACACCAGCGTTCCGACGTTGCTTAGGGCATCGTGGGACCAGGCCATGTCCGCCTCCTCGAACTCGAACCAGTCGATCTGACTCTTCGCGTCGGTGTAGTATCCATCGAGCGAGATGAGGCTGTCCAGGATGACCCGGCGCATCGTCGGGTGGATCGGCTTCGGTTACAAAGGCGTGTCTCTATTCATCGAAGCGTGATCGTGGCGCAAATTCGCCCGAAGCCGGGGTCCGATCGCGCCGCGGCGCGCGCGCGTCCGAGGCACGCGCCGGACCGGCCCGGCTCCCGGGACGGCGAGTCCCGCCCGACCGGGAGCTCGACGAGGCGAGCGGGCCCTCCTCCGGCCCATGACGCCTACAGGATCTTTCCGGCGCGGACGACCGGGGTCCCGTCGACGCGGATCTCGGAGCCCGCAAGGCAGACCGCCCCACGGAAGTCCGAGGGGTTGCTCCCACCGGAGTAGGCGTTCCCGCCGACGGTCAATTGGACGCTGCCGCGCTCCTTGTCCTCCATGTACGGCACGTTCTGGAGCTTCGGGTTCAGTCCGATGAGGAGCGAGCCGGTCCGGTCCCTTCCGGGCGTTCCCCGGGCGTAGTTCTTGGCGAACCGGGCCTCCCCCTCCTCGAACGAGAAGGAGGTCAGCTTCCCGTCCGAGAACTCGAGGGTTCCGCCCGAGTAGATGGCCCAGGGGAACCACACCTCGTCGTAGCTGCGGCGGTTCGAAACGAACCTCCCCTCGGCGGTCCTGGAGTCGAGGGCCATCCTAAGCCGCCCGTCGGGCAGGTTCCCCATCATATCGAACTCGCTGTAGGCCGGGTCCTTCGGGTGCGGGTACCCCTCGTACACCCGAGGCGGCGCACCGGCGAGACCCACCTCGAGGTCCGTGCCATTGGGGTGGGTGATCCGGACCTTCTTCGCGCCCGTGAGGGCGCGGGCGAGCCGCCGACCGCTCTTGCCGATCCCCGCCGGGTCGGAGAGGCACGCCTCGAGCAGGGCCTTCGTCCACCCCGGCTTGCTCACTCCCCAATGACGGACCCGCGAGTCCGTCACCCACCCCGTGGCCATCCGACCTCCTCGCAACCCGGTCGACCGGGCCAACTTGTACCACCGGTCGAACCAGCCGTCGGCCCACTCGTCCAAGTTCTTCTCCCCGAGCCGCTCGAGCCGGGCCGAGTCCGCCGGGCCCCAGAACTGGACGTACACGTCCGCCGCCGCGATCGCCGCCCACTCTGGGTCGGACAGACGGCCGAGCGGCTTCGCCTGCTTGCGCTCCACCGCCCTCCACCACGCGTCGTCGTCCTCGTAGGCGAGGAACGCGTTCCCACCCGCCCGGCGAACCTCGTCCACTATCGCCGAGGACATAGGTAGCGTATGGGTCCAGGCTTCGACGACGACGTTCTCGTCGGGTTCGACCCGCAGGTAATTCTTGACCACGCTGCGGGCGGCGGCGCGCTCGAGGGACGAGGGAGTCTCGCTCACAGCCGACGAAGCCCACGAACCTACTTGTGGCCGTTGATTCCCCCGTGTATCCACGCGGGGTGATCGGCTCTGCGCGTTTCTGGTTGTGGGTCGAGTCGGGTGTGCCCGACCGAGCTCTGCCGCGTGTGAGCAGGAGCAGCGGCGGTGAGCCCGTTCTTGTACATCCCCGACGCGGTTCGCCGGTCCTCTGCGCGGTCCGCTCGCGGGACCCCAGGGAACGTCGGAATGGGGAACGTGCCCTGGACCTGCCTCCGATTTCGGTGGAGCTTCGACGAATCGAGACTTGACGCTGGTCGCTGTGCACGACCTGCTTCACGACGCTCGGAACGGACCCCTCCCATCCGGCGATGGATCACGGTCCGCTCGGCAGAGGGGTCGAATGAGCCGGGCGGCCGACCGCGGTCGGGTTGGGCCCGCCAGTCGGACGCCCGCCGCATTTATCGCGGGCCCCGCACTCCGAGGCGCATGCCTTCCCGCTCGGCTCCCGAAGCGTCGAAGCAGCGATTCGCGCAGCTCGCCGAGGAGATGGCCCGCGGCGACCTCGGCGTCTCGGCTCACCGAAAGGGGTTCGGCACCCGGTCCATGTTCGTCGGCCGAAAGATGTTCGCCGTGCTTGACAAGTCCGGCGAACTGGTGGTCAAGCTTCCGCCAGTCCGCGTAGCCGCCCTGATCGCTTCGGGCGTCGGGAGGCCCTGGAATCCGGGGGCTGGGACCCCGCTCAAGGAGTATGTGGCGATCTCGATTGAGTACGAGTCCCAGTGGACAGCGCTCGCGCGCGAGGCCCGCGCGCATATGGGCGGAACGAGCTGACGAAGGCCACGAGCGGGTCCAACTGGCCAACGGCGGAGCGCCAGTTCGCCTCACGCAACGGGCGGACCGCGAGCGGTCTCGATGGATCGGGAACGGACGAGCGCGGGATTTCAGCCGATGCCGGGCCCGAGGATTCTCCCGGGTTGGAAGACCCGTTGCCCCGAGTGTAAAACGAAATTACACAATGCATAAATATTTGTTAAATTCTGTTTAACGCGTGCGTTCGGCCCGGAACTCAAAGCCCGCGGACCGCTTCCTCGGCGTCCGACTGACGAGCGAGGAGCTAGAGGAGCTAGACCGGAAGGGAGATTCGATCGGTTCGGCGAACCGGTCGGAGACCATCCGCCACCTGGTCCGCGGGACGGGCGCGAGCCCGGCGAGGATCGGCCTCGAGCTGCCCCCGAGCCTACGGGACCAGCTCGAGCTCCTCGTCGAGGACGGGTGGGCGGCGGACTCGGCCGGGGCGTTGACAGCGGTGCTGACGCTCGGGCTGCAGGAGTTCGCGCGGACCCACACCGAGCGGATGCCGAGGCTTCGGCAGACGGCTCGCGACGGCGCCGAACGACGGAAGGCCCGCTCCGAGGCCGACCGCGAGGGACGGGGACTCCTCGATCGCTAGCCCCCGAAAAGAAAGCGTGGTTGCATGGAGACGATAGGGGTCGCCTGGAGCGAGCGGTGCGGGTTCATCTGCCGACAATGCCGTCAGGACGCTAAGCATAATGAAGTGCTGAACATCACGTTCTGTCCGGTGCACGGACTGGCCTCCGCGTTGGACCAGTTGCCGGGGCGAACGGAGGCACGAGCGGTACGAGGTTATACACCCGGACCGGCGATCGCGGCGAGACCGGTCTCGCTGGCGGCTCCCGCGTACTGAAGGACTCGGCCCGGATCACGGCGTTCGGGACGTACGACGAGCTCGGCTGCGCCCTAGGCCTCGCGGAGGCGTTCCTGCCTCCGCCGGCCACCGCCGTGCGCGCGCTGCTCATCCGCCTGCAGCACGAGCTCTACATCGCCCAGGGCGAGCTCGCCGTACCGCCCGGCGGGCCGCCCCCGAAGTACCGGATCGAGGAGCGGCACGTGCGCCGGCTCGAGTTGGACATCGACAAGTTCTCCGCCCGGCTCGATCCGCTCCATTCCTTCGTGCTCCCCCGCGGGACGCGCGCCGGGGCGCAGCTGCACGTCTGCCGAGGGATCGCGCGCCGGGGGGAGCGCAGCCTCTGGCGGTTGAACCGCGAGGCCCCGCTGCGCCCGGAGCTCTTGCAGTGGTCGAACCGGTTGAGCGACCTACTGTTCGCGCTGGCGCTGACCGTTAACCGGATCCAGAAGGTCGTCGAGATCCCGCCGAACTACTCGGTGTAGGCCCCGACGGGGGGAAGGAAGGGAATGGAGCTCGGCGTCATCGGCAAGCCGAACGTCGGAAAGTCGACGACGTTCAACGCGCTCACGCTGCTCGACGCGGCGATGGCCCCCTACCCGTTCACGACCACCGTTCCGAACCGAGGGGCCGGCGCGGTCCGAGTCCCCTGCCCGCATGCCGAGAAGGGACGGGCCTGCGATCCGGGGAACGCCCGTTGCGTCGACGGGGTCCGATGGGTGCCCGTGACTCTCGTCGATGTGCCGGGCCTCGTCCCCGGCGCGAGCGAGGGAAAGGGGCTCGGCCACCAGTTCCTCGACGACCTCCGCGCCTCGGACGGGTTCCTCCAGGTCGTCGACGCCTCCGGTGGCACGAGTCCGGAGGGGGAGATCGCGAACCCGGGGAGCTTCGATCCGGCCGAGGAGGTCGGGTGGCTCGAGGAGGAGCTCGTCGCGTGGGTGACCGAGATCCTCTCCCGGGACTTCCTCAAGAACGTCCGGTCGGTGGAGCTCGAGGGGGCGAAGGTCGAGGAGTTCCTCCACGGACGGCTTACCGGGCTCTCGATTAGTCCCTCGGCGATCAGCGCCGCCCTTCGAACGGTGACCGTCGATCGTCAGCGCCCGTCCACCTGGACCGCCGAGCAGCGCCGCCAGCTCGCCGAGGCGCTCCTGCGGGCGGCGAAGCCCCGGGTCATCGGAGCGAACAAGTGCGATCGGACCACCCCCGAGGCGCTCTCGGGATGGTCGGAGCGGGTCGATCCGCTCCCGGTGGTGGCGACCTGCGCCGAGGCGGAGCTCACCCTGCGCCGCGCCGCCCGGGCGGGGCTCATCCGCTACCGTCCCGGGGACCCGAGGTTCGAGACCGCGCCGGGGGCGAGCCTGAATCCCGCCCAGGCGCGGGCGCTCGAGGAGATCCGCTCGGTGATGGGGCGCTGGGGGTCGACCGGGGTCCAAGCGGCCCTCGAGCGGCTCGTCTTCGGCGCCCTCCAGCGGATCGCCGTCTTCCCGGTCGAGGACGAGGGCCACTGGACCGACTCGAAGGGCCGGCTCCTTCCCGACGTCCACCTCGTGCCCGCGGGGACCACGGCCCGCGCGATGGCCTACCGGGTCCACACCGATCTCGGCGAGAACTTCATCCGGGCGATCGACGGGCGGACGCACCGGGCGCTCGCCGCGGAGACCGCGCTAACGAACGGCGCCGTCGTCCGGATCGTCGCCCGGAAGTGAGCCGGCTCGCTCGACCGTCGTCGGTCGGTCGACGAGACAGACCCCGCGCGTCTCCACGCGCACCACGGACGCCTGGCCCCCGGCGCGCGCGAGGCGCCGCTGGGCCTCGAGCTCCCGTCCCGGCCTCGGCAGCGCGACGATCGAACCCCCCGCCCCGGCCCCGGTGAGCTTCGCCCCGTAGACGGCCGGCCGGACCGCCTCGAGGAGCGCCTCGAGCTTCGGGTGGGAGACGCCGACCTCGCGGAGCAGGCGCTGGTTCTCGTCGAGGAGCCGGCCGGTCGCTTCCGGGTCCTCCTTCCCGACGGCGGCGAGGCCGTCGAGGGCGACCCGGCGAAACCGCTCGAGGAGGGCCGGCCCGTCCGGCGCGGCGAGCCGGCGGCCGACGGCGCGCACCGTCGACGCCGTGTCGTGGGGGATGCCGCTGTGGGCGACGACCCAGGACCAGCCCGGGTCGGGGACTCGGCGGACCGTCCAGCGTTGCTCGCCGTGGGCGACGCTCCAGAGCTCCTCGCCCGCGTCGACGTTGAGCGCGACGAGACCCCCCGCCACGCTCGCGGCGGTGTCCCCGGGGCTCCCGACGCCCTGCGCCCCCCGCTCCACCGCGAACGCCCGGGCCGCCAGCTCGGCCCGCGTGAGCCCGCCCTGCGCGGCGCCCAGGCCCGCGACGAGTCCCGCGCAGAGCGCGGCCGAGGAACCGAGGCCCGCCGCCTTCGGGACGCGGGAGACGACGGCGAGGTCGAGCGGCGTTCCGTCGCGCCACCAACGCGCGAGGGCCTCGCGCACGTAGGGGTTCGTCTCGGGGACAGGCCCCGGTCCGGCCGGGCGGGGTCGGATCCCGACCTGCACGAAGAGGTCGATCGCCGCGACGACCTCCGGGCCCCCGAGCACCACCGAGTGCTCGCCGAAGAGGATGCACTTCCCCGGGGCCCGGACGGCGAGCGGCAGCGAGCCCGATGGGATCGGCTCGAGGGGGAGCGTCACCGGACCATCCGGACCCGCTTGCCGCGGGCCGAGGGGAGGACGACCTGCTTCGCACCGGGCCAACCGCCGGCCTCAGGCGGGCCCCGCAAGGCGTGGAGCAGCACGGCGAGCGCCGCGACCTCGCTGTGCGGCTGGGCGCCGACCCCGACGTTCCAGCGGGCGAGGCCGAACAGCTCGGAGGGGACCTTCGCGCCCCCCACGACCACGAGGAGACGCTTCTCCCTCGAGAGCGCGCCCGCGACCTCCTCGAGCGGCTCGCCGTACATCGTGAGGTGGACCGATGGGCCCTCGAACTGTCGGACCAGCGAACGCCAGTCCTCGCATCCCTCGACCGAGAAGGTCCCCCCCCACCGCGTCCGGACCGCCTCGAGGCTCCGCGCGATCGATGGGTCCGGCGGGTGGAGCCACATCGTCCCCGCGCCGAACGCTCGGGCGGTCAGGGCAAGGTGGGTCGACAGGCGCGGATCGCGCCCGGCCCGATGGCCGACCCGGAGGACGTCGATCTCCGGCCGTTCACTCGCCGGGGGGCGGGGCATGGAACCTTTCGACCCGGTGCCCCCGGTACTCGAGCTTGTCGGAGCGCCGGACGAGGCCCTTCAAGCGGGTCGGGGACATCCCGAGCTCCTCGGCGATGTCGGAGAAGAACCGGCCGGTGTCGCCGACCGCATCGTAGATGCGCTTCTCGAGCCGGGCGTACTCCT
>JASHSI010000002.1 GCA_030040915.1 Thermoplasmata archaeon | reverse complement strand
TCGTGCTCCCCCTGCTCGACCGTGAGCCGTTCGGGCATGAGGCGCAACCGGACCTCGCCACCGGCCCCGGTCCCCGTCGACCAGAATCCGAGCCCGACGCCGAGCCCGTGTCCCTTCGTCAGCTCCGAGCGCCACTGCCGGGCGAGTGCGCCGGCGGCCGCGAGGGCCCGCTCGGCCCCGAACGGTCCGACGGTCTGGCCGAGGAAGGTCGTATCGCCTGCCCGCCAGACGTGGGCCCGACGGAACTCGAGCGGGTCGACCGCCAGACGGCGGGCGAGGCCGTCCAGGTGGGACTCGAGCGCGAAGACGCACTGGGGGGCGAACGGTGCCCGGTGCGGGCCGAACGGCGGCTTGTTCGTGCGGACCGCGTACCCCTCGACCTCCACCGCGTCCGACCGGTACGGCCCGACCAGGAAGCCGATCGAGTAGCCGGTCGCGAAGTCCCGACCGGGGAGCGACGCCCCCGTGTCGAGGAGGAGACGGACCCGCCGGCCGGTGATATGCCCCCCGCGGACGGCGGTGTCGAGACGGATGACGGAGGTGAGCGTGGACCGGCCGATCGCGAACTCCTCCGCGTAGTCGAGGGCCAGTCGGACCGGCGCTCCGGCCGCCGCGGCAAGGAGGAGGGCGTACGGCTCCAGGAACGACGCCCCCTTTCCGCCGAATCCACCGCCGACCCATGTCCCCTCGACGACGAGCTCCTCCGGGGCGAGCCCGAGGATCTCGGCCGCGTCCTCGCGGACCCCGAACGGGGTCTGTGTGCTCGTCACGACCCGCCACCGACCGTCCCGCCGCTCGCCGACGCACGCGTGGGGCTCGAGCGCGACCTGGCAGACGCCGGAGGTCCGGTACACCTCGGCATGGACGAGCTCGGCCTGCGCGAACGCCCGCTCGACGTCGCCCGTCCCGGCCCGGACGTGGGCGATGATCTCTGGCGACGACGCGGCGTCCGGGCCGGGCCACTCCGGGTAGCGCTCCTCGAGGTCGACGAGCGGCGGAGCCGCCTCGATCTCGGCTTCGACCATGGCCGCCGCGACCCGGGCCGCCTCCCGGGTTCGGGCCGCGACGGCCGCGATCGGTTGACCCCGGTAGGCGACCTCCCGCTCCGGGAACAGCGGCCGCTCCGGCCCCTGGGCCGACGGGAGGATCCGGCGGACCTCCTCCGGGCCGATCGCGACGAGGACCCCGGGGGCCGAGCGCGCGGCCTCGAGGCCGATCCCCCTGATCCGGCCCCGGGCCGCGGGGGAGAGGACGAGCGCCCCCCAGAGCATCCCCGGGAGATCGAGGTCCATCCCGTAGCGGGCCCGGCCCTCGACCTTGATCGAGGCGTCGGGTCGGCTCATCGATCGTCCCCCGCCGCGAGGCGCCGAACTGCCCGTTCGATCGATGCGTAGCCGGTGCATCGGCACAGGTTCCCGGGAAGATCGTCGAGGAGGCGCTCCGCCGGCGCGCCCGGGCCGAGCTCCTCGACGAGGCCGGCGAGCGCCATCACGAACCCCGGCGTGCAGTACCCGCACTGGACCGCCGACTCCTCGACGAACGCCGCCTGGACCGCGGCCCCGGAAGGGACCGTCCGGACCCCCTCGATCGTGGTGATCTCGGACGGTTCGAGGTCGTTCGTCAGGACGAGGCAGGAGAGGACGCTGCGGCGATCGACGAGGACCGTGCAGGCCCCGCAGTCGCCGGACCGGCACCCTTCCTTCGTCCCCTTGAGGCCGAGACGCCATCGCAGGGTGTCGAGGAGCCGCTCGGAGTCCGGTACGCCGGTCCGGTCCAGCGGGCGGCCGTTGACCGTGAGCATACCGCCCGGAGCGCTCATTCGCGGCCTCCGCGGTCGACCGCGCGCTCGAGGGCCCGTTCGACCAGCACGCCGACCAGGCGCCGGCGGTACTCCGCCGACGCTCGCCGGTCGGTCGTGAACGGCGCCTCTCGGGCCACGACCTGGGCCGCGCGGGCCCGGGCGTCGGCCGGCGGATCGTCGGCCGAAAGCTCCGTCTCCGCCGATCGGACCCGGATCGGTCGCGGGACGACCCCGCCCAGCGCCACACTCCACGCGTCGGCCCCCGGGGGGCGGGCGACCGCTACCCCGACCTGGGAGATGTCGTTCGACGGGCGCACCCGCTGCCAGGCGTAGGCGCACCGCGCGCGGCGAGGGACCTCGACCGATTCGATGAGCTCCCCCGGGGCGAGATCGACCGAGCGCGATGCCCGGACGAAGCGATCGATCGGCACGCTCCGGGGACCCGACGGACCGACGATCCTCACTCCGGCGTCGAGCGCGAGGAGGATCGGGAGGAGGTCGGAGGCCGGGGCGGCCCGCGCGAGGTTCCCGCCGAGCGTCGCCCGGCGACGGAGCGAGGCGCTGCCGACCGAGCGGACCGCGTCGAAGAGTCCGGGAAGGTCGTCCGCAAGGCCGGCCCGCCGCTCGAGCGAGCGGAGCGGCAGGGTGCTGCCGATCACGAGCTGGTCCCCCCGTTCCTCGAGACCGGCCCAGGGAAGCCGGGCGAGCGAGACGACCCGGTCAGCCATTAGCCGCCCGGCCTCGAGGTCGAGGAGCAGGTCCGTCCCGCCGGCGATCGGGAGGGCCCGGCCCGGGCCCGATAGCGCCGCCACCGCCTCCGCGACGCTCGCCGGGCGCACGAGCGAGAACGGCATGGCGGTCAGACGGGGGCCCTTCCCTTAGGTTTTCCGGGCCGCCGTGGTTCGCTCACGCTTTGTAAGTATCCACCTTTCAAGACCGCTCGCTCCGGTCGGCTCTCGTCCGAGGGCCTTCCGGTACGATCTCGGCCGTTGTCGGTGAGCCTTCGCGCTTCCTCAAGTACGCTCGCCGACCCGTTCGACGGGTCGGTGGTGGCGTCCTCTCCACGCGCTTCAGTTCCGCCGTGTTCCG
>JASHSI010000001.1 GCA_030040915.1 Thermoplasmata archaeon | reverse complement strand
ACCGTCCAGATCATCCCCCACGTCACCGGCGAGATCAAGCGGGCGATCCGCGAGGTTGCCCAGTCGACCGGCGCCGAGGTCGTCCTCGTCGAGGTCGGCGGGACGGTCGGCGACATCGAGTCGATGCCGTTCCTCGAGGCCCTGCGCGAGCTCTCCTACGAGCTCGGCGAGGGGCACATGGCGTTCGTCCACACCACGCTCGTCCCCGTCGTCGGGCCGGTCGGGGAGGCGAAGACGAAGCCGACCCAGCACTCGGTCCGCGAGCTCCGCGCGATCGGGATCCGTCCGTCGACGATCATCGCGCGCGGTCCCGCGCCGCTCACCCCCGAGATCAAGGCGAAGATCTCCCTCTTCTGCGACGTCCCGCCCGAAGCCGTGATTTCCGTGCCCGACCAGTCGGTGATCTACGAGGTCCCGCTAGTACTCGAGGCCCAGGGGGTGGGGGCCCACCTGCTCGGGCTCCTCGGCCTCCCGGACCGCGAACCGGACTACGCTCAGTGGCGCACCTTCCTCGACACCTACCGAAAGGGGATCGGCGCCGTCGAGGTCGCCGTCGTCGGGAAGTACACCGATCTCAAGGACGCCTACCTCTCCCACACGGAGGCGTTCAACCATGTCCAGGGTCGCCTCGGAGCGACGGTCCACCTGAGCTGGTACGACGCCGAGGACCTCCCGAGGGACTCGGGCGCGGTCCAGCGTCTCGAGCGCTCCGACGCGATCCTCGTCCCGGGCGGGTTCGGCGCCCGAGGGGTCGACGGGAAGGCGCTCGCGATCGGCCTCGCCCGAACGAACGGGATCCCGTTCCTCGGCGTCTGCTACGGCTTCCAGATGGCGGCCGTCGAGTTCGCCCGCCACGTCCTCGCGCTCCCCAAGGCGAACACGACCGAGGTCGATCCGCACACCCCCGACCCGGTCGTCTGCCTCCTCGAGCAGCAGAAGGGGATCGGGGACCTCGGGGGGACGATGCGCCTCGGCGCCCAGCGGGTCTCTCTCTCCGAGGAGTCGACCATCGCCCGGATCTACGGTCGCACCGAGATCTGGGAGCGGCACCGACACCGGTTCGAGATCAATCCGGCCTACCTCGACCGCTTCCGGGCGCACGGCCTCCAGGTCACGGGCCGCTCCCCGGACGGCCGGGTCGAGGTGCTCGAGCTCACCGACCACCCGTTCTTCCTAGGGGTCCAGTACCACCCCGAGTTCCTCTCCCGGCCGGAGTCCCCCCACCCGCTCTACGTCGCCCTCGTGCGGGCCGCGCTCGCCCGGAAGGAGGTGGACCGACCTGCCGCCTCTCCGCCGGCTGTCGCGTGAGCTCGCCCAGCTCGACGGCGAGCACGTCCGGATCGCGGGCCACCTCGAGGAGTACCGCGCGCTGGGCGGCGTCGCCTTCGCCCTCGTCCGGGACGGGTCGGGCACGAGCCAGGTCACGCTGAAGAAGGGGTCGACCGACCCCGCGATGTTCGCCGAGCTCGAAGCGCTCCCGAGGGAATCGATCGTCGCCGTCGAGGGGAAGGTCCAGCGCTCGGCGAAGGCGAACCGCGGGGTGGAGCTCCTGCCCGAGAAGCTCGAGGTCATCGCCCGCTCGGAGAGCCCGCTCCCCCTGGGGGTGGTCGACAAGGTCTCCGTCGAGCTCGACACCCGGTTCAACCACCGGGTCCTCGACCTGCGGAAGCCGTCGGTCCGCGCGGTGTTCCGGCTGCGCTCGGCCATCCTAGAGGGGTTCCGCCGCTCCCTCGCCGGGATGGGCTTCCTCGAGGTGGAGACGCCGAAGATCCTCCGTCAGGGCGCGGAGGGCGGGGCGACGCTCTTTCCCGTCGACTACTTCGGGAAGCCCGCCTTCCTCGCCCAGAGCCCGCAGCTGTACAAGCAGATGCTGATGGGCGCCGGGTTCGAGCGGGTCTTCGAGATCGCCCCGGCGTTCCGCGCCGAACCCTCCGACACGGTCCGGCACCTGACCGAGTTCTCTAGCCTCGACCTCGAGATGGCCTACATCGATGGGCCGGAGGCGATCCGGGAGGTGCTCGAGCGCGCCGTCGTCGAGGCGCTCGCGCACGCCCGGGAGCGCCTCTCGGAGAGCGCCCCGGAGATCGCCGAGCGGCTCGCCCCGCCGAAGCGCCCGTTCCCGAGGATCCCGTTCGCCGAGGCGGAGGGGCTCGTCGGCCGGCCGGGGGCGACCGGTCGCGACCTCGGGACGGAGGAGGAGAAGCGGCTCGGCGAGGTCGTGAAGGGCCGGGACGGGGCCCCGTTCTACTTCATCACGGACTACCCGACGAGCGTCAAGGCGTCGACGTTCTACGCGGAGCGGAGGCCGGACGACCCGTCGCTCACCGGCTACTTCGACCTCGACTTCGACGGGGTCGAGGTCGCGAGCGGAGGCCCGAGGGAGCATCGGATCGCGCGCCTGGACGAGAACATCCGCTCGGCGGGCCTCGACCCGGAGAGCTTCCCGGCGTACCGGGAGGCGTTCCGGTTCGGGATGCCCCCGCACGGTGGGTTCGGCTTCGGCATCGACCGGTTCGTCCAGCTCACCGCGGGGCTCTCAAATATCCGCGAGGCCCGCCTCTTCCCCCGCGACCGCTACCGCCTCGAGCCGTAGGGGGGTAGTCCATGGTCGTCGCGAGCCGTGCCCTGCCCGCCCCGCCCGAGCTCGCCGGACGCTGGGAGGCGGTCCTCGAGGAGGGCGGCCGGCGCCCGAGGATCCTCGAGCTCGCCGATCGCTACCCCGAGGAGCGCTCGCTCGAGGTCCCGTTCGGCGAGATCGACGGGCCCGACACGCCGCTCGCCGACCTCCTCCTCGAGCGGCCGGAGGAGGTGTTGACCGCCGGGCGGACCGGACTGCGCGGGCTCATCCCTGTCGCCGGGCCGGAGACGGAGGGCCTGCGCCTGAGGATCGTCGGGCTCCCGCCGACGGCCCACCGGCTGATCCGGATGATCCGGGAGAGCGACCTCAACCGGTTCCTCGCCCTCGACGGGATCGTCCGCAAGACCTCGGAGGTCCGACCGCAGATCAAGGACGCCGTGTTCCTCTGCCTCGCCTGCGGCACCGAGATCCACGAGGTGCAGGAGGACGGGGCGATCTCCTTCCGCGAGCCGATCGAGTGCCCGGTCGCCCAGGGCGGCTGCGGGAAGCCGGCGAGCCGCACGCGCTTCCGCCTCCTTCCCGAGCGCTCGACCTACATCGACGCCCAGCGGATCGAGATCCAGGAGAACCCCGAGACGCTGCGGGGCGGGGCGCATCCCCAGGGCCTCGCCGTCCTCCTCACCGAGGACCTCACCGGGCGCGTCCTCCCGGGGAACCGGGTCGTCGTCAACGGGGTGCTGAAGAGCCAGCAGCGGGCGACCCCGTCGAGGACGGGGATGGTCCGGTCGACGACGTTCGACCTGATGGTCCTCGGGAACTCGCTCGAGTACAAGCAGCAGGAGTACGACGAGATCGCGCTCACCGAGGAGGAGGAGCGCCTCATCCTCTCCTTCCGCGGCGACCCGACGATCGTCGACAAGATCGTGCTCTCGCTCGCGCCGACGATCAAGGGGCTCGAGGAGGAGAAGGAGGCGATCGCCCTCCAGCTGTTCGGCGGGGTGGAGAAGCGCCACCCCGACGGGATCCGGGTCCGCGGCGACATCCACGTCCTCCTCGTCGGCGATCCCGGGGTCGCGAAGAGCCAGCTCCTGAGGAACGTCGCCGACATCGCCCCCCGGGGGATCTACACGAGCGGGAAGGGGGCGACCGCCGCCGGGCTCACCGCGGCCGCCGTGAAGGACGATTTCGCCGGCGGCCGCTGGACGCTCGAGGCCGGGATGCTCGTCCTCGCCGACGGCGGGATCGCGATCGTCGACGAGCTCGATAAGATGACCCCCGAGGACCGCTCGGCGATGCACGAGGTCCTCGAGCAGCAGACCGTCTCGATCGCGAAGGCCGGGATCACCGCGACGTTGAACGCCCGCTGCCCGGTCCTCGCCGCCGCGAACCCGAAGTGGGGCCGGTTCACCCCGGACCGGACGATCTCCGAGCAGATCGACCTCCCCCCGACGCTCCTCTCGCGCTTCGACGTGATCTACTCGATCCAGGACCACCCGCAGGAGGAGCGGGACCGCTTCCTCGCCGGCCAGATCCTCCTCTCCCACCAGGAGGGGGAGGCCCGCGAGGTGACGTTCGGGTACGCCCCCCTCGTCGCCACCGCGGGGGCGCCGTTCTCCCCGGACCTCCTCAAGAAGTACATCGCCTACGCGCGGCGGCACGTCCGCCCGGTGCTGTCGAACGAGGCGCTGCGCACGCTCGAGGACTTCTACGTGCGGGTGCGCAAGCAGGGCGAGGAGCCCGATGCCCCCGTGCCGATCACGGCCCGGCAGCTCGAGGCGCTCGTCCGCCTGAGCGAGGCGGCGGCGAAGGCCCGCCTCTCGCCGGTCGTCAGCGTCGAGGACGCGGCGCGGGCGATCCGGATCGTGGAGGGGTTCCTCAAGCGCGTCTCCACCTCCGACGGGAAGCTCGACATCGACCTCGTGTCGACCGGGGTCTCCCACAGCCAGCGGGAGCGGATGGAGATCCTCCACGGCCTGATGCGCTCGCTGCAGGACGCGAAGGGCGGGACGTTCACGCTCGAGGAGCTGAAGGCCGAGGCGGAACGCCAGGGGGTCGCGTCGAAGAACGTCGACGCCCTCTTCCACTCGCTGAGGAACCAGGGCGAGGTCATGGAGACCCGACCGGGCCGCTGGCAGCTCGTTCGGTTCTAGTCCGGACCCCTCCCGGGGCCCCGGGACCCCTCCACCAAGCCCTATTGTAGGGCCCGCCCGGTTCCGGGGACGGGAGCGAGCATGCCCGACGGCTTCGTGATGCGCATCCACCAGGTGCGCTCGGAGTTCGTCGTCGCGGCATGCGACGTGGAGCTCCTGGGGCGCGAGCTCCCCGTGGGGAAGGCGGGCCGCACGGTCACGGTATCGAGCCAGTTCTACGGGGAACGGCCGGTGAGCGCCCAGGAGCTCGCCTGGGCGCTCCGCCGCGCCACGATCGCGAACCTCCTCGGCTCCCGGACCCTCGCGCTCGCCGAGTCCGAGGGGCTGATCGCCCCGGGCGGGAGCGGGGAGCTCGGTGGCGTCCCCCACGCCGAGATCTTCCACCTCCTCCGGTGAGGGAGCCGTGGTCGATTTCTGCGTCGTGTGCGGGCGAAGCGACCGCCCGGTCGTCGAGGGAGTCTGCGCCGACTGCTACGCGGACCGGACGCCGCTCCTCAAGGTCCCCGAGCGGCCGAAGATCGTCATCTGCCCGACGTGCGGCGCCCGGAGAGTGGGGTCCCACTGGGAGGGGCGCGGCCGAGCGCCGGGCCTCCTCGGGGCCGAGGACCTAGCCCAGTTCCTGGAGGTCCACCCCGAGGCCGGGATCCGGAAGGTCGACTGGGTGGACGAGAGCCGGCATCCGCTGCAGCGGGACCTCAAGGGGACCGCCCGCCTGCGCTTCCGAGGGACCGAGAGGACCCAGGACGTCGCGTTCACGGTCCGCATCGAGCACCGGACGTGCGAGGAGTGCAGCCGCCGTTCGGGCCACTACTTCACCGCGACGATCCAGCTCCGGGGGGCCGAGGACGATCCCCGGGAGAAGGCCCCAGCCCTGCGCGGGCGCCTTCAGCACCGCTGGGAGGAGCTCCTAAACGACGCCCGCCCGGAGTGGCGGGAGGCGCTCTCGTGGATGGAGGAGCGCCCCGAGGGGCTCGACGTCTTCCTGACCGACTCGGTCGCGGCCCGGGCCCTCGCCCGGTTCGCGAAGGGACGGCTCTCGGCGACGCTGAAGGAGTCGGCGACGCTCTGGGGCCGAAAGGACGGCCACGACGTCTACCGGGTCACGCTGTGCCTGCGCATCCCCACGCGGAGCCCGGACGGGGCCGAGGTCCCCCGGCGCCGTCGACCGGCGGGGGCGTCCCCACCGGGGCCGACGCCTCGAACGGCAGCCTTATGAGCCAAGAGCCCTCCAAAATCGACGGAGAGGCCCAGCCCCGAAGTCCATGCTGCGAAAGAGCTCCATCCTGCGCCGCCACCACGGTACCGACAATCTCGAAGAGGGGACGTTCCTCGACCTCGGGACCATGGGATTCGACGAGGAGGAGGCGCTCGCCGGCTCGAAGGCGGTGCGGCTCGCCGAGATCCTCCGCGTCGACGACATCCACAACATCTCGAAGCTCGCCTACCAGGGCGACCTGGTGGTGATCGACTACACGTCGATCTCCAACGACGCGAACTCGATGCGGCGGATGAGCATCGACCTCAAGAACATCGCCAAGGACACCGGAGGCGACGTGGCGGGGATCGCGAAGAACCTCGTCTGCCTCACCCCGCACGGCTTCCGGATCGACCGCCAGAAGATCCGCACCCAGCTGTAGGCGGCCGGCGGCCCCCCTCGGCCTCCGGCGGGCCGACGGGCGCCGTCGGAAGACGTATCTTCCCGTCGGGCTCCGGTCCGACGGCCGCGGGAAGGGGACGATGAGGATCACGATCGATCGGGGCGAGGCGAGCGAAGCGAACGTCGACGTCCTGGTCTGCGGGGTCCGAGAGCGCTCCGAGAAGGACCCGCTCCCCCGCTCGCTCCTCGCCGACGACGCGCTGAGCCAGGGGCTCGTGGCCGCCGCCTGGGCGCGCCAGGAGATCCGGGGCGCGCGCAAGGAGGTCACCGTGTTCCACCGCCCCGATGGGAAGGGCCGCATCGCCGTCGTGGGCCTCGGTCCGAAGGACGGCGCGGACCTCGAGGGGCTGCGCCGGGCGGGGGCGGACGCCGTCAAGGCCCTCAAGGGGAAGGCGGCGAAGACCCTCGGCTTCCGGCTCGCCTCGTTCACGGGGAGCCGGGCGACGCCGGAGGAGGTGGCGGCGGCCCTCTCGGAGGGCGCCCAGCTCGGGAGCTACGAGTTCACCCGCTACCGGCCCCCGAAAGAGGCCGGGGTCGAGTCGGCGACCCTCTTCCTGGGGAAAGAGTACTCCCCGCGGAGCCGGTCGGTCGAGAAGGCGGTCGAGCGGAGCCGGGTCCTCGCCGACACGGTCCACTGGACGCGGGACATCGCGAACCTCCCGGCCGACACGGCGACCCCCGAGCGGCTCGCCGAGGAGGCGCGGGGTCTCGGGAAGGAGCTCGGCCTGAAGGTCACCGTCTTCGACGAGAAGGAGCTCGCGAAGATGCGCTGCGGCGGGCTCCTCGGCGTGGGGTCGGGGTCGGCCCACCCGCCGCGGCTCGTCGTCGTGGAGTACCCGGGTCGGGGGGCGAAGCCGAAGACCGTCGCGGTCGTCGGGAAGGGGATTACGTTCGACTCGGGCGGGATCTCGATCAAGCCCTCCCTCCACCTCTCCGACATGAAGTTCGACAAGTCCGGGGCCGTCGCGGTCCTCGGGATCGTGCGGGCGGCCGCGCTCCTGAAGGTCGCCCCGCGCGTCGTCGGGGTCCTCGCGTGCGCCGAGAACCTCCCGAGCGGGCACGCCTACCGCCCGGGGGACGTCCTCACGACCTACAACGGCAAGACGATCGAGGTCCTGAACACCGATGCCGAGGGCCGGGTCGTCCTCTCCGACGCCCTGGGCTACGTGGTCGACAAGTACCAGCCGAACATCGTGATCGACCTCGCGACGCTCACCGGGGCGTGCGTCGTCGCCCTCGGGGACGACATGGCCGGGCTCATGACGACCAACGAGCCACTCGCGCGCTCGCTGAAGACCGCCTCCGAACAGTCCGGGGAGGCGATCTGGCGGCTCCCGCTCACCGACTACCACCGCGAGCTCGTGAAGAGCGACGTGGCGGACGTGCGGAACTCGACCGAGATGCCCCCGGCCGGCGCGCTCACCGCCGCGGCCTTCCTCGAGACGTTCGTGGGCCGCTCGGTCCCGTGGGCCCACCTCGACATCGCCGGACCGTCGTGGACGAACGGGGGGACCCGGAAGTACCAGGCCTCCTACCTGCCGGTCGGGGCCACGGCGTTCGGCGTCCGGCTCGTCACCCGCTACCTCGAGAACGGGGCGAGCTAGCGGCGCGGAGCTGGCCGCGGACCCGCCGGTCCGGTCGGGCGGCGCTAGTTGTCGACGATGCGGACCGACTCGCCGCCGTGGCGGGTCGCCCTCGGGCGGACCTCGCAGAACAACGGCGTGTGGTAGCCGCCCCCGGTGACGAGCGCGACCCCGACGGGGAGCGACTGGATCATCTCGGTCATCCCGGCGGTGAGCCCCTCGATCGACTGGGCGATCGCCTTCAGGTCGAGCGGGTTCGTGACCTGCAGGATGAGCTGGGTGTTGCACTGCGAGAGGACCGTCTTGTCGATCCGGGCCGCCCGCTGGGTCACCACGCACAGCCCCAGGCCGAACTTCCGTCCCTCGCTCGCGATGTTCTTGAGGACCCTCGAGCAGGTCGCCGTCCCCTGCTGCGGCGCGTAGTTGTGCGCCTCCTCGATCACGAGGAAGAGCGGCGGGATCTTGTTCTTCTTGCGGTTGTCGAAGAGCGTCGAGGCGATCCGGGCGACGACGAGCTCCTGGACGTCGGGGGCGACCCCGCGCAGGTTGATCAGCGTCGCCACGCCCTTCTCGACGAGGTCGTTGAGGCTCGTTCCCTGCGCCCCGAGGATTTTCGTCTGCTCGAGGTACTCGAGCCGCTCGTGGAGGGTCTCGGCGACGGTCCCCTCGCCGTGCTCGGCGGCCCGGACGAGGTCCTTGACCGAGTACTCCGGGTTCCCGGCCGCCACCGACTCGACGAGCTCCTTGAGCGGCGCGAGGAAGCTCTTGACGTTCGTGAGGCCCATGAAGACGAGAAGGTCCCTTGGCTCGACGTGGCGGAGCGAGAAGGTGAGCGGCTTGGCCGACGGATTGAGCTGGACGTCCGGCGAGAACTCCTGGACCTGGCGGGCGAACCCCTGGGACTCGACACCGAACCGGGCGTGGACGCCGTTCTTCTCGGCGGCGAGGCGCAGCGAGCCGTACTCCCCGTGCGGGTCGATGATCACGCAGGTGACCTTGTGGCGTAGGAGCTCCTCGATGAGGACGCCGAGGAGGTAGCTCTTCCCACCCCCCGTCTTCGCGAGGACCGAAACGTGCCGCTGGACGAGCTGGTTGATGTCGAGTTCGACCTTCAGATTGTGGTTTCTCAGGAGCCCCAGGTAGGCCCCCGTATTGCCGCGGTGTTTCAGGCCCAGGACCTCGGCGATGAGCGGCTCCTCGGCCCGGTAGACCTTCGCCCCCGGGCGGAAGGGGATCGTCGGGAGTTTGACGAGCCCCTGACCGTCGCGGAAGCCGATGATCCGGGCGACGCCCAGGAGTCGCTCGTGGATCGGCGTCGAGACCTCCCCCCGGCCGATCTCGTCGGCCCGCTCGAGGTTGAGGTCGCTCGTCCTCCGCAGGTCGTCGAGCTGACAGAGTACCCGGCCGTTCGCCTCATCGTCGACGGTGAGGTAGTCCCCCCTCTCGATCGGGTGGGAGAGGCTGATCTGGAACTGGCCCAGGCCCACGTCGCCGAAGATCATCCCGACCTCCTCGTGGGCCATCGGCGTTCCATCGGGTGCGGCCGTTATTAGGATGATGCGGGAGGCGAAGCCGCCTCGGGGCCGAACCCGGCCCTGCGCCGGCGGCCCCTCGGCGGCGACGGCGGTCGGCCCGCCTTCCCGCGAGGAATCGTTATATCACCCCCGACGGTCAAACGCCCCTCCCACCGATATCTTTCGGTGACGGGTACCGCCTTGGCCGACGCCTCGGAAGACCTCGAACGAAGACGCGCGGAGTCGAACGCCCGGGCGGACGCCTTCCGGGCCAGCCGCGACCATCTGAACGCGGAGTGCCGCACCAAGGCGGACGAGCGAGCGCGTCTCGTCGACGATCTGCGGGCGAAGAGCGCGGAGGCGCAGGACCACCGGCGCCACCGCGACGAATTGAACGAGATGGTCCGCGAGGCGAAGCGGCTGCGGGAGGAGTGGAACCACAACTTCCAGGTCGCGAGCGAGCGGGCGGCGGAGCTGAAGCGTGGCCGGGCCCCCCGCCCGGGGGCCGTGCCGGTCTGGCGCCTTCGCAAGGAGCTCAAGGAGCTCGAGTTCCGCCACATGACGAGCGCCCACACCGGCGATCAGGAGAAGCGCCTCATCGAGGAGATGAAGCGCCTCCAGAACGCGATCCGGGAGCAGGACGACGAGCTCCGCCAGGACCCGGAGATCGAGAAGGCGATCGCCGCCGTCAACGAGACGCGGGCCGAGGCCGAGAAGCACCATGCGGCGGTCGGCGAGCTGGCTGAGGAGGCGCAGCGGGCCCACGAAACGATGGTCAAGCTCTACGAGGAGGTCGACGAGCTCCGCCGCCAGGCCGACGAGGTCCAGGCGAAGCTCATCGAGGTCAAGGCGCAGGCGGACGAGGCCCACCGTGCCCACATCCAGGCGATCGAAGAGGTCCGGGACATCGAGAAGCTCCTCTATGCCGCCCGCGGGGGGCGCGCCCCGCCCTCCTGGGCCGACGCCGAACCCCCGAAAGAGGAGGACTTCCTGGCCCGCCTCAAGAAGGGCGAGAAGGTCTCCACCGAGGACCTCCTCGAGCTCCAGAAGACCGGACGGGGCTAGACGGGGGCGGGGCGTGGCCACTCCGGCGGGGGAGACCCGCGCGGTGCTCTTCGACCTGGACGAGACGATCGTTCCGGTCTCGACGCGCGCCCGGTGGCAGTGGGCGTGGAAGCCGAACGGCCCGCTGCTCCCGGAGCGGCACGTCACGTCGGCCCTCCGAAGGTCCATCCATGCGTGGGACCGGCGGCGTTGGCGCGGTCTCGTCGGCGCCGAGCCCCCGGTCGCCTGGAGGGACTATCGGGCCCAGCTCGGCCGGACGCTCCTCGCCGTCGCGGACCGCCCGCTCCCCGAGGCCGAGGTTCAGGCGGTCCTCGACCGTGTGCTCGGCCCGGCGGCCCCGATGGAGCTGTTCCCCGACGTCCCCGGCGCGCTCGGGGAGCTCAAGCGGCGCGGGGTCCCGTTCCTCCTCCTCTCCGCGGTGCCCCCGGAGTCGGCGTTCGGCCTGGTGAAACGGGCCGGACTCGATCCCGGCACCCTCCTCCTCGGCGGCTCCGCCGACCCGTGCCCACCGGATCGCAAGGCGTTCCGAGCCGCGGGGGCCCGCCTCGGCCTCCGTCCGTCGGAGATCCTGTTCGTCGGCGACCTGTACTGGAGCGACGTCCGGGCCGCGGCCCGGGCGGGGCTCCGTTCGGTCCTCCTCGACCGGGATGAGCGGGCCGGTCCTGCGAGCGGAGAGAGGATGCGCTCCCTCGGGGAGCTCGGGATCCTCCTCGATCGGCCCCGGGCCTCCGCGGCGGAGCCCACGATGGGGGAAAGTCCCACTTCGGAAACCGCGTCGAGAACGGAACCCGCGGATCGTCCCCCGCAGTAGGGCCCGCCCTCCGCGGCCGGCCTCTCGGGCGGAGGGTTTTATACTGTGCGCACAGGTCCCTTCGTCGATTGACGCGCTACGTCAAGCTCAACCAGACCGAGCTCCGCAAGACGATGGAGCTCTACGAGGGCGTGATGTCCCACGCCTGCCACGGCCTGTTCTTCAAGGAAGGGTCGGTCCTCGGAACCGACATGGCCGAGGAGGCGCTGAAGGACCGTGCCCACTACTTCGAGCGGGCCGCCCAAATCCTCAAGGACCGGGGATGGATAGAGGGGATCACCTTCAAGGATGGCGAGGTCCTGGTCCAGGGGTCGATCGAGGTCGCCCCCGGTGACATCCCGACCTGCCACCGGCTCCGCGGAATCCTTCGCGAGTTCTACGAACGCTTTAAGGGCTCGCGCGTCAAGTGTACCGAGGAGTCGTGCGCGAGCGTCGGACAGACGGCCTGTCGTTTTCGAATTGAGGACGCCTAGAAGAGGGAAGCACCGGGAATGATGGCTGCAGGGAACGTGGGCACCGTCGTGAAAGAGCTGAAGACCCGCATCTCGGGCATTGCCGTCGCCCTGGTCTCCCGGGACGGGCTCGTGCTCTTCGCCGACGTTCCGAGCGGCGTCTACACCGAGACGTTCGCGATCATGTGCGCCACGATCCTCGGCGCCGCCGCCACGGCGAACACCGAGCTCAACCGCTCCGCCCCCGAGCGGATCCTCGTCGAGGGGAGCGACTCGAAGACGATCATCGTCGGCTGCGGCAAGAAGGCGCTCCTCGTCGCGGTCGTTGACCAGTCCGTCGACGTGCCGAAGGTCTTCGCCGAGGTCAGTCGGGTCGCCGACCTCCTGAAGGTCCAGTAGCCGGGCGGGGGCCCTGGCCCTCTCCCGCCTCCGTCGAGATCCCGCTCGGTGGGCCTACGGCATCGCCGATCCGGAGGCTCCGTTCGGGGAGCTCGCCGCCTGCTCGAGCTCCGGGGTCGGGGGAGCCGTCGGCGAGAGACGCCGCCCGAACCCCGTGATGAGGCGCGCGCCGTAGCCCGAGAACGCCCCGCCGAGGCGGAGCCAGGCGGTGAGGCTCCGCTGGTTCGCGATCAGCCGCCGGAGCCGATAGCTCCCCCAAAGAGCCCCTCGCTTCTCGGTGAGCTGCTTGCGCCCGTAGCCGTTCCAGAACGCCTGCACGACGAAACGGACCAGGTTCGGCCGCATCTGGTGATAGACCACGGCGTCCGGAACGTAGAGGATGGTCGCGCCGGCCTCGACGGCACGGATGTTCAGGTCGATGTCCTCGGCCGTCACGAAGCGGGGGTCGAACCCGCCCAGGCGAACGAAGAGCGTTCGGCGGTACCCGAGGTTGCAGCTCGGGTAGGTGACGTCGCTCCCCCGCTGGAACAGCTCGACGCGTTCGAGGAGACCGTACTGCACCGGCCCGACGGCGACCGTCCGACCGGCGACGACGTCGCTCGAGCGGAACCCGGCCCGTACCGCGTCGAGCCAGGCGGAGTCGGCGATGCAGTCCCCGTCGATGAACGCGACGAACTCGCCTCGGGCGAGGGCGACCCCGACGTTCCGGCCGATGCCCCGCGAGCCGGCCCGCTGCACGAAGCGGGTGATCTCCGGGTGGGCCCGGGCGAACGTCTCGGCGATCGCCCAGGTCCCGTCCGGGGAGAGGGCGTCGACGAGGACGATCTCGAACGGCGGGGTCTGGGCGAGGAGGCTGTCGAGCAGGCGAGCTAGGTGGGTTTGCTCGTTGCGGACGGTAAGGACGATCGAGACGAACTCGGGCCGGGGGCCGTTACTTCCCAATTTCCATCACGACGACGTCCTTGACCGCCCGCATGCTCTTGAAGGGGAGCACGAGGCGGTTCGACGCGTCGGTCTGGAACAGGCGCTGCTCGACGTCGTCGTTCGGCTGGATCAGGACGTGGGCGATGGCTCCGTTCTGGGTATCGATGACGAAGTTGTCGATGAGCCCGAGGATCTGGCCGTCGTTGGTCATCACCGTCTTGCCCCGGAGCTCGGTCAAGAATTTGCGCATTGGCTTCGCCGACCCGGCAAGTGGGGTCCACGCTATTTAACCGTTATCGAGAAGAGGAAGCGGTTCCGGCGGACCCGGTCGATTTCGCGGGCCTGGGCGTGCGCGGCCCGGCTCGACGGAGCCGGGCGATCCCGGGCCGCTCCGGGCCCCGGCCGAACGTTGCCCGGCGGTGTGGGGATTTCCCGCCCCCAACACTTATATCGAGCACCCGGGTCGAGGGCGACCCCGGCCCCATGCTCCGTACCATCGTCAAGGAGAATCCTGAGCTCCGCCGCACGCTCATCGAGCTGCGGAAGGCGGCGAAGGCCCACGACGCCCCAATCTGGGCGGCCGTGGCGGAGCGCCTGGCCCGGGGGCGCCATCAGACGACGCCCGTCAATGTCGGCCACCTCGAGCGGATTATCGAGGCAAAGGCGACCGTCGTCGTCCCGGGGAAGCTCCTCGCCGACGGACGGATCACGAAGCCGCTCACCGTGGCGGCGTTCCACACCTCGGCCTCGGCCCGGGAGAAGATCCACCGCGCCGGGGGATCCGTGATCACGATCCACGAGCTCGTCAAGGAACGGCCCGACGGGGCGGGGGTTCGGCTCTTTGCCTGATTCGGAGCCTCCCGCGGACCCGTCCCCGGCCGCCACGACGGCCCCCACTCCCCCTCCCCAGGCCGAGAAGCCCCCCGCGAAACCCGCCGCGAAGGGGGTATCGTCCGCGCCCAAGGCGAAGAGCCCTCGAACCGCCACGGCGCCCGCGGCTTCCGCCGCCACCCCCAAGGCTCCGGCGCTCGCCCCCCCCCCGAAGAAGGCTCCCACCCCGCCGAGACCCAAGCCCGCCCCCGCGGCGCCGAGGGGCGCCGTGGTCGACGCCACGGGGCTCGTGCTCGGGCGCGCTGCGAGCCGGATCGCGAAGAGGCTGCTCGACGGCGAGTCGATCATCGTCGTGAACGCCGAGAAGAGCGTCGTCACCGGATCCCGGCAGAACGTCCTCGCATTCTACACCGCGAACCGGGCCCGCGGCTCGAAGCGGACCGGGCCGCACTTCCCGCGCTACCCCGACCGGATCTTCCGCCGCACCGTCCGCGGGATGCTCCCCCACCTGAAGACCCGTGGCAAGGAGGCGCTCGACCGCCTCCAGGTGCACATCGGGGTCCCTGCGGAGCTCGGCGGCGTGGCGCGCCAATCGATCGACGAGGCCCACCCTTCCCCCGCGCTCCGCCCCCCGCTCACGCTCGAGGAGATCACCCGTCTCCTGGGGGCCCGACTATGAAGGCCCCGGTGGTCGTCCAGGCGGCCGGCAAGCGCAAGTCGGCGGTCGCCCGCGCGACGGTCCGCAAGGGGATCGGGCGGGTCCGCGTGAACCGCCAGCCGCTCGAGGTCCTCGAGCCCGAGATCGTCCGCCAGAAGATCCAGGAGCCGCTCCTCATGGTCGGGGAGAAGTGGAAGTCCCTCGACATCGACGTTGATGTTCAAGGGGGCGGGATCATGGGCCAGGCCTCTGCGGCGAGGACGGCCGTCGCCCGCGGGCTCATCGGCTGGATCAAGGACCCGGCCCTCGCCGACATGTTCAAGCACTACGACCGGTCGCTCCTAGTGAACGACCCGCGCCGCAAGCTACCGAAGCGGCCGGGCGGCCGCGGCGCCCGCAAGCGCCGACAGAAGTCGTACCGTTAGGGGAGGAGGTTCGGGCCCATGACGATGATGGTGCCGGTCCGCTGCTTCACCTGCGGGAACGTCGTGGGCCAGTACTGGGACGAGTTCCGCGAGCGGACGAGCCGCGGGGAGCCGACCGGGGAGGTCCTGACCCGCCTCGGCCTGAGCCGCTACTGCTGCCGCCGGATGCTGCTCACCCACGTCGACCTGTTGGACGACGTCGGACCGTACGGGTAGTCGCAGCCCGCCGGACCCGGCCTTCTTCCTGCTGGGCCGCTCTCCTTCGAGGAGGTTGGCCACCGC
>JASHSI010000035.1 GCA_030040915.1 Thermoplasmata archaeon | reverse complement strand
GTCGGTCATCCGGTTCCTGGCTCGCCTCGAGCAGTGGAAGGCCGGGCGCGGCCCGTTCCGACTGCGCCCGTGGGTCGCCCTTACGCCCGCCCAGCTCGCCCGCGTCCCCGCCGAGACCCGATCGGGGGAGCCGATCCGGTGGGAGGTACCCACCCCGGTCGGCCGCGTCCCCCTCGAGCTCTCGGAACTCTACCCCGTGGGCTGCTACCTGGGCCTCGAGGCGTTCGAGAGCGCCGCCGACCGGCCCACCTCCTCGGAGGACTCGGAGGGCCTCGACGTCGATCCGACCCTCGACTTTTCGCCGCAGTGGACGGCCCGCCAGCTGGATGCGACGCTCGAGTGGGCCTACGGCCCTACCGCGACCGGCTTGCTCCGGGAGGCGGGGCTCGTCGGCTGGCGATCGGCCCGGACCGGTCGCCTCCGCCGGATCGACCGGGAGGGACGGGCGCTCTTCACGCTCGGGAACGACGGCCTGCCGCGCCCGACCTGGGCCGGGGCGGGGCGCCTCCACGAGGCCCTCGCCTTCCCCGCGATGCGGATCATCGCCGACGAGGAGTCCGTCCCGTTCGTGGCCGAGGGCCGGAGCCTCTTCTCCCGCCACGTCCGCGGCGGGGACTCCTCGCTCGTCCCCGGGGCGAGCGCGCTCGTGGTCGACGGCTCCGACCGCCTGGTCGCGGTCGGACGGCTCGTCCTGGCGCCGCCCGAGATGGGACGAATCCCGAGGGGGGTCGCCGTCCGGATCGTGGCGCACGCGAACCGCCCGGACGGGGAACCGGGCGACGACGGCTCGGCCGAGCCGGCCGCCCCCGACCCCTCGGCGCGCGAGCTTTAAACCTCCGGGCGGCCTCGAAGTCCCGGGCCCGGGACCGTCGGGCCCGACCACGATGCGGACCTACCTACTCCTCCACCTGGACAGCGAGGGGGCGGCGTACTCGGAGCTCACCGAGACGCTCGTCGACATCGGGTTCCGGCCGTTCACCGAGGGCGGGTACGACTTCGTCTACGACTGGGGGCGCGAGGCGAGCGTCCAGGAGTCGCTCGAGTTCGCCGACCGGGTGCAGACGGCGATGCAGGGCCAGCGCTCCTACTTCCGCGTCGAGACGGTGCCCGAATAGTCCGGCGGCGCGTTCCCACGATGGCGGTCCTCGGCATCGAATCGACGGCCCACACGGCCTCCGCCGGCATCGTCGGGGAGGGGGCGAAGGTCCTCGGCCTCGCGTCCGACATGTACCGGCCGCCGTCCGGGGGGATCCATCCGCGCGAGGCCGCGAACCACCATGTCGAGGTCCTGCCGGGCCTCGTCGAGCGGGCGCTCGCCGACGCCCGCCTCACGCCGTCGGAGATCGAAGCGGTCGCCTTCGCCCAGGGGCCCGGCCTCGGACCGTGCCTAAGGGCCGGGGCGACCGTGGCCCGGATGCTCGCCCTCACCTGGGAGCGCCCGCTCGTCCCCGTGAACCACTGCGTCGCCCACGTCGAGATCGCCCGCGCGCTGTCGGGCCTCGACGACGCGCTCCTCCTGTATGCGAGCGGGGGGAACACCCAGGTGATCGCCTTCGGCTCGGGACGGTACCGCGTGCTCGGGGAGACGCTCGACATCGGGATCGGGAACTTCCTCGACAAGCTGTGGATCGCGCTCGGCGGGACGTTCCCGGGGGGCCCGGCGATCGAGGCGGCGGCGAGGACCTCCTCGGAGCTCCTCCCGCTCCCGTACACGGTCCACGGGATGGACGTCGCCTTCTCCGGGATCCTGACGGCGGCCCTCGCCCTCTCCCGCCGCGGGGCGTCCCGCGAGGACATCGCCTACTCGGTCGAGGCGACGACCTACTCGATGCTCACCGAGATCACCGAGCGCGCGCTCGCCCACCTCGGCCGCCGGGACGTGGTCCTGGGCGGGGGGGTCGCCTGCAACCAGCGGCTCCAGGGGATGGTGCGGGCGATGGCGGAGGGGCGCGGCGGCCAGAGCTTCGCCCCCCCCCGGTCGCTCTGCGTCGACAACGGCGCGATGATCGCCTGGACGGGCGCGCTCGCGCTCTCGGCGGGGGCGGTCTCGCCCGTCGAACGATCGGCGGTCCGGCCCCGCCAGCGGACCGACCTCGTCGAGGTCGGCTGGCGTCCCGCCGGGGTTAGTGGACGAGCCGCAGTTCGAGCCAGTCGAGGCTCGAGTGGAGGAGCTTCGCGGTCGCCTGCACCATCGGCGTCAGGAAGCCGAAGTGCGGCTCGGCCCCGTTGAACAGGAGCGCCGCGGCCTCGGGGTTCGCGACCTGGGTCACGTCGTCGACGCCGTCCCCCATGGGGACGTAGGAGTGGGCCGTGCTGTTCGAGTAGGTGATGAGGATGGTGTGACCGGTGCCGTAGATGTTGCCGAGACAGGAGGGGTAGGGCGTGAGGGTGTTGTCGAGGGTCGAGATGTCGAGGAGGGGCCCCTGCGAGCTCAGTTGGTTGTCCACGAAGAGGTAGACTCCCTCGCTCGTGTTGGACGTGTAGCCCAGGATGTCGTTCGACTGGTAGACGATCGGCTGGCTCGTCGCCGATGAGCTCACGGCGACCGAGGAGAACGTCTCCGACCAGATGTCGAAGAACGTCGATAGGTTGTACTCGTAGTCCCAGTCCGAGAGGATGTTGATCGTACCGGGGGTCAGCCCGTCGGCCGATGGTTCGGTCACGATCGGGAGATCGCACTCGTAGTTGCCGGCGTAGGTATCGTTCATCCCGATCTGGCCCGGGATCGAGACCTTGTTCCCGCTGATGTCGATCGTGAGCAAGGGGGCGGTCCCGTACACTTCCGACGCGCTCGGGCACCAAGACGTCCCGAAGTTCGGGTTCGTGTGGCTCGGGAACGCCGGGACCCCGCTCTCCGCCGGGACCGGGACGAGCGAGATGCACGGGGTCGGCAGGTTCGCGACGACGAGGACCGCCGCGACGACGGCGATCACGGCGACGGGGATCCCGATGATGGCGACCTTCCGCCACGGGCTCGGTTTTCCGATCGGCTCGCGACCGGCCTTCTTCCGCAGGCGGTCCCGCTTGCGCTGGTCGCGCCGTTCCTCGGGGGTCAGGGTCTCGGGCGCCGCCTCGTCGACCGACTTTCCTCGGCGCTTGGACACGCGGCGGCGAGAGAACGACCCCCCCTTAAGCCCGGCCCCCCCGGGCCCGGGCCACGCCGTAAAGAGCGGGTCGGACCGTCCCGCCGACGTGGGGGAGGAGGTCGACGTCCTCGTGGTCGGCGCGGGCCCCGCGGGCTCGACGGCGGCGGCCGCGCTCGCCGAGCGCTCCCTCCGGGTGCTCGTCGTCGAGGAGCACGAGGCGGTCGGGTATCCGGTGCAGTGCGCCGGCCTCGTCTCCTCCCGGGTCCTCGCGCTCGCCGGGTCGGAGCGGTTCGTCCTCGGGGCCGTCCGGGGGGCGACGATCTTCGGGCCCGGCCGCGCGAAGGTCACCTTCCGGGCCCCCGAACCCCGGGCGTTCGTGATCGACCGGGCGGGCCTCGACCGGCACCTCGCCGACCGCGCCGCCCGGGCCGGGGCGCGCTTCCTCACCGGCGCCAAGTTCGACCGGCTCGAACGGGACGGGTCGGGCCCACCGACCTCCGTGCTGCGCCACTCCGACGGGTCGGAGTCGACGGTCCGGGCGCGGCTCACCATCGGGGCCGACGGGGTGGCGAGCGCCGTCGCCCGAGCCCATCGGCTCCGTCGGCCCGTGGAGATCCTCCCCGCGTTCGAGTCGGAGGTGGCCGACGGAGGGGGCGATCCGGCCGAGGTCGAGGTCTACCTGGGGCGATCGGTCGCCCCCGGGCTCTTCGGCTGGTCGATCCCGGACCAGGCGGGCGGCGCCCGGATCGGTGTGGCCGCGACCCCGGACGGAACGAGCGCCCGGGCCTACTACGGCCGTCTCCTCGAGCGGATCGAGGCGGGCCGGGGGCGAACGCTCCGGGCCCCGACGAGCTTCCTCGTCTCGGGGATCCCGATCGGCGAGGTGCCGAGGATCTCGGGCGATCGGGTGATGCTCGTCGGCGACGCGGCCGCCCAGGTGAAGCCGCTCTCCGGAGGGGGCATCTACACCGGCATGCGCGCGGCCCGTCTCGCCGCCGAGGTGGCCGGGGCGGCGCTCACCGAGGACGACCTGTCGGCGCGCTCGCTCTCGCGCTACGACGCCGGGTGGCGGGCCGCGCTCGGCGCCGAGTTCGACCGGGCGAGCTACCTGCGGCGCCTCTTCCTCAGGCTCACCGACGCGGAGCTCGAATCGATCGTACGGGCGCTCGACCGCGCGGAGCTCACGGGGACGATCGTCGCGTTCGGGGACATCGACTTCCCGAGCGGGGTCGCGATGGCCCTCCTGCGTCAGTCCCCGTCGCTCGTGCGGCTCTTCCCGAAGGCGCTCGGGGCGCTCTGGGGGCGGGGGGCCGGGCGTTCGCCCGATCTCGAGCCGGGGCCCCGCCGCCAGGCGACGTAGCCGCCCGCCGCGGCGAGGACGAGGCTCGCCGCGAGGATCCCGTAGAGAATCGGGGTGATCGTGTCCGCCCGCACGAGGACCGCGGTCTCGGGGAGGACCCCCGACACGCCGAGCCGGGTGAGGTTGAGGGTGGAGGCCCCGTTCGGAAGGAGCGTCGCGTTCGCCCACTGGGCGTCGCTGAAGAACCCCCGGGACTCGAACCGGTAGGCGACCGAGCCCTCGGTGAACGAGAGGGCGAAGCGGAGGGCGAACGTCCCGTCCGGGGCCCCGCCCGGGGCGCTCACCGAGATCCGTTCGTCATCCGGCACGTCGAAGCTCGAGCCGGCCGCGAGGCTCGCCAAGGTGATCGAGCCGTTCGTTCCGGAGGTACCGGGCCCGGAGAAGGTCGGGGTCTCGCCGGTCGGGGGGACGGCCGACGCGTTCCCGGGAAAGGCGACGAAGGAATAGAAGCCGAAGCTGAGCGTCACCGACGTCATCGGCCCGGCGAGTGGGTTCGCGAGGCGGAAGCCGAACGCGCCGCTCGACCCCGGGGCGAGGACGGGCGCGGAGAGGTTCGAGAGGACCTGGCCGCCGTCGGAGGCGGGCAGCGTCGGATACGCCGCCGATGCGGGGGCGGCGGCGCCGACGACGAGGGCCCCGGCGAGGAGGAGCCCGAGAAGGAGGTCGACGGGGGCCTTCCTAGGCACCCGGGCCCTCCGGGGGCGCCCCGGATTCGGCCATCTCGACCAGGCGCCGGATGCGGGCGATCGTCTCGTTGTACCCCGACCGGCCGCCGACGCCGAGGAACCCCGCCGCGATGAGGGGGGTCCGGGGGCCGGCGGGAACGCTCGCCTTGTAGAGCGCCCGCGCGAGGGCGAGCGGCCGGTGCGTCGCCCGGACGGCGTCGTCGTCGGCCCGGTACTCCTCGTGGCGGGTCATGGTGCGGGCCACGACCGCGAACAACGGGTCCCAGCGCATCATCCTCGACAGAGTGCGCACGAAGGTGAGGTAGCGCCCATCGAGCCCCTGGATGTGCCCGACCTCGTGCGCGACGACGGCGGTGAGCTCCTCCTCCGACAAGGCGGTCCGGAGGCCCTCGGAGAGGACGATCACCTCGGTCCGGCCGATCCGCCGCTCCTTCACGGAGGCGGTGAGCAGGGTGAACGAGTACGCCTCGAGCCCGGGGGAGCGCGATCCGACAAGGAGGACCGGGCTCGCGGGCCGGTCGAGCCCCTCGGGCCAAGGGAGCGGGATGGGGTCGATCTGGTAGAGGATCCCGCGCCCGACCGCCTGGTTGAGCGAGAAGGCGACCGCGAAGATCGCGAGGGCGCCGAGCGCACCGCCGATCCAGAACGGGAGGGCGGCCCACCCGAACAGGGCGGCCGCGGACCCGGGGGAGCGGGCCATCTGGACGAGCCCGTCTGGCCCGGCGAACGAGACGAGGAAGACGAGGAGGGTGGTTGCCACGATCGACCAGAGGGCGAGGAACACCGCCGCGAGCCGGAGGAGGAGCTTCGGCGAGGCGCTTCGGTAGGCGGCCGCGAGCCCCAACCCCACGACGAGGAAGACCAGCACCGGGGCGAGGAGAAGGGCTGGCGGCGGGATCACGGCCGAGGCCCCCGCGCTCAGAGCTTCAATCGGCGGCGGAGCTCCCGCTCCTCCGACGGCTTGAGCTTCGCCAGCTCCTCGTTGAGGTGGACCACGCCGCTCGGACCGAAGAGCGTCACGACGCCCCGGAGCACGTTGACCAGGTACTTATGCTCGAAGTCGACCGAGCGGTAGACGTAGCGCTGGCCCCCCCGGCACGGTTCGCGCGTCCGGCGCACGAGACCCTTCGCGTGGAGTCGGGCGAGGACCGTCGCCACCGTCGTGTACGCGAGTGGGGTACCGGGCCGGTTGAGGGAGGCGAGGACCTGCCGGGCCGACGCCTTCTTGAGCCGTTGCAGGGTGAGGAGGACCTCGCCTTCCAGCGATCCGATCACGGCGCTCCGTCCCCGGGTCTAGGCGCGGTAGAGTTCTTGAAGGGGTGGCCCGAACGGTACGAACGCTCCGGCGATGTACGGACCCGACCGGACCGGGCCGAGGGATCGGGGGCCCCGAGCCAAGATTAATGGTCGTTCCCGGTTGCTCCCCTCGACGTGGAGCCCGAGAAGCGCCGCCCGGGCTCGATCCTCGACCTCATCGGCCACACCCCGTCGATCCCCCTCGCCCGGGTCGCCCGCGGAGTCCCCTACCGGCTGCTCGCCAAGCTCGAGTTCCTGAATCCCGGCGGCTCGGTCAAGGACCGCATCGGCGTGCGCATGATCGAGGAGGCCGAGGCCCAGGGCCTGATCAAGCCCGGGGGAACGCTCATCGAGGCGACGAGCGGGAACACGGGGGTCGGCCTCGCCCTCGTCGCGGCCGTCCGGGGCTACCGCACGGTCTTCGTGATCCCGGACAAGATGAGCGCGGAGAAGATCCGCCTCCTGAGGGCCTACGGGGCCCGGGTCATCGTGACCCCGAGCCAGCTCCCGGCCGACCACCCGATGAGCCACTACTCCGTCGCCCGTCGGCTCGCGAAGGAGATCCCGAACTCCTACTACCCGAACCAGTACGAGAACCCCCAGAACCCCGAGGCGCACTACCGCTCGACCGGTCCCGAGATCGACGCGGACGGTGGCCCCGAGCTCGCGGCGGTCGTCGCCACGGTCGGGACGGGGGGGACCCTCTCCGGGATCGGCCGCTACTTCAAGGAGCACCGGCCGCGGGTCAAGATCGTCGCCGTCGACCCGAAGGGGTCGGTCCTCGGTCCGTACTTCCGGACCCGGCAGACGGCCCGCGCCCACCCCTACCTGGTCGAGGGGATCGGCGAGGACATCGTGCCGAGGACGATCCAGTTCGAGTGGATGGACGAGTTCGTCGAGGTCGGCGACCGCGAGTCGTTCGAGATGGCCCGTCGGCTCGCCCGGGAGGAGGGGCTCTTCGTGGGGGGCTCCTCCGGCTCGGCCGTCGCGGGGGCCCTCCGGTGGCTCGCGACGAAGCCGATCCCCGCGGGTGCCACGGTGGCCGTCGTCCTCCCGGACTCGGGGGACCGATACCTTTCGAAGTTCTATTCGGACGAGTGGATGCGCGAGCAGGGCCTCGTCGACGAGCGGGGGACGGCGCGCGAGCTCATCGCCGCGAAGAGCGAGGCCCCGGCCCTCGTCGGGGTCGAGCCGACCGCCCGCCTGCGCGACGCCCTCGCCCTCCTTAAGCGGCATGAGATATCGAGCCTCCCCGTGCTCGACGGCCGCGCGAACGTCGGGAGCGTGCAGGAGGAGGAGGTCCTCCGCCGGGCGCTCGAGGACTCGACGGTCCTCGACCGGCCGGTCTCCTCCCTGATCGGCCCGCCGTTCCCCGAGCTCTCGGCGGACGCCCCGCTCGCCGAGGTCATCCATCGGCTCCGCGAGGAGCGGGCCCTCCTCGTTCGGGAGCACGACGAGGGCCCGGCGATCGGGGTCCTCACCCGTCGCGACCTCGTCGCCTTCCTCTCGGTCGGGGGGGAGTCCCGTGCGGTTCCGCACTAGGGCGATCCACGCCGGGCAGCCGCCCGACCCGCTCACCGGGGCGGTGAACGTGCCGGTCTACCTGTCGAGCACCTTCGCCCAGTCGGCGCCGAACCGGACCAAGGGCTACGTCTACAGCCGCTCGGGGAACCCGACCCGGGCCGTCCTGGAGCGGGCGCTCGCGGAGGTGGAGGGGGGCCGGACCGGGCTCGCGTTCTCGAGCGGTCTCGGCGCGCTCGCGACGCTGCTCGAGCACTTCCCGTCGAAGAGCCGGATCGTCGCCATCGACGACCTGTACGGCGGGACCTGGCGCCTCTTCGAGCACCACCAGCGCCAGTTCGGGCTCGAGTTCGACTACGTCGACATGACCCGGACCGAGCCGCTCGCCCGGGCGCTGGAGCGGCCCGCGGCGATGGTCTACCTCGAGAGCCCGACGAACCCCCTGATGCGCCTGGCCGACCTCACGCGGGTCGCCCGCCTCGCGCACCGGGCGGGGGCGCTCGTCGCGGTCGACAACACCTTCGCGACACCGGCGCTCCAGCGGCCGATCGAGCGAGGGGCCGACGTGGTCCTCCACTCCACGACCAAGTACCTCGGCGGGCACTCCGACGTGATTGGAGGGGCCCTCATCGTTCAGGACCGCGAGCTCGGGGAGCGACTCCTCTGGCTCCAGAACGCCGTCGGGGCCGTGCCGAGCCCGTTCGACTGCTTCCTCGTCCTGCGGGGCTTGAAGACCCTCGGGATCCGGATGGACGCCCACACCGAGAGCGCCCGGGCCGTCGCGGAGGTCCTCGCCGGGAGCCGGAAGGTCTCGGAGGTCCACTATCCTGGGCTCACGAGCCACCCCCAGCACGCGCTCGCTCGGCGGCAGATGGACGGCTACGGGGGCATGCTGAGCGCGTCGCTCTCCGGGGGGTTCCCCGCCGTCCGGCGCTTCCTCAAGGCGCTCGAGGTGTTCACGCTCGCCGAGAGCCTGGGCGGGGTCGAGTCGTTGATCGACCACCCGGCGAAGATGACGCACGCCTCGGTCCCCCGCGCCGAGCGGGTCGCCCGAGGGATCTCCGACGGGCTCCTGCGCTTCTCCTGCGGGATCGAGGACCCCGCCGACCTCGCGGACGACGTCCGACGCGCCCTCTCGAGGGCCTGAGAGGGAGGGAGCCATGCGGCGATTCACGGTCTACGATTCGCTGAGCCGGGAGATCCGGCTCTTCGTGCCGATCACCCCCCCGAAGGTCGGGATGTTCGTCTGCGGACTGACCCCGTACGACGAGGCCCACCTGGGGCACGGGCGCACCGCGGTCGTCTTCGACGTCGTGGCCCGGGCCCTTGCCCGCTGGGGCTACCGCGTCTTCTACGTGCAGAACGTCACCAACATCGACGACCGCTTGATCGCCCGCGGGGGGGAACGCGGGATCGACCCGTTGAAGCTCGCGGAGCGGCACTTCCTCGCTTGGCACCTCGCCATGGAGACGCTCGGGGTCCGCTCGGTCAACTACTACCCGTTCGCCACCGACTACCTCCCGGAGATCCTCGCCCAGGTCGAGGCGCTCGTCTCGAAGGGGTTCGCCTACCCGGCCGAGGGGTCGGTCTACTTCGACGTCGCGCGGTTCCCCTCCTACGGGGCGCTCTCGGGCCAGCGCCTCGACGCGGCCCGGACCGGCACGCGCATCGAGGCGGAGCCCGGCAAGCGCGCCCCGGAGGATTTCGTCCTCTGGAAGGCGGCCCGACCGGGCGAGCCGTCGTGGGAGTCCCCCTGGGGTCCGGGCCGACCGGGCTGGCACATCGAGGACACCGCCATCACCGGGCGATTGCTCGGGGCCCGGTACGACCTCCACGGCGGGGGCCTCGACCTCAAGTTCCCCCACCACGAGGCGGAGATCGCCCAGGCGGAGGCGGCGACCGGGGAGCGGCCGCTCGTCAACTACTGGATGCACGCCGGGATGCTCCAGTTCAAGGGCGAGAAGATGTCGAAGTCGGTCGGGAACGTCGTCTCCCTGCAGGGGACGATCGGCCGGTACGGCCCCATGGTCGTCCGGTTCTTCTACCTCAACGCCCACTACCGGAGCCCGCTCGATTTCGTCGAGGGGAAGAGCCTCGAGGAGGCCCGGGAGGCGTACGATCGCCTCGCCCAACCGGCGGGGCGGCTCGCCGAGGCGCTCGCGAGATCGGGACCCGAACGGGCCGGCCGGGAGCTCCCCGCCGAGGTGGCGACGGCGGCGACCGGGCTGCCGAACTCGCTCGACGAAACCCTCGCCGAGGACTTCAACTCGCGCGCGGCCATCGCCGGGCTCTTCGGTTGGGCCCGCACCGTGCAGGAGTGGCTGCCCCACCTCGACGCCCTCTCGGGCTCGGCGATCTCGACGTTGGAGGCACCGTTCCGGTGGGGCCGGGACGTCCTCGGCCTGTTCGAGGCGACCGACGCCTCCGCGGGGCGCGAGCGCCTCGACCCGCTCGTCCGGGTCGTCCTGTCGGCCCGGACCCGGGCCCGGGAGCGCAAGGAGTTCGCCGAGGCCGACCGGTTGCGCGCCGACCTCCTCACCGCCGGGATTCGGCTGGAGGACCGAGGCGCCGAGACCGAGTGGCACGCGGTCCGGGAACCGGAGTCGTGAGAGGGTTCGGCTTCGCCGAGCACGGGGGCCCCGACCGGGCCCGTTTCGTCGACATCGCCGAGCCCGTTCCCGGCCCGGGCGAGATTCGCATCCGCCTGAGGGCCGCCTCGTTCAACCACCTCGACCTGTTCACCCTCGCCGGGATTCCCGGCGTTTCGATCGAGCGGCCGCACGTGCTCGGCTCGGACGGGGCGGGATCGGTCGACCGGCTGGGGGATGGGGTCACGGGCCGGCGGACCGGGGACCGGGTGCTCATCAACCCCGGGCTCTGGGACGGCACCTGCGACGCCTGCCGGAAGGGCGAGGAGGCGTACTGCCGGAACTACCGGATCCTGGGCGAGCACACCCAGGGGTCGACGACCGAGTTCGCCGTCGTCCCCGCCCGAAACGTCCACCCCCTCCCCGAACGGATGTCCTTCGAAGAGGGGGCGGCGGCCCCGCTCGTCTTCCAGACCGCCTGGCGGGCCCTCCGTACCGTCGGCTCTCTCCGGGCCGGAGAGACCTGCGCGATCGTGGGCGCCGGCGGGGGGGTCGCCACGGCCGCGGTCCAGGTCGCGAAGCTCACCGGAGCGCGGGTCGTGGTGACGACCCGCTCCCAGGCGAAAGCGGAGCGAGCGCGCCGCCTCGGCGCCGACGAGGTCCTCGTCACAGGGCCGGACCGTCCCGCGGACCGCGCGCTCTGGCAGTGGAGCGAGAAGCGGGGGGTCGACGTGATCTTCGATTCGGTCGGCGCGCCCAGCCTCCCGCTCTCCCTGCGCGCGCTCGCCCGGGGGGGCCGCGTGGTGGTGATCGGGGCGACGGCCGGGGCGGAGCTCTCGATCGACGTTAGGACGCTCTTCTGGCGCCAAGCGTCGATCCGTGGGAGCACGATGGCCCACGCGAGCGAGTTCGAGGCGGTGCTCGACGAGCTCGCCCGGGGCCGGCTCTCCCCCGTGGTCGATTCGACCTTCCCGTACGAAGAGGCCCCGCAAGCGCTCGCCCGGTTGTCGTCACCGGAGCTGTTCGGCAAGGTCGTGGTGAGACTTCCCCCCGCGGCGTGAGCCCCCGCCCTGACCCGCGAGCTCGTGTACACCCCACGACCCTACGTACAAGGGTTCCCCGCCGAGCCCGCGCCGTCGGCCCGCTCCCATATTTTTTATACACGAACCAATCAATTTCAAGGCGTGACTCCGAATGGCGACCGGTCCCCGGCGGCCCGCGATTCCCCGATCTCCTTCGCATGGGTCCCGCGGTACGGGGGCGTGGCCCTCGTCCTCGGCCTTCTCCTCCTCAGCGGGTTCGCGCTGCTCGGCGGCGGGGTAGGCCCGGCGGCCCCTTCTCCCGCGGCGCCACTCCCCGGCGTCACGGTTCCGTCCGTCCACTCGGCGCTCGCCCGGACGGAAGCCGGGGGGACGCTCACCGTGGCGAGCGGGGTCTCCTGGACGATCGCCCCCACCCAAGGCAACCTCACCTACTACCAGGCGGGCAGCATCGTCGTCGAGCACGGCGGGTCGCTCACGATCCGGAACACCACCCTGGAGTTCGTCCAGTTCGTCGGAGACAACGGATCCCTGGCGAACCGATTCGCCCACGTCGACCAGTTCGTCGACGACGGCAGCGTCGTGCTCATCAACTCCACCGTGACCACGTTCGTCCAACAGATCGATCCGTATCCGTCTCTCTCCCTCGTCGTCGACAACGGCTCCTTCCAGATGACCGACGGAGCGCTCGCCTTCCCGGGAGCCATCACGGTCGAGGGCGCGGCCGCGAGCTTCGAGCTCAGCGGCTCCCGGATCGAGCCGAACCCTCAGGTGAAGGCAGTGCTATCCGCCGGGAGCGACCCCGTGCTGGGGGGGCTCATCAACGCCACCGAGTACGCTCCGGCGCTCTACGTCGAGGGGGGGGCCCACGCGGCCCTCTTCGATTCGGCCGAGAACGGCACGTTCCACGAGGTGATCAACGCAACCACCATCAGCCCGGGCCCGGTCGGCGACAACACGACCTCGCTCGGAATCACCGGAGGCTCCGGGACGGTCTACACGGTCGACCTCGCCGGACCGGACCCCACGGACTCGGGACTCCTCGCGCTCGAGGCGGCGCTCCCGACCGTCTTCTCCGGCTCGCTCACGCTCCAGTATGCGACCCTTACCTCGACGACCCTTTCGACCTGGTCGATCGTCTACGGCGGGACTCCGTACGCGCTTCCCGCCCTCACGCTTCCCTCCTCCGGGACGAGTGCCCGGGTGAACCTCCCGGACCCGCTGCTGGGCGCGATCAACTCGACCGGTCTCCCCGCGTTCCTGGAGGCCCTGGATTCGGACGGCGTGGCCCTCGAGATCACCGCCCCCGCCTCGTCCGTCACCGTGAACGGCGCGCTCGCCACGTTCGGAACGTGGAGCTACAACCTGACGGCGGTCGGATCGGGGACGGTACTTACTGCGGCCGACAGCTCCTTTGGGATTAATTACGGCGCGACCCCCGGCCTTCCCGGGACCTCGTACGTCCCCTCCAACTCCTCGAAGATCCTCCTGACCGATGGGGCGGACGGGTTCCTGGCGAACATCTCGGTCGACGCGAACCTGACGGCCGACTACCTCAACCAGTCGGTCGTGGTGGTCGGCCCGGGGAGCAACGCCTCCCTCTACCGCTGGCTCGAGGTCGAGGTCCAGGCCGCGCAGTCGATCCCGATCTACGCGGCCACGGTGCAGGCGGACTACCTGTACTCCGGCGCGTCGAGCGATAACTCCACCGTCGGTTGGCAGAACGACTTCGAGGCATCGGACCCGGCGATCGCCACCTATGTGACCAGCTGGGATTCCGAACACGGGGCCCCCGACTACGGCGAGACGAACCTGAGCGGGAATGCCTCGCTCCTCGTCGCCTCGGACCTGTTGACCTCCTCCTCGATGCCGGACGGCGAGTTCGACGGGGACTACAATCTCGGTACCACCGTCGCGACGGGCAGCGGCCCGATCACGGCCTGGGAGACCGCCTCCGTCACCCCCTACCCCTATGACCTCCAGACCTCCGGCATGAACGCCACCCGACCGGTCGTCGCGTCGACGGTGGTCTTCTCGACCTTCCGGACGTCGCTCTCCGTCGGGACGCCCTCCGTCGATCTCTCCGCGATCCACGTCTCGAACGACACGATCGCGGTCGACCAGAACGTCTCGGTCCTCGCCCTCGTGAATAACTCGGGGAGCGGCACGGTCTCGAGCTTCAGCGCCACCCTCAGCTTCCGCCTGGCCGGCGGGACCAACGTCACCCAGATCGTCCCGGTCCAGGAGTTCGGGCCCCTCGCTCCCGGGGCGAGCCGTACGGTCGAGTTCAACTGGACCGTCAACGGTAGCCTCGTCGGGGTCCATGACGGGGGCATCCTTGGCGTGTTCAACGTCACGGTGGATTGGAACCCCGGAAAGGGGTCGGCGTCCGCCACGTACGGGGTCACCGTCGTCCCGGCGTACCTGACCCTCAGTATCACCGGCATCGAGCATACCTTCCTTCAGGGGACGACCACGTCGGTCGTCGTGCACTTCGAGTCCCCCGGCACGGGCGTCCTCAACATCACGGCCCGCGGGACGACTGGGGTGGTCTACCTCGTGGTGGGGCACTCGCTCGCCGCGGGGAACGGATCCGTCCTGATCGAGATTCCCCCCTCGATGCCCCTGGGCGTGTACGCCCTGGACGCCTCGGCCTACTTTGGAGGACGGACGGTCTGGTCGAACACCACCGCGGCGTTCACCGTCACGACCTCGACCCCTCCGGCCGCCGTCGCATGGTACGACCAGTCGGTCCTCGGCCTTCCCCTCTGGCTCCTCATCGTGGTCCTCGCCATCGTGGTCGGCGCCATCCTCGGCTTCCTCCTCTTCGTCCGGCAGCGGGCCAAGGGGAAGGTCGTCGAGTGCGGGGAGTGCGGGGAGATGATCCCCGAGAACGCCACCGCCTGTCCGAAGTGCGGCGCCGAATTCGAGGCCGACCGGGTCCGGTGCAGCCGATGCGGCTCCACCATCCCCGGCGGCTCGCGCGTCTGTCCGGAGTGCGCGGCCACTCTCCTCGGGAAGGAGGGGGAGGAGAAGGCGGACCCCGAGCGGCAGGGGTACGCCGACTTCGTGGAGCGGTTCCGCGCGGAGGGGAAGAAGGCGCTCGGCGAGGCGTATACCGAGAGCGCGTTCTGGGACTGGTGGAAGCGCCAGTCCTCCTACGTTCCGTTCAGCCAGTGGAAGAGCCAGCAGGCCCAGGGCTCCCGCGTCGGCGGCACCCAGCCTCGGGAATCGGTCCAGAGGACCGACGCCGCCCCGCTGCCGAACGCCATGCCGAAGCCCGCCGGCGCCCCGGCGAAGGCCACCCCAACTCCCCCGCCGGCGGCCAAGCCCACCCTAGCGCCTCCGGCCCCGGCCGCGCCGGCGGTACCCCCAGCGTCCGAGCCCGTCCCGCCCGAAGGGGCCGGGGCCGGGATCACGGTCTGCTCCAACTGCCAGAAGGAGATTCCCGCGGGCTACCTCGTCTGTCCGTTCTGCGGGGCGGTCACACAGTAGCGCTCGCGGGCGCCGCGGATCGCCGACGGACCCCGAGTGGGCCGACGGCGGGCGAACCGCTATAACCCGGCCGTTCCCATCGACGGCCCGCGACGATGCCCAGGGATGCAGAAGCCGGTCGTCTGAAGGTCGACTGGGCCCGCGCCCACATGCCCGTCCTCGAGAGCATCCGGGCGCGGTTCGAGAAGGAGCGGCCGTTCGAAGGCCTCCGACTTTCGCTGGTCCTCCACCTGGAGGCGAAGACGGCCGCCCTTGCGCTTGCCTTCCAGGCGGGCGGGGGGGAGGTCCACATCGCGGCAGGGAACCCGCTCTCCACGGACGACGATGCGGCGGCGGCGCTCCACTCGGCCGGGGTGGACGTACACGCCCGGAAGGGGATGAGCCTCCCCGAATACCGCGCCGGCGTCCAGGCGATGCTCGACGCCCGGCCCCAGGTGATCGTCGACGACGGTGCCGACCTCGTGGCGCTCGCCCATACCTCGCTCCCCGACCGCGGGGAGATCCTCGGATCGACGGAGGAGACGACGACCGGGATCACCCGGCTGAGGGCGCTCGAGCGGTCTGGGAAGCTCCGCTTCCCGGCGATCGACGTCAACGACGCCCAGATGAAGCATCTCTTCGACAACCGCTACGGCTGCGGACAGTCGGTCCTCGACGGGCTGTTCGGGGCGACGAACCTCCTCCTCGCGGGCCGCGTCGCGGTCGTCGCCGGGTACGGCTGGTGTGGGAAGGGGATCGCGAGCCGGCTCCGCGGGATCGGGGCGGACGTCATCGTGACGGAGATCGACCCCGTCCGGGCCCTCGAAGCCCGCCTCGAGGGGTTCCGCGTCGTGCCGATGCTCGACGCCGCGCGCGAGGCGAACCTCATCGTGACGGCGACCGGGAACCGGGACATCGTCCGCGAGGAACACTTCAAGGTCCTCAAGGACGGATGCGTGCTCTCGAACGCGGGACATTTCGACATCGAGGTCTCGAAAGGCGACCTCGAGGGCCTCGCCGTCTCGCACGCCCGGGTCCGACCCCAGGTCGAGGAGTACCGATTCCCGGACGGACGGAGGGCCTACCTCCTCGCCGACGGCCGCCTCATCAACCTCGCGACCGGGCAGGGCCATCCGGTCGAGATCATGGACCTCTCCTTCGCCCTCCAGGCGCTCTCCGCCGAGCGGATCGCCAAGGAGGGCCGCTCGATGGCGTCGAAGGTCCACGCCGTCCCCGTCGAGATCGACCGGGCGGTCGCGATGGCCGCGCTCGGCCCGTTCGGGATCGGCCTCGACGAACCGACCGAGGCGCAGCGTAAGTACGCCGATAGCTGGGAGGGAGGGACATGAGCGCGACCCCGAACGACCGACGCTACACGAAGAGCCATGAATGGGTCCGCACCGAGGGCGGCGACCTCGTCGTCGGGATCACCGACCACGCCCAGTCCGAGCTCACCGACATCGTCTTCGTCGATCTGCCGAAGGCCGGCCGCGCCGTGAAGCGCGGCGAGTCGGTCCTGGTCCTCGAGTCGGTGAAGACCGTCGCCGACGTCTACGCGCCGGCCGACGGCACGATCTCGGCGGTGAACGAGTCGCTCAAGGCGACCCCGGGCCTCATCAACCAGGACCCCTACCAGAAGGGCTGGATCTACCGGTTGAAGCCGAGCGGGTCGTTCGACGCCAGCGCGCTCGACTCCGCCGAGGCGTACGACGCCTTCGCTGCGAAGGGCGGGCACTAGCGCGCCCTTCGGCCGGCCCGAGCCCCCCGGCACGCGCCCCGATGGCCGCGTTGACCCTCCCCCACGACTGGCGGGGGGGTCGGCACGCCCTCGGAGGAAACGGATTTCTCGTGCGGAGCGACCACCGGGGGGCCGGGAATGGCACCGGTCGCACGTACGAACACGGTCCGTCGAACGGCCCGCTCGCGTCGGTGAACGTTCGATGCGGTGGCCACGAGGTTCGACTCGGTGCGTCGTCCGCCTCCGGCCCCGCTCGTCCGTCGTCTGCTTCGGTACGCGCCGATCGGTCTAGGCTCGCGGGTGCTCGAGATCGGGTGCGGGTCCGGTCGGTTCACGCGCCACTGGCGCCCACGGGAGCCCCGGTCGTTGGCATAGAGCTCGGTCCCCGGCTCGCGGCGCTCGCCCGTAGGAGCCTCCGACCGCATCCGAACGTCCGCGTCGTACGGGCCGCGTTCGAGGAGCGGCCGCTCCCTCCCGAGCCGTTCGACCTGATCGTCGCCGCCGTCTCCTTCCGTTGGTTGGACCCCAAGGTCCGGGCTCCTCGCCCTCGTAGGTGGGGTCCACGTGGCGGGGGGCAGGGAAAGGGGCTGGGCCGAGTCCCAGCGCTGCTACCTGCGATGGGTCCCCGGAGCACGGGCGGGCTTCCGGTTCCCGCGGGCGTCGTCCGTCAGATCGCCGGTCCCGGACCTCGACCGGTCGGAGGAGTTCGGCCCGGGTGTGCTCTTTCGGTTCGAGACCGAGAGCGTCTACACCACCCGACAGTATCGTGACCTGCTCCGGACCTACTCGGACGTCGTTGCCCTGCCTCCCGCCCGACGTCAGGGGCTCGTCGACTGCCGGACGGACCTGATCCGGTTCCGCTACGGGGGCGAGATCGCGCGACGGGAGCTCGCCACGTGGCGGCTTGGGCGACGGCGCGAGAGCGACCGGCCTGACCCATGCTCCCCGAGGGGTCCGCGGTTATCGCGCCCCCGGCCCGCCCGGCGAAGGTGAACCCGCCCCCGGTCGGCGGAGCCTCCGCGGTTCGACCCGTCCCCTGGGCCCGGACGGCCCTTACGCTTCCCTCGCGGCGGGCGAGGGCGGCCCTATCGGCCCGAGAACTTCGGGGGCCGACGTTCCCGGAAGGCGGCCATCCCCTCCGCCCGGTCGGCGGTGGCGAACGTGTGGCCGGCCGACTCGCCCTCGAGGCGGAGCGCGGCGTCGAGCGACGCGTCCGCGCCGCGGTTGATGATCGCCTTCGCCCACGAGAGCGCGAGCGGCGCGCGCTCGGCGATGGTGCTCGCGAGCGCCTGCGCGTCGGCGCGAGCGGACTCCGCGGGAAGGACCCGCGCGACGAACCCCAGGCGCGCCGCCTCGGACGCGTCGACCCCCTCGGCCGTGAAGACGAGGAGCTTCGTCCGCCCTCGGCCGATGAGGCGCGTGAGTCTCGAGGCCCCGCCGAACCCCGGGTGGATCCCGACCGTCGCCTCGGGGAGGCCCAGGCGGGCCCCCTCGGCGGCGACGATGAAGTCCGCGGCGAGGGCGATCTCGAGCCCGCCCCCGAGGGCGTACCCCTCGACGAGGGCGATCACGGGGGTGCGGAACTCCTCGATCTTCCGGCACACGCCCTGTCCGAGGAACCCGAACGCCCGCCCCTCGGCGAGGTCCTTCTTCTCCATCTCAAGGATGTCGGCTCCCGCGGCGAACGTCGGCGAGGACCCAGCGAGGACCACGCAGCGCACGGAGGGGTCCGCGTCGAGGCGGTCGAACGCCTTCGACAGGTCCGAGAGGAGCGCCGAGTTGAGCGAGTTGAGCGCCTCGGGCCGATCCAGAAGGACCCAGTCCACCTTCTCTCGGCGCTCGAGTCGGACCGCCGAGAGGGGCCAATCCCGCTCCCCGCGATCGGCCCGCACCTTGAGCTCGGCCGATACCGGGAACGCTCCGCTCCATCGGGCGGCGTAGGCGTCCACGAGGCGCCGAGCCTCGGGGATCCCGACCGCGTTGAGGTGGGCGAACGGTCCCTTCGACCAACGCAGGCCGATCGTGGCCCCCCGATCGGTCGCCTCGGCCGAGCAGACCCCCTCCTCGACCATCTCCGTGGCGATCCCGAGGACGAGCCCGAGGAAGCGCTCCTCGACCTCGGCCTTCTTCCCCTCCTCGATCCCCGTCCCTTTCCAGGCCCAGGGCTTCGCGGCCTTGAACTGGGCCTCGAGGGCCTTCGACGGGGCGTACGGCGCGCCGAACGCGCTCGCCAGCGAGCCCATCGAGTGGTAGGCGATCGTGACCCCGGTCGCGTTCATCAGCTCGAACGGGCCGAGGGAGGCGCCCCAGAGGGTCCGGCCGACCTCCTCGATGGTCTCGAGGCTCGCGACCCCCTCCTCGGCGAGCCGCGTCGCCTCGTTGAGGTAGGGGACGAAGTAGCGGTTGACGGCGAAGCCGGCGCGGTCCGCGACCCGAATCGGGACCTTCTTGAGCCGGTAGCCGAACCGCTCGAGCTCCTCGAGCGTCGACGGATCGGTCCGTTCCCCGCCGATGACCTCGAGGAGGCGGTTGATCGCCGCCGGGAAGAAGAAGTGGAGCCCGGCGAACCGACCGGGTTCGGGGAATCCTTCCGAGAGGCGGGTGACCGAGAGGCTCGAGGTGTTCGTGACGACGAGGGTGCTCGGGTCGGCCGCCCTCGCGACCTCGGCGAAGACCGCACGCTTGACCGCCTCCTCCTCGAAGACCGCCTCGATGACGAGCGCCGACCCCTGGACGGCCTGGGCGACCTCCTTCGTCCACTCGATGCGGGCGAGGACCTGGTCCCGCTTCGCGGGCGTGAGCTTCCCGCGCTGGATCCCCCCCTCGAGGGTCTTCGCGACGAGCCCGCGGCCGCGGTCGAGCATCGCATCGTCGACGTCGCGCACCCGGACCCGGAACCCGGCCTGGGCGCACGCCTGCGCGATGCCGCTCCCCATGTTCCCCGCGCCGAGCACCGCGATCGTCGCCCCCGGGGGGACCGTAGGTCGCGCCATCTTCTCGAACGGACTCCTCGCGGGCCCGCGGGGCCCGCCGTCGGCCGCGAGAAGGGCCCGGGTTAAAAGGGCGGGGTCCGGGGCCTCGGCCCGACCCGTCTCCGAGATAT